>JBNMJQ010000019.1:0-40832 GCA_050873865.1 Agathobacter sp. | reverse complement strand
TGTCAAATTCCTGCCTTTGTTGAATGGTTGTAAAAGCATGAATTTTCGGGATATGTTAAATATGATTCAGATGAGTGTAAGAACGTGCAGCCCCAATAAATGGCCACGCCTGCCGTGAAAATATGCTTTGTAATTATACTAACATCCTGCGCATAAAAAAGCAATGAAGTTCAAAATAAAATTGTAACAAATAACGAGGCAGCCTTGACTGCAAGCAGTCAGATTGCCTCGTTATTGTCAGAATTATTTTAAATTCAAATTATAACTGTGGTCCAGCAGATACTAATGCCTTACCAGCCTCATTGCCTTCGTACTTTACGAAGTTCTTGTTGAATCTGGAAGCAAGATCCTTTGCCTTCTCCTCCCACTCAGAAGCATCTGCGTAGGTATCGCGTGGGTCAAGGATTGCCGGATCAACACCAGCAAGTTCGGTAGGAACTTCGAAATCGAAGATCGGGATCTTCTTGGTAGGTGCATTGTTGATATCTCCGCTTAAGATTCCATCGATGATTCCTCTGGTATCCTTAATGGAGATACGTTTTCCGGTTCCGTTCCATCCGGTATTTACGAGGTAAGCCTTTGCTCCACTCTTCTGCATCTTCTTAACAAGCTCCTCAGCATACTTGGTTGGATGTAACTCAAGGAATGCCTGTCCGAAGCAAGCGGAGAAGGTAGGTGTAGGCTCGGTGATTCCACGCTCAGTACCAGCAAGCTTTGCGGTAAATCCAGAAAGGAAGTAATACTGTGTCTGCTCCGGTGTAAGGATAGATACTGGAGGAAGCACTCCAAATGCATCAGCAGAAAGGAAGATTACGTTCTTTGCAGCCGGTGCGGAAGAAATCGGGCGAACGATGTTCTCAATATGGTCGATTGGATAAGATACACGGGTGTTCTCGGTAACGCTCTTGTCGTCGAAGTCGATCTTGCCTTCATCGTCAACAGTTACGTTCTCAAGAAGTGCATCTCTTCTGATTGCATTGTAGATATCCGGCTCAGACTCCTTGTCAAGTCCGATAACCTTTGCGTAGCAGCCTCCCTCGAAGTTGAATACGCCGTTGTCATCCCAGCCATGCTCGTCATCACCGATCAGAAGTCTCTTAGGATCGGTAGAAAGTGTGGTCTTACCTGTTCCGGAAAGTCCGAAGAAAATAGCGGTATTCTCACCATTCATATCAGTGTTTGCTGAGCAGTGCATAGAAGCAATACCCTTAAGTGGAAGGTAGTAGTTCATCATAGAGAACATACCCTTCTTCATCTCCCCGCCGTACCATGTGTTGATGATAACCTGCACACGGCTTGTGATGTTGAAAGCTACACATGTCTCAGAGTTAAGTCCTAACTCCTTGAAGTTCTCAACCTTAGCCTTAGAAGCGTTGTATACAACGAAATCCGGCTCGAAATTCTTCAGTTCATCCTCGGTAGGAACGATGAACATGTTCTTGATGAAATGAGCCTGCCAAGCAACCTCAACGATGAAACGAACAGCCATGCAGGTATCTTTGTTTGCGCCGCAGAATGCATCAACAACAAACAGTCTCTTATTGGAAAGCTCTTTCTTAGCGATTTCCTTAACAGCCGCCCATGTCTCTTCTGTCATTGGGTGGTTATCGTTCTTGTACTCGTCGGTCGTCCACCAAACAGTATCCTTGGAATTAGCATCCATAACGATATATTTGTCTTTTGGAGAACGTCCGGTATAGATTCCGGTCATAACGTTAACAGCGCCAAGCTCTGTCTCCTGTCCTTTTTCGTATCCCTCAAGATCAGACTTAGTCTCCTCCTCGAACAGTAATTCGTAGGAAGGGTTGTAAACGATCTCAGTTGTTCCGGTAATACCGTACTTGCTTAAATTGATTTCTGCCATCTTTCTTATCCTCTCTTCTTTTATTTTGTGAATCATTAACCGGCAATTTCTTGCCGGATTATGCCTTAAAAACACACCTATATGATACACTATGTTATTTTTTTGTCAATCATTTTAATAGAATTTTTACGCACTTTAACAGAATTTTTCGCGTGCATTTTTCAGAGTATTTGTAAACCACAGAAATGCCGCAAAAAAGATGATCATATAGGCAAAATCCAGATATCGGCTGGAAACGGCAAGCTCATCAATCAGCCCGATCACACCATCAATCAATGTAATAACGGAAAATCCAAGCAGTCTTGGATTCATATAAGCTATAAACTTCTCCGGGTGCCTGCACTTCTTAATCTCCGGCTCAGTCAGAAGGATCGAATGGATCTTCCCTGTTTTCTTCATATAAATACAAATGCCAAGCATATAAATGCCAAAACCTAAAATGATAATATCTATGATCAATAACGTGTTAAAATTCTTAAATACATCCATATTTCCGTTCTCCTTACTGTGCCATTTTACCCGAAAGTTCCAGAAAAAACAACAAGAAAAAACATTGATAAAACATATCATTTCGTGTAAAATTGTAGTATCTATACCAAAGGAGTATTTCGCAAATGAAGATTGAAGATTTAAAAATATTGGTTTGCGATGATTCGATTCTTGCTCGCAAACAGATCAAAGATATTCTTTTAACAATGGGAACGCCTACATTCTTTGAAGCAAACGATGGACAGGCCGCGATCAGCAAATACAAAGAAATACAGCCTGATCTTGTATTTCTTGACATTGTTATGCCGCAAAAGGACGGCAATGTTGCAATTGCAGAAATCCTTTCCTACGACCCGAATGCGACGATCATCATCTGCTCCTCCGTTGGTACACAGTCGCAGCTTAAATGTGCATTGGAAGCCGGTGCAAGGGATTTTGTCCAGAAGCCGATCGACCGCCAGCAGGTAGTTGATATTGTAACCAGATTTTTGGAAGGGAGATAGCTAATGTATACTCAGTTTTTTGGAAATTATCTTCTTGCCAACAATCTCATCACAAAGGAGCAGCTTTTTTCCGCCATGCGCAGAATGTCAGATGAACATATGCGCCTGGGCACACTTGCCATCAATGCCGGATACATGACCTCCAAAGAAGTCAGTCAGGTTGTCATAGAGCAGACGCATGTGGACCGCAAATTCGGCGAGCTTGCCATTGATCTTGGCTTTTCGTCTAACCAGCAGGTTGTAGAGCTGTTGCAGGAACAAAGTCCGGACTTTTTACTGCTTGGTCAGCTTCTTGTTGATGACGGCGTACTTACTTATCAGGATTTCGAAAAGATTATTGCTGACTACCGCTCTGCCAATGAACTGATTGATCTCGACATGACGCAGGACAACCACGACAATATTGCCCGCCTGTTTGAGAATTTCCTCGTTGTCTCCGAAGAACCGGTAACAATATACGGCAGATTATATATGGAGCTTCTCTTTAATAACTTCGTGCGTTTTATCGGCGAAGATTTCACAGCCCTTGACCCGGAGCAGATCGTGGCATATCCACCGGAATGCTGTGTCAGCCAGAAGGTACTCGGTGACTACTCCGTCACTTCCTACTTAAGCATGGATGAAGCTACTGCAATCGCCTTTGCATCCCGCTACGTCAATGAGGAATTTACGGAATATGACGAATATGTCCAGGCATCTCTTGCCGATTTTTTAAATCTGCACAATGGTCTGTTCATCGTCAATACTTCCAACATGGAATCCAAGGAGCTTTCCATTACCGCTCCTCTCGAAGTAGATGCCCCTGTTCTTGAATTTACGAATCGGACCTACCACTTCCCGATCCTCTACTCCTTTGGACTTGTCAACTTTATTTTTGAAGTTGTCCGTCTGCCACAATAATTTTGAAGCACAATATAAAAAACCTCTTTTGCTGTGATCACCACATGTCAAAAGAGGTTTTATTTATTTATTTTTTATACGCCAAGGAACTTCTTTACAACATCGGGCATCTCATCTACTTCGCAGACGGTATCATGTACCACTGCAGCGCTGCGGATATCCTCAATCGCCTGTGGTACTGCCACATTACCGATGCGGCTCAACTCATCAACCAATTCAAAATCACTCATACTGTCGTATTTCTTGTCAATGGCATCCATAACACTTCTTGTAAACTTAAATGGGCTTGCAGTAGAGGCAATAACTGTCTTCGTCTGCGTATCCTTCGTCTCTTCCTTATACTTATGATATACCCCTGCTGCAACAGCAGTATGTGTATCAATAATATATCCGGTCTTCTCATAGAGATCAGAAATCACCTCGGCGGTCTCCTGCTCACTTGTATAGTTGCCGTAGAAATCATTCAGAAGTGCCTTCATGTCCGGGGTAATCTCATACTTTCCGGTTGTGGAAAGACTCTTCATAAGCTCTGCGTTCTTTGCAGCATCATTACCGGCAATGCGATAAATCAGACGCTCTAAGTTTGAGGAGATCAGAATATCCATAGACGGCGAACTTGTCAGAATAAAGTCACGGTTTCTATCGTAAGTTCCGGTACGGAAGAAATCAAACAATACTTTGTTTTCATTTGATGCACAAATAAGCTTTGCGATCGGCACTCCCATGTTCTTTGCATAAAAGGCAGCCAGAATATTGCCAAAGTTGCCGGTCGGAACAACCACGTTGATCTTCTCATCCTTTGCGATTACGCCATTTGCGTACATCTTTGCATATGCGTATACATAGTAGACAACCTGTGGAACCAACCGTCCAATATTGATGGAATTTGCCGAAGAAAACTGAAATCCTGCATCGCTAAGCTGTTTTGCAAGATTTTTGTCATTAAACATCTGCTTCACACCGGTCTGTGCCTGATCGAAATTGCCATGAATACCGACAACAAAAGTATTATCCCCCTTCTGGGTCACCATCTGCTTCTCCTGAATTGGGCTGACACCGTTCTTTGGATAAAAAACAATGA
Organism: Agathobacter sp.; assembly: GCA_050873865.1. Taxonomy (GTDB): domain Bacteria; phylum Bacillota; class Clostridia; order Lachnospirales; family Lachnospiraceae; genus Roseburia. The sequence continues at coordinate 35,995 of JBNMJQ010000019.1, read as the reverse complement.
TCTTTGTTCCCGGTACATCTGCAAATCCTGCAAGCGCTGCTTTTCCGGTATCACCGGAAGTGGCTGTCAAAATAACAATATCATTTTTGACCTGATTCTTCTTTGCAGAGGTTGTAAGAAGATATGGTAAAATGGACAATGCCATATCCTTAAATGCGATGGTTGAACCATGGAACAATTCCAGATAATATGCCCCGTCTGCAGATACAAGCGGTGCGATCTCCGGTGTGTCAAATTTGCTGTCATATGCCTTTTCAATACAGCTCTTAAGTTCTTCCTCTGTAAAATCGGAAAGAAACAGCTTCATTACCTCATAAGCAGTCTCCTGATAAGACATCTTTGCAAGATCTTCCATAGAGACATCAAGTGCCGGAATGGAATCCGGTACAAACAGGCCTCCATCATCTGCAAGCCCCTTTAAGATTGCTTCTGAAGCACGATACTTTACATCTGCATTTCTGGTACTCGAATACATTACGCCCATTTTTTTAACCTCATTCTTCTTTTAATTGCACTACCGTAAAAGCTACATAACTATATTATTTTTGTTCATTATAGAGAAATCCAAATTTTCTGTCAATACAGGGACGCCAGATTATTCTTTTTGCGAATTTCCCTGCCGCTCAACATTTTGTCACGCCGGATTAACTCCTTTTGCCAGATAATCCATGTACTTCTGTGAAATCTTTATCTGTGTGTATAATGCTGCATATTCGCTCGCGGAGAGCGTATCCACATAATTCTCCGGAAAATTGCGCTCATATCCGGCCCTCTTTGCAAGATCGACCGCCTTGTTATATGCCACAGCAGCTCTCTCCTCGCTCCGATAAGTTCCCACTGTATAATTCCCGTTTAAATGAATCTTCACCCGATAACGCTTTGTACCGTTCTTCTCATATTCCTGCACACCAAAGAAGCGATTGTACACTTTAATATTGGAATATCTGAAATCCAGCGGATCATCATTTACGAAATCGTAATCTCTATTACAGACAGCATAGCTTCGTATTCCATAACGGCTTAAGATCGTCACCTGCATTCCATAGTCGTTGACAAACAGATGCCCCTGCCTGCGCATGATTTTATGCCGCGCATAATAGAATAGATCATCGATATCAAACTTCAGCTCCTCTTCCAGCGACAGGTAATAGCTGAAAAAATTCTTGCGCATGTAAATCGGGTTCGAGATATAAAGATTGTTATCGCGGAAATTTATCAGGCAGACACATTTCTCAAAAGCGAGCCGAAATGGCTTTTTATGGTAACAGGTGATTGCCTCATCAAGGGTCACGCCATCATTTAAAATATGCCAGGCATCGCAATAAGCCTCGCCGGCCTCCTGTTCGAGCGGGAAGCTGCCGAGGCTTATATGTCTGCATCGAAACGTAATACCAGCACGGTAATACGTTGTACCATCTTTTTTTGTCGCCTGATATACACCGGGTAACATACTGACTCCTCTTATGCGTTCTTGGTATTAATATAATTTACCAATCCCTCACAGTCAATCAGTTTCTGCATAAATGGCGGAAATGCCTGTCCCTGGAATGACTTTCCGGTCGTCACATCCGTGATTACGCCTGTGTCAAAATTCACTTCAACCTCATCCCCTGCACCAATCGACTTTGCTGCCTCAGGGCATTCGATGATCGGAAGGCCGATATTAATGGCATTGCGGTAAAAAATACGTGCAAATGTCTCTGCAATTACACAGCTTACGCCCGCTGCCTTAATGGATAAAGGTGCATGCTCTCTTGATGAGCCACAGCCAAAATTCTTATTTGCCACAATGATATCTCCCTCATGGACATTCTTTACGAAGTCCTTGTCGATATCTTCCATGCAGTGCGTTGCGAGTTCTTTCGGATCGGATGAATTTAAGTATCTTGCCGGAATGATAACATCCGTATCCACGTTATCTCCATATTTAAAAACGTGTCCATGTGCTGCTTTCATTTTGCTTCCTCCTTACATCACTTCATCCGGTCCGGAAATCTTTCCGGTGATCGCACTTGCCGCTGCAACTGCAGGGCTCGCAAGATAAACTTCAGACTCCACATGACCCATTCTGCCGACGAAGTTACGATTCGTTGTGGAAACACAGCGCTCCCCTTCAGCAAGAACTCCCATGTATCCGCCAAGACACGGACCGCAGGTTGGTGTGCTTACGATTGCGCCCGCCTCGATAAACGTGCGGAGGAGTCCCTCTTCCATTGCCTGCAGATAAATCTTCTGGGTAGCAGGTATCACGATAACACGAAGTCCTTTTGCCACTTTCTTTCCCTTTAAAATGGAAGCAGCGATACGCAGATCATCCATTCTTCCGTTGGTGCAGGAACCGATAACAACCTGATCTATTTTTACATCCCCAACCGCATCAATGGTACGTGTATTTTCCGGAAGATGTGGAAATGCAACCGTCGGCTTTAATGTGCTAAGGTCAATCGTATATTCCTCATCATACTCTGCATCCTCATCCGCTGTGTACTCCACAAACGGACGTTTTGAATGCTCCTTCATATATGTTCTTGTCAGATCATCCACCGGGAAAATACCATTCTTTCCACCAGCCTCAATCGCCATGTTTGCAATCGTAAAGCGGTCATCCATTGTAAGGTACTGGATACCTTCACCGACAAATTCCATGGAGCGGTACAAAGCACCGTCCACGCCGATCATACCGATAATATGCAGGATAACGTCCTTGCCGCTGATCCACTTTGCCGGCTTTCCGACAATATTAAACTTGATTGCGGAAGGTACCTTAAACCAAGCCTGACCGGTCGCCATGCCGGCTGCCATATCTGTACTTCCGACACCTGTAGAAAATGCTCCCAATGCTCCATATGTGCAGGTATGAGAATCCGCACCAATGATCACATCTCCGGCAACCGTAAGTCCCTGTTCCGGCAGAAGGGCGTGCTCGATTCCCATCTCCCCAACATCAAAATAATTGCTGATTTCATGTTTGCATGCAAACTCTCTTACACACTTGCAGTGCTGTGCAGACTTAATATCTTTATTCGGTGCGAAATGGTCCATAACAAGAGCGATTTTATCCTTATCAAAAACACCATCCACCTTCATCTTCTCGATTTCGTGGATCGCAACCGGTGATGTGATATCATTGCCAAGGACAAGATCCAAATCTGCCTCAATCAACTGTCCTGCTGATACAGAGTCAAGCCCTGCATGTGCGGCAAGAATCTTCTGGGTCATAGTCATTCCCATGAGCGTTCCTCCTAAAATTAACTGACATTTCTCAATAGTCCTGCGGAATAAATGTGTGAGTGAATCCGCTTTTCTATTATTTTCAATGTAATTTTAACACAGGGAAAAATATAATCAAAATACATAATAAACATATTTACCATAACCCAATTTTATGATATGATACAACTATCACTCAACCATGGAGGTGCTCATGAACCAGAACCTATCATCTTATTGGATCTTTTATACGGTTGCCAATGCCGGAAATATTTCCAAAGCCGCAAAAGAGCTGTACATCAGTCAACCCGCAATCAGCAAATCCATCCAGAAGCTGGAGGAAAGTCTTGGTTGCCGGCTGTTTTCCAGAAGTTCCCGCGGTGTTCTTCTAACCGAGGAAGGCAATCTTCTCTATGATCATGTAAGGGAAGCGTTCGAATCCCTTACCACTGGCGAGGACAAGCTAAAACGTGCCCTCTCACTTGGCGTTGGGCATATCAAGATCGGAGTCAGCACAACCCTTTGTAAATATATCCTGCTCCCATATCTGAAGGAATATATCCGGCGCAATCCACATGTCAGCATTTCCATCCAGTGTCAGTCTACCAATGAGACACTCCGCCTGCTTGATGAAAACCAGATCGACATCGGACTGATCGGCCGCCCGGACTCCTTAAAAGGAATCCATTTTGATTATGTGCAGGACATTGAAGACATCTTTGTTGCCACCAATGAGTATCTAAAGCATATCAACGACCGCGGAATCAAAGGTGACGCAATTCTATCCAATGCGACGCTCATGCTGCTTGACAAAAATAATATGACACGCCAGTACATTGACGACTATCTGACCGAGAATCACATAGAGGTAGCAGAATCTATTGATGCTTCCAACATGGATCTTCTGATTGAATTTGCTAAGATTGGTGTCGGAATTGCCTGTGTCATCAAAAGCTTTGTAACCCATGAACTTGAAAGCGGGAATCTCGTTGAGGTACAGATGCCGTTTCCAATCCATAACCGTGAGGTCGGCTTTGCCTATAAGGAGCACACAACCCCTACCAAGACCTTACAATCCTTTATTGATTTCTACACAAACTACACTCCGGAGGTATCCAAATGAAAGAACAACTTCACACCATTCCAATTGCAGATGCCATGGCAAACGCCGGCGAATGCCCATTCTGCTACATCGAGCGTAAAACCGAAGAACATTCTATGGACTACGTGCTCGGGCACGGAGCTTCTTACATGGAAGCCGATATCCGCGATATGACCGACCGCGAGGGCTTCTGCCGCAGACATTTCAAGAAAATGTTCGACTATGGCAATTCCCTTGGAAATGCCTGGATCCTAAAGACACTTTATCTCCGTCATCTTGGTGAGATGGAAAAGGAATTTAAAAACTTCAAGCCTGACTCCGTTGGTAAAAAAGGACTTTTCTCAAAAAAAGACGCCTCCGGTAATTCCATCGTTGATTGGATCAACAAACGCGAATCCACATGTTTTATCTGTACATCCGTCAACAACACTTTCTCTGCCTACATGAAGACATTCTTTGGCATGTACCGGGATGACGCAGGCTTCCGCAAGCAGGTTGCCAGTACCCAGGGATTTTGCCTGTCACATTTTAAGGTACTCTGCGAAGGAGCAGATGCTGAGTTAAATGATAAGGACCGTGCCGATTTTTATAATACAATGCTTCCTCTGATGCAGGAGAATATGGAACGCGTCTATGAAGATATTGCATGGTTTGTTGAAAAATACGATTATAAGAACAAAGACGCTGATTGGAAAACCTCTAAAGACGCCATCCAACGCGGCATGCAAAAGCTTCGTGGCAGCGATCCATCCCTGCCGCCATATCAGATTAAAAAATAAAAAGCAACGCTTTGCGCCCCATGCAAAGTCCAAAAAGGGCGGGTCGGAAATTCAAATTTCCGGCCCGCCCTTTCATAATACGGTTCTGACTATTTCATTACAATATTAACAATTCTTCCCGGAACATAGATTTCCTTTACGATGTTACCGGTAAGTTTGTCGGCAATTGCTTCCTTGCCCTTTGCGATAACCTCATCTTTCGGATCATCCTTTCCGATGGAGATGGTTGTCTTGATCTTGCCGTTGATCTGTACAGCAATCTCAACGGAATCATCTACGGTAAGTGCTTCGTCGTAAGTCGGCCAGCTCTCATACGCGATCGTATCATCATGACCGAGACGGCTCCAGATTTCTTCTCCAACATGCGGACATACACAGGAAAGCATTTTGATAAGTCCCTCTGCATATGCTCTCGGGCACTTGCCAGCCTTGTATACCTCATTCACGAAAATCATCATCTGGCTGATTGCAGTATTATATCCCAGCACTTCAAAATCATTTGTGACCTTCTTGACAGTCTGGTTGTATACCTTCGTGAGCGTTCCGTCATCCTCTTCCGTAATATTGGAAGGCTCTGTAAAGAAATTCCATACTCTTGTGATAAAACGCTTTGCGCCCTGCACATTATTTGAATTCCATGGCTTAGAAACCTCAAGAGGTCCCATAAACATCTCATAGAGTCTTAAGGTATCTGCACCATACTCTTCCACAATGTCACTCGGATTGACAACAAACTCCGGGAATCTCTTTCCCATCTTGATACCATTCTCTCCAAGAATCATACCCTGATGAACCAGCTTCTTGAAAGGCTCCTTAACCGGAGACAAACCACTGTCATAGAGGAAACGGTTCCAGATGCGGGAATACATCAGATGGCCAACAGCATGCTCCGGTCCGCCGACATAAAGATCAACCGGAAGCCAGTGCTTTAACAGTTCCTGATTTGCAAATTCCTTATCATTGTTCGGATCGATATAGCGCATATAATACCAGGAAGAACCTGCTGATCCCGGCATTGTTGAGGTCTCACGAACGCCCTTGATGCCATGTCTGTCATACTGCTTCCATTCTGTAGCATTCTCAAGAGGAGCTTTACCATTCTTACCCTTGTAATCCTCAAGCTCCGGAAGTATAAGCGGAAGCTCATCATCCGGCAGGAAGTAGATTTCTCCATCTTCCTTGTATACACAAGGCACCGGCTCACCCCAATATCTCTGACGGGCAAAAATCCACTCACGGAAGTGGTAATTCGTCTTTCTTCTTGCAACACCCATACCCTCAAGCTTCTGGGTAATTGCCTCCTTCGCCTCTTCCACGGTAAGTCCCGTAAACTCTTCCGAATTGATCAGCTTGCAGCCCTTTCCGAGATAATCCTGCTTCTCAAAAGCCTTCTCAGAAACATCCGCACCATCAATAACCTGGATCATATCAATGTTGTGAGCAACCGCATACTCAAAGTCACGCTGGTCATGACTAGGAACAGCCATAACAGCACCGGTTCCGTAGCTTGCAAGAACAAAATCTCCGATAAAAAGCGGAACTTCCTTGCCGTTTACCGGGTTGATCGCATAAAGACCTTTTAAAACACAGCCGGACTTTGTCTTGTTTAACTCGGTGCGGTCCATATCATTCTTCTTTAACGTCTCATCAATGTATGCCTGAACCTCTTCCTTGTTCTCCACGCGGTCCATGAGCCCTTTTACAATCTCTCCATCCGGAGCAAGAACCATAAAAGTGATACCATAGATGGTCTCGATACAGGTGGTATAGATGGAGAACTGTCCACCGCCCACGATCTTGAAATCAACCTCGACACCGGTACTCTTTCCAATCCAGTTACGCTGCATTTCCTTGGTAGATTCCGGCCAGTCGATCTCATTTAATCCTTCAAGAAGCTTCTCAGCAAATGCAGGCTGATCGATAACCCACTGCTTCATATTCTTTCTGACAACCGGGTATCCACCACGCTCAGACTTTCCATCGATAACCTCATCGTTGGAAAGAACTGTACCAAGCTCCTCGCACCAGTTAACCGGCATATCAATGTGCTTTGCATAACCTGCCTCGTACAGTTTCTTAAAAATCCACTGTGTCCATTTATAGAAACTCGGATCAGAGGTAGCAATCATCTTTGACCAATCATAGTCAAAACCAAGCTCTTTCAGCTGCTTGGAAAATGTCTGGATATTCTTCTGGGTAAATCCAGCCGGATGATGTCCGGTCGTAACTGCGTACTGCTCTGCTGGAAGTCCAAAAGAATCATATCCCATTGGGTGAAGAACGTTATATCCCTGCATTCTCTTCATACGTGACATAATATCCGTTGCAGTATATCCTTCCGGATGACCTGCATGAAGGCCGACACCGGATGGATATGGGAACATATCAAGCGCATAATACTTCGGCTTGGAAAAATCCCAAACGTCTGTCTTGAAGGTCTCGTGCTCCTCCCAGTATTTTTGCCATTTTTTTTCAATCGTTTTGTGATTGTATGCTTCTGCCATAATTTCGCCTCTTTTATCTTTATTAATCTTTCATTAGCAATACGTTCATTCTACACATTGGCACTTTGTTTGTCAACTTCGTGCCCGTGCCTGCGGCACATAAAAATGATAAATGCCGCATAACATGCCAAGCCGCATAGACTGACAGCAAGTCCCTGTGCAAAGTAAGGATAGGAAAATGTAATCTGTGTCTCACCCTCATCCACATATAACAGATTGTTCTGACTGTATATATGCTGCCGGCTGGAAAAGATGTCGTGGTAGGCAAGAGTTGTGCCGACTCCATTCTCCGGCGAGGTAATACGGATACCCTTGGCGTCTGTCTCTACGCTAATTGGAACAATCTTCCGGTCCGGAAGTTCATTTAAATATGTTCCAAGCTCACAGTCCATAATGTATTTTGCATTTTCATCCATGGATTCAAACACGTGATACGGAAGATTCAGACCGATAAACGAAATCTTACCGTTGTAAACCTTCCCGACAAATGCAAGCTCCTGATTGTTGTCATAAAAATATGCATCCGTCTCAGGCAGATTCAAAAAGTAAGTGACGTTTCGTTTCTCATTTCCTTCCGCAAACAGGTTCGTAATAACTTCCCTGTTCTTGTAATACAGGATCGGATAACCATTCTGGAAAGTGACAGTCTGACAGTTTACTCCCATGAATTCTTTCTGTCCGGTTGTCCGTTCTGTCGGCAGTCCGTCTGCGGCAATCACAATATGTACGCCCGCATCCGCAAGCTGATACAAAAGTGACTCGGCAGCATCCTTATCCGTGTATGAAAAGCCCGAAAGATACACAACCTTGTATTTCGATAATTCTTCAAAGGTATAATCATTGATCACATCTGATTCACCGGCACACAGATCCGGATATACATAGCACATCAGCGGTGCAAACGCACCGACCGCGATTCCACTGTAATCGGAAATCACGCCAAACTCTGATGCAATATCCATATGAAACAACACATAGTCTTCGTTCTGGGAAATCAGTTCATATCCGTTTTCTTCCGCAGCAGCGGTCAGACGTTCCACATCATCCGCGCCAAACCGAAGCTGCTGCTTCTGGATCAGAGCCGTGTCATCACCCATCTCCTTCAACCGGTCAAACAGATACCTATAGTACCCGTAGCTTACCGCTTCATTCAAGCTTACGATGTTGGAAGCAGTTGCCGCTGACTGCCAGCCTGCACCGAATGTCTGGTGAACATAATTTCCATCAAGCGCAGTAAGCTGATACTGACCATACGATCCGAGTGTGCTGGCATCCAGCAAAGCCACACGCTGCACCGTCTGTTTACGTGCTTCCGTGATCAGCAGTTCATCCGCATTTTTCTCCATGCGCTCCTCTGCCGTCATGCTGCCATCCGAATGCAGGTATACCGTAGATGGAATCGTATCAAGTACCAAAAGCGCACACGCGATAACGATATACACCGGCTTTAAGGATTTCCAGATCAAAAAACCATACAGGATCATGCAGAGTGCGATAGATATAAACCGGAGCATCCACAGATACTGGCTTCCCGGAAGATGAACCAGCACATCATACATCGTAGTGGTTGTACAGATAAAGATCACAAGTGCTGTCCACATCCCGATACGCGTCTTTTTGCCTGCGGCAATAAGGCCGAACACTGCAAGCAGAAAGGCTGCGAGTCCAAAATAGAAATACTTATTCTGCGGATCCAATCGAAGCAATGGATTCAGCGAGATAAAAGCATCCTGGAAAAAGCCTTTCATAACCTGTGAACTATCCGTTGAAGAAATTCCGCCCTTCAAAGACGGGACAAGCCACAGGCCTGTGAGTGCAAATGGTATCAGAAGTGACACAATAAGTCCAAGCACACGCCGTCTGTTCTTGTACATAATCCGGTAAAAAATGCAAAACAATAACAGCGCAAGTGCGATCATTCCCGCATATCCGGTATGGCACAAGATAATCAGGAAAAAGACCGGCACGATCGCGATTGCCCTTTTCCACTTACCCTCCACCATATATTCATTCACAAAGTAAATCAAAAGCGGCAGAAAAATCATGGACAGGGAACGTGGCAGATTTCCTTCATCAAACAATGCAAACAGATTGTTCGGCATAAAAAACCACAGGATACCCAGAAAGCTTCCCATCCAGAAGCGGTCCTTTTTGATTCCGATAAACAGCCAGACCAACGCACCAAAGAAAAAAACAAGCCCTACGAATACCAGATATCCGCCAAACATATTTCCACCCGCAAGGAACTGGCAGAACGCAAGCACATACACCGGAAGCGGAGCCCAATACCGCATCATCTGCACACCGTTATACCAATATTGGTCATAAAGCGGATACCAGTTACCGGACCGGATACTGTTTAACAGCTGTTCTCCCTTATACAGATGGCACATGGTATCCGACCCTTGCGGATAATAGCCGCCAATATAAATACTATATACAACACAAAAGGCAATGACCGCATAAAGAACCATCATTGCCAATACTCCAACTGTCTTTTTCATATCACTACACCAATCTGTCAACGATCTTCTCTACGGTCTCATCAATATGTTCCAGACGCTTTGCAGCAGAAAGTCTTCTAAAGTCCTCATCCTCCTCAAAGCTGATAATATAGCTTCGTGTCGGAGTCTCACTACTCTCCATCTTGATCAGATGACCATTTCTCTTTTCAACAAGATCGCGGATCTCCAAGATAAAATATTCCGAAATATTCTCGAGTGTCGGAACCAGATGGTCAAATGGTGCAAAATCGTTCATAACCTGATTCTGGTACTTGTCCAGAAACGCATTGATTGCACTCTCATATTCCGTAAACTGGACAAACTCATTATTGTCAATCAGAATGTCAACCGTAAACTCCCAGGTGTGCGGGTGAGTCTCACCCTCCACTCCATTGATGATGATAAAATGATTTGCATTTAAATAAAACTTAAATCGGTATACCCTGTTCAATCGACTAGCCATGATTATTCTCCGCAATATAGTTCTTTAATTGTTCTGCAAGTGGTCCATTGTAATCGTAGTCCACCGGCCTTAGCTCAATGATCATATCCTCGGTCACTCCGGCTCTTGCAAGCTGCCTGAGCGTCTCGGGCTCCCCTTCCTTTGCAAACAAAAGGGAAAGCTGTGTCTGCGACTTGTCAAACCGGAGGATATATGCATCCAGAAGCACCTGTGTATCTTCCAGAAACTGTTTGCGTTCGGAAGCTGATGCGAATTGCAGGCATACATATGTTGCACATTTTATGCCCTTTTTGTCGAACTCTTCCACAAACTTTCCAAGCATTTTATAGTTATACAGATTCCATCTGCTGTCATAGGAATTCACGCTGTCAAGTTCTTTCTCCAGCTCATCCATATGAAGGTTCTGATTACGGATACGCTGTTCCAGCCGGAAAATCTGCATCTGTCTCCTATGGACCATATTCTCTGCAGCAAGCATAACCACAAGAATCAGCAGAATCAGAAGAACCACATAGATACACATATTGATCTTTGTTGCCAAAAAATCATTGTTGTCAAGCACAACCGTCTCATTTGTCAAAAGACAGATCTTGTAGAAACTGTCATTGTACTCAAACAATACGCCGGATGCCACGAAACGTACCCCATCGATAAAGATGATATCGTGCTGGACTCTGTACAGCGTCATTTTCTCCATAAACTTTGCCGCTGAACTTGTTCCATAAAACTCATCATTGCGAATTCCCAGATACCGGTTTGTCTCTGTTACGTTCTTGACAAATATGAGCGTATCGTCCTTTGCGAGTGTCCAGTAATGTGAGTCTCCGCTGTCAAGCGTACCAACGATCTTGGAAATGATCTCTTCGTCCGTCCGCTCCGGCTGCAGATTGATCTGATCCACAACAAGCTGGACATATGCATCCTGCTGTTCAGAATATACCCGAAGCGTTGCCATCTCGTACTGACGCATCAGAAGTCCACCGGCAAATGTGATTGCAAGCACGGCAATAACAGTTGCAGCAAGAATCAGATGAAATCGACGCTTACTCTTTTTTATTTTATATGTTGTATCCCAATTATTTTTTATCTTCTTATCAGCCATACACCTATTCATCTACAGGTCCGTTATTTACACAGCTTCGGATTCCTGTAATCCACTTTTTAAAAATAGCCAGATCTGCAAGCAGATTCTTTTTAAAATCGCGCTTTTCTTCCGTGAAATTTCTGGTACGCCATGCACTGTTTGTATTGATGCTGTTGATGATACCCGCGAAACGAATAAAGAACACCAGCAGATTAAAAAACGGAAGCAGAAATACCACATACCATTGTTTTTTGTAATAGGACTTTATATCAGGAAATTCTTTCAAAAATCCAAGCGTTGAAAAATAGTAGAAAAATCCGGTCAAAAAATAAAGCGCAAACAAAAGAATCACTGAAAGCACAATCATATGAAACGAATAATTCAAAAACAAAAGACAAAGCAGCGCCAGATACCAGATCATTCGCGGAAACGCAAATGTATGGTCATACACCAGCGTCCGGACAGTCGGGTCAATAAACATTTTCCGAAGTTTCATGCGGTCCTTTAAAAACATTGAAGACACCTCAAGGCTTCCCCTCTGCCAACGCTGTCTCTGGGTATAAAGCTTGTTCATATCCTCGATCGGATCAACAAAAAAGATGGCATCCGTGCAGATGTCAACCCGCGTCTTTTTGTTGTAGCGCATCTGGAATGTGATCTCCGTATCCTCACAGATGGTATCTGTATTATACATATGCGAGCTTAGCACCGCAGACTTGCGGAATGCAGAAAATGCCCCGGACAACGTATAAACCGAGTTCGTCTCTGAAGCATAATTGCGTCCTGCCAGAAATGCCTGCGCATATTCCATGAACTCCGTTTTGCGCAACAGCTTCGGAAATATCCATGGATATTCTTCAATCTGATCGGGATCGATCAATATTGCTCCGGTCATACACTGAATCTGCGGATTCGCCTCGAACTTCGCCACAAGATTCTTAAGTGCAGATGGTTCAAGCAAACCATCACTATCAATATTGATAATATACTTGCCCCCGCTATTGAACAATGCCATGTTCAAAGCCTTTGACTTTCCCTGTTTGGCGTTGAGCCACTGCATGATAAGATCCGGATATTTGTTTTGACATTCACAGAAAACCGAGAAGCTGTTGTCCTTGGTTTGATTGTTGATCAGATATACATGAATTCTGTCATTCGGATAAAGGCTGTCATTGATCGAACCGATGCAGGCAGCAAGTGTTTTCTCCGAATTATATACCGGAATCATCAGAGTGATCTCCGGATAATATGTCAGTTCTGTCTTTGGACTCTTCTTTTGCTTGCGGAGCAAAAGAAGAAAGCTTCCAATTGACGGAATAATCTCCATCAGAAGCGGAATGATAATCCATGCTGCCCAAAACAGAAACGAATTTGAAAGTCTACTTATCCATTCCATAAGTAAAGTTCCCCACCTTTTGGCGACGAATATGTCCCTTGGTAAATACAATAAAATACAAAATAACCGACAATCCATAGAACACCACACGTCCGACAATGGTATGTGCAAAGCTGTATGCGGAAATGCCGTTAAAATAGATAATCGTACAGATAATAAAAATACGCAGCGCATTCGCTAAAATGATATAAGCCGTACCCACAAGTCCAATCAGGATCCGCTCGTACACGGTATATACATCATAAAAAGCAAGCAACGCCAGAAAAGCCATGATCTCAAGAATTCCGGAGCATTCGAAGTCGATCAGAAGTGAAATCGACCCAGACGCGGAATCCACAAAAATAACACCATACTTAAAAAAAGATGAATACATCCCCGTCAGATTACCGAATACTCCGGCAATAGATGCGACAACCTTCGCCAGTGGCTCCGTAAAATACGGCCGGACAAATATCATCATAAGGACAAACAATCCACAACTTCCCCATATGAATTTCCATGCCTTCAGATTTGCCTGCCGCATCACATGAAGGAAAAAGAGCCATACGATAGCTAAGATGATTCCCAGCATTACACTCATGCTGCAATTCCTCTCTTCTTCTTTCGATTATAAAAGCACATGCCAAGAAGCACTGAAATACCACTGATTGCCATACCAAGGATCGGTCCGGTTGAGGTACCTGCGCAGGAAATCCACTTATCACCGATTCGGATAAATCTCATATCAAGAGACTTGATATCGGTCTGATCACACTTGTAAAAATGAGCAATCTTGCTCTGGTCAAGCCGGAACTCTGCATTGACTCTTCCGTTTCCCTGCAATTCAATATAGAGCAGGCCATAATCAGTTCCCCATGCTCCTCCGTCAATGGTTTCCGGTCCGAAAATATGGAATTCATAGGTTCCCGGATCCAGATGGCTTGTATCATAATGCCATAATATATTGCCATCATTGTCCACTGCTCTCGCATTTAAGTACAGGACACTGTGATACTTCTCGTTGATTGCAAGCTCAAAGAAGCCAAAAATGTCCGGGTAATATCCGCCATAATACTTAATATGTCCATACAGGTAATCTCCGTCAGAATACAAAGCACCTTCTGCATCCGCGCCATGCGCACCGCCGGTAGAATAATCGATTGTATGATGCGGATAGTCATCCCAATCAGAAAAATCATAATCATACTTGATATAGGTAGTCTTATCGTAAAGATCGGAGCCACTGTCTCCCTTATCTCCCGAATCGCCGCCGGTAGAACCGGAATCACCGGCATCCGGATTCCAATGGCTTACCCCGGTCATAACATAATTCGGAGTATCATTCCAGCTTCCCATCGTTCCGAAATTCAAAGAAGAGGTCTTGTCATTATATCCCTTTAAAGCTGACACAGGGATGGCGATCTCATATGTATGCTTTGCATATGCGATATCAACATAAGTGTCGTTTACTTTCGCTGTCACCTTGCCGCTGTTTGGGCCAAGCACCTGAACGCTTGACTTGTATCCGGTATTTGTCTCAATGCAGAAATTGCCGTTCGAATACGGCGTTGCCGCATGGATATTACCCTCATACATCTCCCAGCCTTCCGGACTTTTCACACCCTCTTTTAAATACAAATACACATAATCATGGTCCCAGATCATTGCAGCTTCTGTCAGATTGGTATTGAAATCATAAACCTTGTCGATTGCCGCCCAATCACTGAAATCTCCGTCAATCTGAATACCGCTGTAAAGAGTATCCGTCGAAGGATCTGCGAATGTTGCCACATCCGTTTCCTCAGTTGTATCCTCTGTCTCTGTTGCTTCTTCTGTTGTGGTTTCTGCTTCCTCTGTATTGTTTACATTTTCCACATTGTCTGCTGCGTCGGTTGTGTTTCCTTCATCTTCTGCAGCTGCCTCTGCTGCGTCAGTTATATTCTCTGCGTCCACTGTAGTTGTGTCGGCTGCATTCTCTTCATCCGCCGTATCATCAGCATCTGTCGCGGTTGTGCCAGCTACGCTCGCTTCATCTGCCGCATCATCCACCTCGGTTGTAATTACAACCTCAGGTGTTTCCGTAGCAGCTACATCTGTTGCGTTCTCCGCTTCTGTCGTGTTTCCTGTCGCAGTTGTGGTCTCTGCCTCAGTTGCCATAACTGGCTGCTTTGCAGTTGTAATCCCCATACACAAACCAGCACCCATCAGAAAATAAAACAGATATCTCTTTTGCATAAGTTCCTCCACCTACACTTTCCTAAGTTATTATAAATTAAAATAAAACCCTAATTAAAAATTGGTATGATTGGGGCATTTTTACTTCTAACTGTACCTTTATGCCCTCTTGGTTGCGCCTATCGGGGCATCACACACGCATTTTATATCTCTATACCCTTTCATTGACGCCAACCGGGGTATCACACGCACATTTTGCATCTCTATACCCCATCACTAGCTTTTGCCGGGGCATCAAACATCCTTACTGCACTGTCATACCCTCTCGCCGGCATCTACCCAGACTAATATTAGAATTAAATTTAAATTCCAAGTTATAAATTACACATTACAGATTGTACTTATAGATTTCAAATCACAGATTACAATCTGCATATCGCAAACCACAAATTACAACCTGCATATCGCAAACCACAAATTACAACCTGCATATCGCAAACCGTAAATCACAGATTATCAATCTCTAACTGCATACTATAACTTATAAATTATTTTTCGGCAATAATTATACTATTGTTAAGCGCTCTCTTCAAGAAAATTCAAAAATTCCTGTTGCGGAAGCGGCTTTGAGAAGTAATATCCCTGAATAAAGTCGATATTTTCATTCTTCATGCCGTTTAGCTGCTCCTCTGTTTCAACACCCTCTGCGACCAGAAGCAGATCCATTCCGTGTGCCATATGGATTGCTGCCTGCATAACAAACTGTGCCTTTAAATCCCTAAAATATGCCTGTGTCATATTCATATCAAATTTCATAAGAGAAACCGGCATCTCGATCACATAGTCCAGATTTGACTGTCCGATTCCGAAATCATCCAGGGAAAATGTTACCCCATGGTTGATCAGCCGCTTCATATTCTCGAGTAAAATCTCTTTGGTCTTAACAGAAGCAGACTCCGTGATTTCAAGGTTGATCTGCCATGGTCTGATCTTATACTGATCCATAATTGTTATGTAGCGCTCCGCAAGATTCTTCTGCTCGCATTGCACAACCGACAGATTTACCTCAATGTAAGAAATTCCATATTTCTCAACACTGCTATTCTGCAGGAATTCACACACCTTTTCAAATACACGCTCACCAAGCTGTGCAATGATTCCTGTCTCTTCCGCAATCGGAATAAACTTTCCGGGCGGAATAATGCTTCCATCCGTATTGCGGATGCGCACAAGCGCTTCAGCCGAGACAAAACGCTTCTGTTTGGTAGAGTAAATCGGCTGATAAAACACCTCTATGCGGTCCTCCTCCAATGCACTTAACACGCTTTCCTTGATCTCGCCTCTCTGCCGCATCGCTGCAAAAATGGTTCCGTCCACATATACCGTGTCTGCACTGTTCTTCCGTCTGTTCTCAGCCCGAAGATACTGAAGCAGCTGGTAAAAATCATCGCTATTGTCAAGCAGGAGGATATCCGGAACCAATGCCATAAAAGTAAATGGATACATACCCATCCTGCCATCTTTACGTATGTTTTCCTTGCGCTCCGGCCAGAATTCTTCCTTTACCCGCTGATATATATTCATCATTTCATCTGCATTTGGCAGGAGCACAACAAGCTCCGGATCATTATTCTTAAACACTTTAGCCTTTGGAAAACGAAACAGATACTCCGTCAGGCGCACCAGACTCTCGCTCCTGGACAAACAATGTGTCTCATTTCCTTTTGAGCCGGCCAGCGAAATAAAAAGAACACTCTGTGGATTCTTTCTCTCATAACACTGATCCAGATACTGTGTAAGCGCATGTGCATGAAAACATCCAAACTGCCTGTCCATATTGGACTCCGGGTTCTCAAGCTTCAAAAATAAAGCCATCATGCCAAGTGCACTTGCAAATCCAACCAGAAGAATCTGGCTGTTAAAAAACTGTATGACCGCAGCTCCCATCCACAATGTCATCCAGATACACACTGCAATCCGCCGGTTGCGCACGATCACATGGCGGAATACCACCGCACAGACAAGAGACGCGATCACATAAGAAACCGCAAACAGATACGTCAGGAGCACACTCGGGCCATAAGTATACATAACCTCTCCATCCGAATAAATAGAAATCGGAGTAAGGAAGACAAGTAAAATCTGTGCAACCGTAGCGAACCGGATATGACCTACAATACGCAGATACTCTCTCTCGTCATGCATATCGACCAGCACATAAAACAATGCCTGAGCCGCCGCCATGACAAGGCTCGCAAGGTATGCCTTGCATATTCCCTTCACCAGAAGCACCGGCAAATCGTCCATGTATGTGATCGCAGCAATCGATAAAACGTCAAAAATCAGACTAATTCCCGTGAGCATAATCGTCTGAAGAAAAATATGCTCCGAAAACAATCCTACCCTTCGCTGGTTGAAAAAGAAAAAAATGAGCAAAGCAATGATTACAAGCCCGCAACACTGTAATTGTATATTCATAACCTTCTCCCCATTGTTGTATGTGCTTACAAAATCCCCAATTTATATCATATATTATTTATTATATAGTTTTCCCCCTGCCAAATCAACAATTTCTCTCAATAATGCGCAAATCTGCGGAACAAAGAGTCACCTTGTGACTCTTTGCGCGCCCGTGTGGGCACGCAAGTGCATCTTCAACTCCACACGGGTCGCATCCCTGCGGAGCATTTTTGCTTTATAGGAAAAGAAATTTCCTATAAAGCAAAAAGGGCATGGGATAAACCCATGCCCTTACGCACAATCCTATGTATCGATTAGTTGTTGATAAGCTTGTCGCCTTCGTTGTTCCAGCTGTACAGCTTACGGATCTCCTCGCCAACCTTCTCTGAAGGATGCTCAGCAGCAAGCTTTCTCATAGCCTTGAAGTGAACCTGCTTTCCTGCATCTGACATATCAAGTAAGAACTCTTTTGCAAAGGTACCATCCTGAATATCAGAAAGGATCTTCTTCATAGCCTTCTTGGTGTCCTCGGTAACGATCTTAGGTCCGGTTACATAATCGCCATACTCAGCGGTATTAGAGATAGAATATCTCATTCCTGCAAATCCTGACTGGTAGATAAGGTCAACGATAAGCTTCATCTCGTGGATACACTCAAAGTATGCATTTCTCGGGTCATAACCAGCCTCGCAGAGAGTCTCGAAACCAGCCTGCATAAGTGCGCATACACCACCGCAAAGAACTGCCTGCTCACCGAAGAGGTCTGTCTCAGTCTCGGTACGGAAAGTTGTCTCAAGAACACCGGCTCTTGCTCCGCCGATTGCAAGTGCATATGCAAGTGCAATGTCAAGTGCCTTTCCGGTAGCATCCTGCTCAACAGCAACCAGACAAGGAACACCCTTACCAGCCTGATACTCGGAACGAACGGTATGTCCCGGTCCCTTTGGTGCGATCATGGTAACATCGACATCCTTTGGTGGAACGATGCATCCGAAATGGATATTGAATCCGTGAGCAAACATAAGCATGTTACCTGGCTCAAGGTTCGGCTCGATGTCCTTCTTGTAAAGAGCTGCCTGCTTCTCATCATTGATAAGGATCATGATGATATCAGCTTTCTTTGCTGCCTCTGCAGCGGTATATACTTCAAAGCCCTGCTTTACAGCCTTGTCCCATGACTTGCTTCCCTCGTAAAGACCAACGATAACGTTGCATCCGGACTCCTTAGCATTCAATGCATGAGCATGTCCCTGGCTGCCGTAGCCGATGATAGCGATTGTCTTGCCCTCCAGTAAAGAAAGGTTACAATCTTCCTGATAAAAAATTCTTGCTTCTGACATGTATTTTGTCCTCCTAAAAATAATAAAAATTATTAAAAAGCCTACTCAATAAAAGTAACATCATCCGAGCCTCTGGTAAGACCGGTGATACCGGTGCGCGCCAACTCCAGGATCTCATAGCCATCCAAGAGATTGAGGAAAGCCTCCAGCTTGTCCTGTTTGCCGGTAAGCTCGACGATCATGGAATCCTTTGACACATCTACGATGCGTCCGTGGAAAATGTCCGTGACATTCATGATGGCCTGACGTTCTGTGTCCTTTGCCCGGATCTTGATCAGCATCAGTTCACGTGTAACGGAAGTTCCTGCCTCAAGACGCTTGATATCGCGCACATCCTCAAGCTTTGCAAGCTGCTTTTCAATCTGCTCGATCGTCTGCTCATCACCGTTCACCACAATCGTAATACGCTCGAAACGCGGATCTGCGGTAATTCCGGAAGCAAGGCTTTCCATATTGAAGCTTCTGCGGCTGAACAGTCCCGAAATACGGCTTGCTACACCCGGGTTATTGTCAACCAAAAGAGATAGAACGATTCTTTCCATCCGAAAAAGTCCCCTTTTCAATGTAAATATACTCACTCACACATGAGTTATCTTAGCACTCTTGCATACCTTCGTCAAGGTTTGCAAGAATGCTCGATTGTTATACTTATAATCACTCGAAGTTATAGTAAATATATCATCAATAACTGTACGATATAAAATCATTGCGGCTGCTTCCGGTCCGCGGCTTCACATCCATCACAGAAACCTGTCACACGCTCCGGTTAATCCAGATCCACAAGCTCAAGCTGGCGTATCTCAAATCCATAGTAGCTGATATCTGTGTCCGTAACCGTGGACGCATAATTATTGTAGGTAATCTTCGTATATGCCCCAATATAAACCTTAATCGCCCTGGTGCTGTTCTTAAACTGCTGTCCATTGTAGGATGCAGCCGAAATCAGGCTGTTTATGTCAAGATCCACACAATACGTGGTTCCACTGACCAGATGATACTTGCCGGACGAAGCATCATACCAGCCGTTTTTGATGCCCTCCGCATTGTTGGTCGTACTGAGCGCACTTCCATCTGCCGCATAAACCGTCCAGTTCTGCTTTTTCAGATAAATGCCATCATGCTCGATGTACGATCCCCAATATCTGTTTGCATCATACTCGGCCTTTGTCACTTCAATATAGAAATCAACAAACTCTTCCTTGGAGCGCATATTCTTGATCAGGTTGCTATCGTTTACCGTGAAGTAGAACTTCTGCCGTACCGGATTGGTATAGTCCCGTCCAAGCTCCTCCTCAAGGATCACATCCTGGCTCGCATCATAAGAAAGATAGATCGTATCGACAGCCGGAGCATCCTCATCAATGCCCTGCCGGATGGATACGGTCGGCGTATTCAGACCTGTGCTGTAAGCAGCAATCATGGTATTGATATAGAGCTTTAACTCATTCTCTGAATTTACATTGCTGTGCCCTACACCGGAATATGTGATGTTACCCTTTGTATAGATATAATAATTGTTCCGGACATCCTTTTCCGCAGTCGTGTAAAGCGAATTGTCAGCAGTACTTCCGGACAGCGTATACCATACAACAATATCGCTCTCGCCGTCATTATCCTCATCCTCATTCATATCAAGCTGATAATACTGATAATGAGTGCTTGAAACCGTAAGCTTATCACCGATTACAAATGGATACGTGGTAATCTGTCCTTCATTGACGCGGACCGCGGTTGTTGTTGTCTGCCAGCAATTTTTTGTAAGTTTAGGATTGCTTGCATAATTGATATAATCCTGTGCCCTGTTTGTCGAATTGCTGGAGCCATACGCCTGATACATCAGGCTTAGATCCGTCATTCCCTGGTTCTGCTTTACAATCTCTTTCTTCCCGCTTCTTGGCTTATATGCGATATCCGTGTCATTTGCTGCCGCGTAATCCACCGCATCGGCAAACAGCTGGCGGATCGTGGTGGCTTTATTTGCTTTCTTCGAATAGCTGTAGGTTCCATCTGAATTTCTTACGATGTAAAACTTATCCGTGCCGGTTCCGGATGACTCCACAAGACAAGCCTTCTGGTCTGAAGTGCTGTCAAGTTCAAGTCCGAGCTTTAACGCCTTGTTCGTTAAGATTCCGTAACGGTCCATACCGACATAGTTGCGGAGAAGGGTATTGTAATCATAGCCCCAGTATTTCGCTGTGGAATCGTTGGAAGGTGATGTTGTATCATGCGTGCAAAGCACAGGCTTTCCCGCATCAATATAATCCTGCAGTCCCTTATAACAATTCTTCGTTCCATCGTCAAGCGAGTACACATCCGCAAAACCAAGCACCAGCATATCAAAGGAATCCAGCCTTACCTGACTGCCATCAACCGTGACATATGCCACACCATCTCTCTCCTCGTAGCTGTTCGTATACGCATCCCCGGAGATGGTCTTGATATTTAGGGTAAAGTCCTCCAAAGACTCTACCAGCTTCCGGAATGTCGAATTTTTATTCATTTCCTGCTGCATATTCAAAGAAGAGGCAACCTGTGCGCCATTCTTTGTATTGATCTGCAGGATATTGACTACCTGCTTACCGCCTGTATTCTTCTTGTAAAAATATCCCTGCACAGAGTCATAACGGTATTCATTGTCCGTCTGGCAGATTTTAAGCTTCCACGGAATGATACCAATGTATGAATCCGGAAGATAATAACTCAAAGAATAGGTAATATCAGCACCTGCCTTTAAGCTGTAATGACCATTCTTCGGCTTGATCCGCTTGCCATTCTGACTGATGGTAAGGTCAGACGCGATCACAGATTCCGTTGCAGAAAATCTGCCATCCGCATTATTATCAAAATAGAATACACAGTCAAACTCCGACTCTCCCTCCGCAGCGGAAAGATTCTCGATCTGGAAGCTGAAATTGATCTTGGAGCTGTTTAAGGTTACATACTCTTTTCCGCTTGTCTTGGTAAGTCCGGAAACAGAGACAACAGGCTTATTCAAAGAGATATAACGGTACAGCTTTGCAATGTGGCTTTTTGCATCCGTCTCCGTCATCACATTTTCCTTTGCTAGCTGATCCTTTACCAGTTCATAAATGTACGTGCAGTTGTCGATTGTCAGTTCATTTACACTGCCCGCATCCATAAACCCATCTGCAAACACAACCGGAAAACCACCCTTGATATAGTTGATGATTTCATTGTATTTCTGCTTTGTCAGGTCATTTCCGGAGAGACGGAACGTCTCTGTGCGGTTGCCTTCATCCAGGACGGACTTCTTATCCGATCCGCTTTCCGACTCCGCCGTTATGACGCTAAGCCGTTCCAATAGTCCGGTTGCATTGTTCAGTGAATGCTTGTAATCACTCTCAAGCAGTCCGGAATAACTCCACGGCCAATACTGCCCCACGGATCCCTTTGAATTGACAACCGAAATATCCCCGACATTGGAATAGATCAGGCCGTTCATTGCCGTGTCATTATAGACCGTCAGGGTTCCGGACTTATTGTAGTAATCGGTATTCAGTCCAAAATAGATCATGTCATAGTCTGCCAGATCATCGATTCTGCCGATAAACTCTGCCATCGGTATTGTTGTAACCGTAAGGGAATCCACCTGGAATCCTGCATCCGTAAACCACAGCTTCATATTGGCCTGCAAATCCGGATTGTAGTATGAATCCGTCTGTCTCGGCTCAATATCGAGCACATGGATATCATGCTTTACCGACTGCTGGCGTTTCTGCAGGTAACTGATGCAGTATTCGATCGCGATTGCCTTTGTCACCTTGCGTTCAAAAAGCTCATAGGTGTGTTCCGCCCCCGCAGACTCTGCCTGACGGATAAAGTTCTCATTGACGATATAGCTGGCAAGTTCATCAAAACCGGTATTCTTCGCATTATTCTCAAAATCTGTGTCATTGCCACCCGAAATGAGTGTCTCGGAAATATCGGACAGGATAAACGGAATTCTGCCCGAAGTGTTTCCCGGAATCACATAGATATTTTTATTCACATAATGATGGTCGGCATCCTTAAGGAACGTAAGCTGATCCCATGCAAGCGAATCCAGATCAAAGTCGCTTACATCTGTCACGACAGTGCCGAAATTTGACGCACACAAAAGTGCAACAAGGCGCTGCACATTCGTCACATCCGATGCTGCTGCAAAATCAGCTCCCCTGCTTAACTTTCCGGAATCGTTCACCTCTGACGCAATAACTGAATAGTCTGCGATAACCGGCATATATGTGCCTGCATCGTACACCTGCTTTATGACATCTTCCACTGTGTTTTTTTTAATGTCATCCAAAGTGCCAAAGGATGCCCCCGAAGCAAAAGACGAACTGCTTCCGGAAACGAACAACAGGTCAATCTCCGACGCAGACTTATTCTCCAGATAATCTTCGAAAGAATCCGGCGTTACCGTTGTAACGTCAAAGAACATATTCTTTGCATCCAGTGATCCATCCTGATTGAACACCTGGTTCTTGAACAGATTGTTGCTCGAAAATCCCCCCTTGTAATAGTAGTAAGGGATCTTCGCCTCGTAATCCAGCTTTCCCGCTGTATCTGCAACAAGTGTGTATCTGCCGTTCCATTCGCCGACATAGACATATGCCGGTGCGCTGGTGCAGACAAAATTACCTGTCTTATTCTCATTCTTCACATACGGATGTGCAACATTAAGAACAGAGCCGTACTCCGCATCCTGTGAGCGGTTAAATACTGTCTTTGCCGGAATAACTGAATAATAATAATTTCCGGTCTCAAGTTTATCTGTCGGAACATACGCAAAACTTACCGTATAATACCAATAATTTCCAAAATCAAGAAGCAGCGGATCTGCCTCGGTGGTTCCGCCCTCCTCAGTGCCTTCGCCTGTTCCGGTATTGCTACCTTCTTCTGTGCCTTCACCGGTTCCGCCCTCGGTGCCGCCTTCTTCCGTGCCGGCGCTGGTATCTACGTTCTCTCCACCCTCGGCATCCTGCGTGTCAACTGTATCATCTTCTGTTCCTGCCGCAGTGTTTTCGCCAGATTCATCTGTGCCTGTGCCGCTCTCCGTATCGCCGCCATCACCTGTATTACCGCTTTCTCCGGTGTCGCTGCCTTCTTCCGTGCTACCACTTTCTCCGGTGTCACCGCCTTCTTCCGTGCTGCCGCTTTCTCCGGTATCGCCGCCATCACCTGTATTGCCGCTTTCTCCGGTGTCGCTGCCTTCTTCCGTGCTGCCACTTTCTCCGGTGTCGCCGCCTTCGCCCGTATTTCCGCTATCCCCGGTGTCACCGCCTTCGCCTGTATCAATATCCCGTGAAAGCTTCACTTCGCCCGCGAGTCCTATGTAAGTAAAGTTTGAAGAAAGATCCGATCTTGGAACTGCATAGATTGCAAACTTATGGTTTGCCTCGTTTGCACGGAAATCAGCAAACGCATCCTCGGAGGTATAGATGGTTGCAGAGGTAACTGCGTATGCCCCCTTATCTCCGACAAGTGCCTGCAGATCCTCAACAGTCTCCGCGCTCTTAGTGCCATTTATTACCGAAAATCCAAGAGAGTAATATCCGTGATTTCCGCCATCTGCATAGACAAAATAATCCGGATTTTCATCATAATCACCGTTTTGTGTATCACTTAACGCATAGCTTTCAGTCAGGATATATGCGCCATGATCGTCGCCCACATCCTCCATCCGGTATCCGGCAGTCTCAGCCGCGAGTACGTCCTCCGCCGTAAGCATAACCTTCGTCCAATTCGCCTCGTCATCCTCCGCTACAACATAAGTCTCTTCATAAGGAATATAGGTAAGTGCCTTATCCGTTCCACAGATATCCTTAAACTTATCCCTCTGCTCCTCCATCCAGCTGGTACGCCCTTTTGTACCGGAAATCAGTTTGATTGCATCCTGCCATAGAACTGCCTTACCCGTTGACGCGTCAATCCCGGCAACCGGTTCATTTCCGTCCACAAGATATCCGAATGCAGCCATATCCGTCTTTGGGACAAGCTCTACGACAGAAAACGGAGTATCCACCGTATTGTCTGCAACAATCGTCTGAATTCCCTGGAAAGACGGCTGTGCCGAAACAGTATGAATATGACTGATTGAAATCGTTGTGATCACAAGCACTGCCACAAGCAGGAGTGATACCGATGCAATGATTTTTTTGTGTGAACTATGCATAGTCATTACTTCCTCTCCGTTGTTATGGATTCTGCCATCCCGGCAGGAAAAAACGCAGGTTATCCGATGCTCTTTCCCGGATACGCCTCTGCCAGGGATGCATATGTGGACACCTTGTTCCGCAATGTAACATTCTTGGATGCAAGGTAATTTTTGTCATCCTTTTCAAATTTGATTGTAAGATCAACCATCTGGTGGCTGTTCTTATCCTCCGTCGGTATGACCGCAGAAAAAGCAGTAACATACTCTGCCATCAGGTTGGAGGATTCAAGTGTCACAGACGTTGCCGTAACATTATATTTATTCAGCGTCAGCATCTGATCCGCCGCCGTCCATGCGATTGTATATGCCACGCTGTCATTGTATACAAGAAGCGTGCTTGTGGATGCGTCGAAACCAACGCCGCAATTTGCATCGATCAGAAGATCCGAGAGCTGATTGATGGCCAGCTGTGCCTCATACTGCAGGTCAACCTCTGTGCTGACTGTCTTATAAGAGCTGGTTCCGGACATGCAAAAACCGACGATCGCCGCTCCCACAATTGTAAGGATTGCAATCGCCACGATCAGTTCAATCAAAGAAAAGCCTTTTTGATTGTCCATAAAAATCCTCCTACTCTACTACAACCTTTCCGGTTTCCCTGTAGATGGTAATGACATAGTTCTTACTTCCCTGCGAAACCGTGATCTTGTGCACATAGATGGACGGTCCGCTCGCCGGAAGCTTCATGGCACCGGAGCTTCTGTCAAACTCGATATACACACCGGTCGTATCCAGCTCACTCATTGATGTAAGATCATCACCGTCCGTATATTTTACGGTAACTGTCTTCTTGCCGATCTGCTGTGCGGCATCGGCGGTTCCGTTTGTGATGGTCTGCGCATAAAACGCGTCATCCGCCCCTTTATACAAATGCAGTACGACAGAGTTTTTCCCCATCGTACTGACACGTGTTTTGTTGATGTAAGATTGTATATTCTTCGTGCATTCCTTCGCCTTAAAACCGCCGACTGCACTGACAGAGATTGTAACGGTCCCCGTCAATACCGCCATGATAGCGATCACAACGATCAGTTCCACCAAAGAATATCCCTGATTTCGTTTCATATCAGTCTCCCAAATCCATGAATCCTATTACTTCTTCTGCCAGTTACTGTAAGTGATCAGATCCGCATAGCTGTCTGCTGCCTCTGTCGAATCGGAGCCGTCACCGGAACCGCCGCCGGAGCCACCGGATTCCTCATCCAGATTTCCGACCCAGGAAGCATTGCCTCCCTTGAACAGCTCGTAAGCGTGGTAGGTCTTGCCACCCGCCGTAAAAGTTGCAGCCATAAGCCGCCTTGCCTCCTGCTCGGTAACTCCCTCGATTTTGTAGCTGTTACCCTTTGCAGAGATCTTACCATCACAGATGGCAATTCCACGGAATCCTGAGTTTAACACGATATCGCAGTCACTTGATGTAATAAGGATTGCAACCTCCTTGGAGGTATCCAATGTCAGGTTGTACGGCCCCTGCTTTGCAATAATGACTCGATACTTAAACCCGGTTGTCGGATCTGTGTAAGAGAAGTTAATTCCATGGCTGTCACCATGTGAAAAAACATCATTCAGAACATCTGTATTGATAAAGTTTTCAAAGACCGTCTTATCCTTCTGCTCCGGCTGGATTGCAGAAAAGTTCGGAGATAAGATTGTCGTGAGTGCCTCAAAGGTCTTCGGCATCCGGCTGATCTTTGAAGAAATATCCTCTGTGGAACCCTCGTACAGATTTACCGTGCTTCCGTCATAGGACACATAGGTACCCGCCGTATAGAGCATGGATGGGCTGCTGTTATACTTGATCTGGTTAGAATAGAAGGAGGTATACATATCAAGCTTGCCGCCATCACTCTTATCCGCCGTATAGTAGTCGCTGTAATACTGCTCCGCCTCATCCGCAGGGAGATTTGCGTAGAAATACACAAGACCCTTTGTGTTGTCAAACACGGTCTGGACACAGGTGCTTACTTCTGCTCCGTTTAAATAGTCGCTTAAGCTCTTTCCTGTCTTTGTGTATGGGATCCTGCCGTTTACAAATACATAGTCACTGCCTTCCGCTCCTACTAATGCCTCAAGCTCCTGATACTCCGTCATCGTCATCGGATTCTTGGAATATAAAGATGCGGCTGCGCTCGCCGTGCTGCCGTTTGTTCCGATGCAGCTGCCCGGGATCAGGTATGCGATCTGGTTGCCCTTAACACTTATGGATTCACCCATCTGTACATTTCCGTTTGCCGGATTTGCTGCCCCTGCATCAAAACGGCTTGTGCCGATATAGGAATATCCGGCAACTGCAAGCTCATCCAGCCCGCTCATGTCAAGATCACAGTTTTTTCCGTTTAAGATGATTGCACTGCTTGATGCAGCATCTGTCGTGGAATCTCCGTAACCATAATATTTGCTGTTTCCGGTTCCAAGGATCACCTTCGTATTATATCTGCCGTTTAGCGTAAGGTCATCCGCCACATAGGTATTAGAAAGAATATCCATCTCAGCATTGTCAACAACGATATTCTGCGCCCAAAGCTGTGCGGTAGAATCCACAACCGTCTTAGAGTTGTTGCTCACATAGAAATCTCCCTCCGCGGTAACATAGCTTCCACCAGAGAAGATAACAGTCGCTCCACCCTCAGTACAAATACTCTTTGATCTGTTAGCCGGATTCCAATTATACCGGTTTGTAACCTCATCCGATCCCGCATAGACATTACCGGAAACCGTAACTGTCTGCCCGTTACCCTGTTCGATGCTGATTCCGGAATTGGCAATCAAAGAATACGAAAACAGGTCCGGTAAAGAAGTCGATGTTACCGAACGCATACTCGGTGCCGCAATATTGATGTCCGTCTTTATAATCGAAGTGATATCCTTTGCATCTGTATAAGTAACCGTAACATCACACAGGGTAATGCTCGTACCCTTGTCAACCAATCTGTGCGTTCCGCAATCTACCGTTGCCGAAGGGGAATCCACCATTGATGTGATCAGCGATGCGTTATAGAAAGACGCATCTGCCGGGTCAGCCAGCTTTGATTTCAGCTGCGCCATGAAAGAAGCCTTAAACTGTGCCTCTCTTGCCGTTGCACTAAGACTGCTCGCATATGCTTCCATCGTTTCCGTATATGCGACCGTGTACGCATCTGAAACATAATTCTGCAGACCGACCGTAACCTGATCCAAAACAGATTCTGCCGAATAGAAATTATTCTTGATCTGTGAATCCGTCGCCTTCATCTGAAAGTTCATGACAGACAGACGAAGCGCCGCGGTAGCAAGAATGCCGACGATCGCAAAGACGACTAACACAAGAACAATGGATGATCCTTTATTGTTTCTTTGTTTCATCAGTTCGTCATACCTCCCGTAAATGTTGCCAAAGGCTGTGCTCCCATCAGAGAGTCAATATCCACTGAACCATCATATATCTCAACCGTCACATCAAAGAGACGGTCCCACTTTGCAGCCGGAGTTGTGATGGAGCGTCCCTGTAAAACATCCGTCCATACATTTGAAGCCGCATTGCTGTTGTATTGGCACCACCGGATCTGGCTGACCGCTGTTTTCGTAGCAAGGTTCTCATTCAGATTGGACTGGACATCGCAATGTGAATGTCCCTTTGCATCCGGACTTGTTTCCTTCACATACAGATCCACCTTATAGGTTGCTTCGCACACCGCAAGTGCTGCATCATCCGATGCCTGATCCGACCCCTTCTGTTTGATCAGATGGAGCGTAAAATCCACATTGTCCGGATTGTTGACGGTAATGGAATCAGAAGCGCCCTGATACCACGGAAAATAAAGCAGGTATACGTTTTCAAGCTTCTGCTCCGGGGCATCCCCGTTGTCAAAAAGCGTACTGCTCAGATTGTATGTAAGCGTATTTCCACCACTATCCTTTGCGGAATAATTGTACACAAGCTCCACCGTCTCAACGCCTGATATGTTTCGCACATTCAGTTCAATGCTCCTGGTGATCTTATCCGTTGTGATTGCCGGGGCAACCTCATTGCCATGCTCATCCGTGGTCGGGGAAGTCTCCTCAACCGGAAACAGGGCAAGCACCGTCGATGTCGAAATGGCATCCGCATACAATGCATCTGTTGAGACATTGATGGACTGTATGCTTGCCAATGTCGTATCATTATAAGCCTTCACATCATTCGGCTTGACCGAGATCAGTGCACTGTATCTCTTGGAGCCGCTTCCCGCAGACATATTCTTCATGAAAAAGTAATAGCTGCGCGAGCTCTGTCCCTCGAAGACACGCTCAGTTCCATGCGTCCGGATACTGCTATGGATCATGGTGTCCCAGCCGGAAAACTCATACCCTGCATCCTCCATCTGCTTTTTGATCTGCTCGTAGGTATACGCCTTCTGGTAGGTCGTTCCCTCGTTCGTAAGCTCATAAACCGGAAGCGCACCGGATTCATCATTAGAAAGCAGGCTTGTAGAGATCAGATTAAACCGCTCCTGCGGATAATCGAACTGATAAGCCAGCTCCTCAAGGCTCATCTTCTCGACTCCCTCCATCATGTTCTCCGCGATAGAAGTAAGCCGCAGGCGTTCCTTCGCCTTGGCATTGGTTCTTGCCGAAAGAACAAACGCATTTAAAAGAGGGAACACGACGATCGCAAGAATAGTGATCGTAACAATAAGTTCTACCAAAGAAAATCCCGAATTATTGTGTTTCTTCTTACGCACGCGGCTCCCTCCTTTCTATAAATCCATATTTATTTTATTATTCCGCATCAGAAGCAGAACTGTCTGCCTGGGCAGCGTTATCTGCCGGATTGTCTGTACTCTTCCTCTCAATCATGTTTCCGAAAATATTGTCCACGCCATGTGGGAATGCCGGAATATCCGCCGGAACATAAGCCTTATCCTGTCCGAACAGATAATAGGAATTATAATCCATCGTACCGCTTAACAGACCGTTTGCACTGTTAAATGTCATGCTGATCTGTTCGATTGACATCGGATTTTTGGCTCCGGCAACAAAGGAAACCATATCCTTCATGCCATCATAATCCGCATCGAAAACAACCGTTGAGACAATATCAAACAGCTGGTAAAATCCAACATCCGCAGTAACTGTGGAATCCGTTGTTCCTGCCGTATCGGCTGCCGCCGCATCTGTAGCCGTGTCCGCCGCCGCATCGGTTCCTGCTGCATCGGTCGAAGCATCGGTTCCCTGTGAGGCTGCCGAAGTGTCAACGATAACCGGATCGGCAATCGTAAGGGATGAGACGAATACATTCGCCGTGTCCTCCATATCGACAACATCCATAATGTTATTTTCTTCTTTCAGATAAACCGGAAACTGATCAATGATCTTGTCAATCTCCGCATTCATCGTTTCCATATCCGTCTCGTACTGCGGGCATTTATCCTGCACCGCTTCAAGCTCGCTCACACGGGTGCGGAGCGTATTATTCTCTGCTCTTAAAGCCTCTGCCTTGGTGACATTTCCCCGATACATCGTGAAATAGGAAAGTGCCATGAACAGAATGCCAACCAGCATGATCAGTAATTTCTTATCCTTTGATGACATAATGCCTTACCTCCTACTCCTCGATCAGACTGCGCACCTCGCGCGGAACATATGTAAGATCGATATCAAATCCAACCGTTGTCACTCCGTCCTCATCCACCGTCTCTTCAATGGTAGAAACGTGTGATACGATAACCGAAGAAAATGTTCGAAGCTGCGCCACCACATCCGCGACTGCTGACTTGCTGTTTACCTGAATGCTCATGGTCACGCCGCTTCTCGTTGCAGTTAATGTAAATACAACGATCTCGGATGGCATCTTCTCCTCAAGCTCCCCAATGAAATCAACCAGCTCATTGTTCGGGCTGTAGATTGCATCATCAACGCCCGTCGCCCAATTGTAATTGGCAAGCACCTGCAGGTATTCGTCATAAACGCCATCCACATACTCCAGACCATCAATCTTGTTGGTTAGGAATCTGTTCTCATTCTCTGCTTCCTGCAGCTGCATCTTTCCGGCAAACGCAAGTGCAACCGCACCTGCGATTCCAAGCAGGCAGACAAGGATTGCACCTGTCATGGAGCTGCCCTTTGCGGCTCCCTCCTTGCCCTTCGCACTTTCCTTCTCCGCTCTCTTCTCACTTGCGATAATGCTGACCGGTTCGAGCACCGCACCGATAGTCGTAAAATATTCTGCAATATGTATCGTCTCATTTGCCGCATTCTTTACAAGTGTCAGGTCATTGTACTGCTGGTTTGCAACCACCTTACAGCTAAGCTCATTCGTCATCAGACGGCTTAATCCGCTGATCACGGAGCCAAGTCCGACCATATAAATGCGTTCAATCTTCTTATCCGGATTCTGCGCCTGATAATAATCAAGGATTCGTGAAATACTTCCGATCAGGATGCGGAAATTATCTGTAATCTCTGCGCGGAGTGCCTGCAGCTTCTGCTGGTCAACCATCTCCTCCGTATCCACCGGATTCTCCGCATCGGTAAACGGTTCCATCTTGTCAAACGAAGAAAAGACACAGGTTCTTCGCGACAATTCCTCAATCGCATCAATCGGATCGATCGCGTAACCGAAAAGCTGTGAATTGATCGTTGCATCAATCGCATCGGAAACACCATAGTTGATTGTTCTCTGCAGCTTGACGATTCCGTTTTCAATGATCGTAAGAATGGAAGAATTCTCCTCAATCTTTAATGTCGCTTTGATTTCCTCCGGAATCTCTCGGATCATCATCTTCTTGATGGAATTACCGATATAATCATAACCGACCACGGTAAGTCCGCAGGTCTTGGCAAGATCACGGTATGCTGCAAGAAGATCCCTCGGCACCGCAAGCACCGAAAGCATGATCTTCTTCTCCCCCGCATCCTCGATCGTTCCGATCACCTCATGGATGAGCTGATACTGCTCCATATCCACCGGGAAATAATCCGATGCGTTTGCCGCAAGCAGATCCGCGATACGGTTCGCCTTTACGAACGGAATCTGGATGATACGGTTCGCCACACGGGAAGAATTCATGACAAAGATGACTTTCTTGGTGGAGATTCCATGTTTGCGGAGCGCGCTCGTCAGCTCTGATACAAACAGGCTGCTGATCGTCACGGTTCCTTCATTGACGCTATTCGGTGTAGTCGCGATTGAGAAAATATTGTATATCTTCGGGTTCTTGACCTTGTAATCGATTTCTGCGACCCTGGTCAGCCCCTGCCCTATCTCAATACTTAAGATTTTGTTAGACATGTGCGAGATCTCCTCCAAGAAATATTATGCAGCCGGGAGCAAACGGTATTTTGTCCCCAACCCAAAAACGCACGGTTATGCGTTGTAATTTTCCACTTTAAAATAAATAACCCAAATACCACCGGATCAGCGCATCTCCCCACAGGACTGCAATCGCAATCCCAACGGACAGATATGGTCCCATCGCAAGAACATGATCTGCCTTGCTAAGCTTCATCCGAAGCAGATGGATGACCGATCCGATGATGCATCCCAGCAAAAAAGCCAGAATGATCTTTTTCCATCCAAGTAATAATCCGGCAGCAGCCATCAGCTTGACATCGCCGCCACCGATTGCCCTGCCCTTGCTAAAAAGCAAAAGCAGCTCTAAGACTATACTGACGCAAAGGAATCCGATTGCATAGTCCATCCAGTTCGTATGATCTAAGATGACCTGCATGATTCCTAAGCACAGTATAAAAATATTGATACCAATTGGAATTTCATAGGTTCTCCAATCTATCACGCTAAGTACCAGCAGTGCTGACATCAGCAGGCAGTAGAGAATGCTCTGCAGGGAGAATCCGTTTACTGCAAATACCAGTACATACAGAAAACCGTTTGCCGCCTCAACTATAGGGTATTGAGGTGAAATCGGTTCTTTACATTTGCGGCATCTTCCCCGTAGGAAAAGCCAGCTGAAAACGGGCACCATGTCATACCAGGAAAGCTGATACCCACATTTCATGCAATGGGAACGCTCCGTCACCACCGTCTCATGCTTCGGGATGCGGAAGATGCATACATTTAAGAAGCTTCCGATGACGATCCCGAATAAGAAGATCACGATATATATGGGTATCAGTTCAGGTATCATAGGGTTAGTGTCCTTTCAAAGATTACTATTTCAATTTATTTGCTAAATCACTAGTTCCGCCAATTGTCACAGTACCATTGTTAACAGTAATGGTAAATTCTTGACCATTATATGTGTCACTTTTTCCGTTAAACTTAGAAACACCTGCATTTGAAAGCGCAGCATCTAAGCTATGTCCTGTTGTACCTGGGGTAATTGTTAATGCTGCTCCCTTATTAACCTTGATAGTATATGTATCATTGTCTACGGCAACAGTTTCATCAGCAACGCCTACCTGTACTGCTGAAATAATAGCTTGGCAATTGTCTAAATCTGTTGAAGCTCTAGACTGTTCAACATACTTAATAAACTGCGGTGCAAGTACACCAACCAATACAGCCATGATCGCAATAACGACGATCAACTCTACGAGAGAGAAACCTTTGTTGTTCTTTTTCTTTTTCATCATTTCCATTCTCCTTTTTACTGAAAACTTTTTATCTTAAAAATCCCATGCCCTATATCACAGGACTCTTAATTCATACTTATAGATTATCCATCTGTCCGTACATCTCAAACATCGGAAGCATGACAGCACCGATGATGACAATGACAATTGCTGCAAGCACAAGGATAATCATAGGCTCAAGTGCCGCAATAACAGACTGTGTTGCCATCTCTACTTCCTCATCATAGTAATCTGCCAATCGGGAAAGCATTCCCTCAAGATCACCGGTCTCCTCGCCGATTTTCGTCATATGTCCGACCATTGGTGGGAACAATCCACATTGAATAATCGGTTCCGAGAGTGGGACACCCTTTGCCACCTCATCCCTCGCGTGATTGAGTGCTTTCTTGTACATGTAGTTCGACATTGTATTCGCCGTGATGGCAAGTGCATCCATCATCGGGAGTCCCGAATAGATCAAGGTGCTTAAGGTACGTGCATAGTTTGAGGATGCCTGCTTGATTGTCATTTTACCAAATATCGGAATCTTACGGGCAATCGTACCAAAAACAATCTGCCCGGTAATCGTCTTTTTAAATACCGATAAGGCTACCCAAGCAGCGGCAATCACAACGAGAATCCAAAACCAATCCCGCATGATAAAGTTGCTGACCGCGACAACCGCCTTTGTCAATCCAGGAAGTTCACCTCCCAATTGTTCGAACATATCACTATAAGCAGGAATTACCTTAATCAGCATAACAATGATTACAACAATCGCAACGATCATAACAATTATCGGGTAGATCATTGCTTTCTTTACAATCGCTTTGAGCTTGGCTGACTTCTCAAAGTGTGTCGCCATTCGCTCGAATGCGATGTCCAGCTTACCGGATGCCTCACCAGCAGCCACCATGCTGCACATGATGTCCGGGAATACTTTCGGGTACTTGGACAGTGCCTCGGACAAGGTCTCACCTTTTCGGATCTCTGTATGTACGCCGCGGATTGCCTTTGCCATCGCGACATTTTCCGTCTGGTCCGCAAGCATGTCGAGCGTGTCAAGAATCGTAACACCCGCACGCACCATACTGATGAACTGCCGGCAGAACACAGACAGATCTCTCGGCTTTACGGCTTTGCCGATGGTGATATTGATCTCCTTGGTAAGTGCGGATGCCTTCGTGACATTGACAACGGTAAAGCCCTCGTTCTTAAGCTTTGCACGTACCTCATCCACGGTCTCCGCCTGCATATTTCCTTTTTTTTCTTTTCCGGTCTTGTCAACGACCAGATAATTAAACTCTGCCAATGGGAGAACTCCTCCTTATATG
The DNA here is from genome assembly GCA_050873865.1 of Agathobacter sp. Lineage (GTDB taxonomy): Bacteria > Bacillota > Clostridia > Lachnospirales > Lachnospiraceae > Roseburia. The sequence goes on along the minus strand of JBNMJQ010000019.1, from coordinate 916 downwards.
ATCTGTAGCTTGCTCTGCATGGCTTCTGAATCGTGAGCATAGGTAATGGCAGTAAGCGTGGAAATCTGATTGCGATAGAAAATATTCGTGATCGCGTCATCCATCGTCTGCATTCCTTCCTTCTTGCTGGTCTGGATGATAGACGGAAGCTGGAAGGATTTGCCCTCACGGATCAGATTACGTACTGCGGAATTGGCAAGCAGTACTTCAAATGCCGCCACTCGTCCGCTGGTATCGCTTCGCGGCATGAGCTGCTGTGCAATAACTCCCTCGAGTACTCCGGCGAGCTGGATACGGATCTGCTGCTGCTGGTGTGGCGGGAATACATCAATCATACGGTCGATAGCATCCGCCGCGCTGTTGGTATGCAGTGTCGAGAATACCAGATGTCCGGTCTCGGCAGCGGTGATAGCCGTGGAGATCGTCTCAAGGTCTCGCATCTCTCCTACCAGTATTACATCCGGATCCTGACGCAGTGCAGCGCGGAGCGCGCTCGCATAGCTTCCGGTGTCGCAGCCGATCTCCCGCTGACTTACGATTGCTTTCTTGTTTGAGTGCAGATACTCGATCGGGTCTTCAAGTGTAATGATATTTTTCCGGTCACGGTTTGCAATGATCTCAATCAAGCTTGCAAGTGTCGTTGACTTACCGCTACCGGTGGCTCCCGTTACAAGAACGAGACCGCGCCGCTTCAAGGTAAGGTCTACAACGGACTTCGGAATTCCAAGAGTCTCCGGCTGCGGAACCTCGTAGGACAAGATTCGAAGTGCTGCCGCGTAAGTACCTCTCTGGCGGAACACATTGGCACGGATACGGGAAAATCCCGGAACGGAAAACGCAAAGTCCAGCTCTCCGATCTGTTCAAGCTGCGTGAACTGTTCCTCCGTCATGACCGGACGCAGGATATCGTCGAGTT
>JBNMJQ010000018.1:0-41508 GCA_050873865.1 Agathobacter sp. | reverse complement strand
TTTCCGAGAATATTACCGCCGGGAGCGTGTTTTTGGCTCCGCAGGCCGTAATTTTTTGCCTGCGGGCTGGTGATTTCTGAGAATATTACCGCCGGGAGTGTGTTTTGGGCTCCGCAGGCCGTAATTTTTTGTCTGCGGGCTGGTAAGATGCGAGAATATTACCGCCTGAAGAGAGATTTTCGCTCCGCAGGCCGTATTTTGCGTTTTCGTGATAAAACAACAAGCATAAAATACCCCCACATGACCTATATCATGTGGGGGGGTCGTCTGTTAACTATCCGGTATGCAATTCTATGCATAATAATCGATGGTGCTTCCTATCATTTCATAACCGTAGGACTGACGGTCACTGCCATATCCGGTCATAATCCCGGAAAATCCTGACGCGATGTCGTTCAGCTCACGATTGGTACTCTGTGTCTTTGTAAGTCTGGCTGTTGAATCAACTGATGATACAGTTGCATTCGGATAAGATACCGGATTTACATTTCCGATACTTGGGAATGTTCCAATGTTCTGTGCTTCTTTTAGAGATTCTGTATATGCAGAAGATACCTCTGAATGATTCTTCACGGAATAATTCATCGGCTGAACGGATGATATGCCACTATATGCATTTAATGCGTTAATTGCAAGGCTCATATTTCGTTCCTCCCTTCTAAAATCAATTACAGCTTATATATAGCACCCAAATATTATAAAAATGATATCCAGCCGAACAGAGTGAATTGTCATCTCACCTTTATGTTCGTTAACGGCCTGTCTCTATTATCCATTTCTTATTGGCTGCCCATTCACCTAACTATATTGATTTTAGCACCTTTAAACCCAATCTTCAACAGATATTTATTACTTATCCTCCTGCAGATGAGGTTCGAGCATCAATAGCTCCTCCATGTCGATACAGTTCGGGATTGCATTCTCCTCCACCGCCCTCTTGCATTCAAAGAAGTCCATCCAGCGCACGCTGTCGATCTCTTCCTTCTGGACTGTGAATTCGCTCTCCTCCTTGTCCAGCCACAGCAAAAATACTTTGCTGAACTGCCTGTCATGGAAAGGTTCTCCGTAAAACTCTTCATCCAAAGAAACTCTGCGTGTGCCACATTCTATCAGATCTTCTGCCTGCACCACAACTCCCAATTCTTCTTTAAGCTCCCGAAGCGCAGATTCCACAAAATCTACTCCCGCCGGAATATGTCCAGCACTTGAAATATCATAGCACCCCGGGTATGAATCCTTCGTATAGCAGCGCTTCTGCAGAAGAATCTGTGTTTTTTTCTCATGCCGGCGCACAATCCAGACATGGGATGTTCTGTGCCATATTCCGTTGCGATGTGCCTCTTTTCTCTCGACGGTCTGACCAATCGGCATCCCGTATTCATCTACAATGTCGAAAATTTCCATATAATACATTCCTTCTCTCAGCACTTATACAATCCCAATACAAACTCAGTGCATAAACGTTTCCGGTTCATATGCAATCTATGTCCTTACATGGTTCCAGTTCGTATGCAACCGCTGTCCTTACATGGTTCCGGTTTGTATGCAATCTCTGCGCCTACATGGTTCCGGTTCATATGCAATCTCTGCTCTTACATGGTTCCGGTTCGTACGCAGACTCTGCTTTTACATGGTTCCGGCTCGTATGCAGCTTCTGCCCTTACATGGTTCCGGTTTATATGCAGCCTCTGCTTTTATACGGTTCCGGTTTATATGCAGCCTCTGCTTTTATACGGTTCCGGCTCGTACGCAGCTTCTGCCCTTACATGGTTCCAGTTCGTATGCAGACTCTGCTTTTACGCGATCTCAGCTCCTGCCGGCATCGGTTTCTCCGGGGTGAGAAGTGCGAGGTTGCCGTCTGCATCCTCAGCGCACAATAACATTCCTTCCGATAAAACGCCTGCAAGCTTTGCCGGCTTTAAGTTCACAAGAACCATAACCTTCTTGCCGACCATCTCCTCCGGGGAGTAATACTTGCGGATGCCGGAAACGATCTGTTTTACCTGGCTTCCGATCTTAACCTGCGAGCAGAGCAGTTTCTTGGATTTCTCTACGGCTTCACAGGCGATAATCTCTCCAACCTGGAACTGCAGCTTCTCAAAATCATCAAAGGCGATCTCTGCCTTTGGTTCAATATCGATTGCGCCCTGTCCGGATGTGTCATCCTTCTGCGGCTGCTCATAGCAAGGGGCAGATGCCGGTACTCCGCCAGCAAGGCGAGCCTGCTCTTTCTCGTATTCTGCCTTCTGTGCCGCCTGAATAGCTTCTACTTTAGGCATTACTTCCTTGGCGTCAAGACGGGCAAAAAGGATCTCCGGCTTATCGGTTACGGTCTTTCCGCTCTCATAGAGTCCGAACTTGTCAAGATCATCATACTCGCGCAGTGTCGTATTTAACTGTGCAACGATCTTTTCTGCGGTCTCCGGAAGGAACGGATGTAAAAGGCTTGCTCCGATCGTGATAGACTCGGTCAGGTTATACAGAACCTCGGCAAGGCGATCCTGCAGATTCTCATCCTTTGCAAGAACCCAAGGCGTTGTCTCATCAATATATTTGTTGCAGCGGCGGAATACTCCGAATACCTCCGTGATGGCATCAGCAACACGCAGCTTTTCCATCTTTGCGGATACATTGTCACGGGCAGCACTTACGACCGCTTTCAGGTCTGCGTCGATAGCTGCCTGTGCATCATCCTGTGCCACGCCTGTGTGCTTTACAACGCCGCCAAAATACTTGTTGCTCATGGAGATTGTACGGTTGACCAGATTACCGAGAATGTTCGCAAGGTCTGAGTTAAAACGCTCAATTACCAGATCCCATGTGATGATTCCGTCATTCTCATAAGGCATCTCATGGAGCACAAAGTAACGGGTTGCATCCACGCCAAACAGATCTACCATATCGTCTGCGTAGATAACGTTGCCCTTTGACTTGCTCATCTTCTCACCGCCCTGCAGCAGCCATGGGTGGCCAAATACCTGCTTCGGAAGAGGAAGATCAAGTGCCATCAGAAAGATCGGCCAATAAATCGTGTGGAAACGCACGATGTCTTTTCCGATAAGGTGCAGATCCGCTGGCCAGTTTTTCTTAAACAGCTCGCTGGAGCCATCCGGATCGTAACCAATCTTGGTAATATAGTTCGTAAGGGCATCCAGCCATACATATACAACGTGCTTCGGGTCAAAGTCTACCGGAATACCCCAATTGAAGGAGGTACGGGAAACGCACAGATCCTGCAGACCCGGAAGCAGGAAGTTGTTCATCATCTCGTTCTTTCTTGATACCGGCTGAATAAAATCCGGATGTGTGTTGATATAATCGATCAGGCGATCCGCATACTTGCTCATCTTGAAGAAGTACGCTTCTTCCTTCGCAGGCTGTACCTCACGTCCGCAGTCCGGGCACTTGCCATCTACAAGCTGGGATTCTGTCCAGAAGGATTCACATGGAGTACAGTAAAGCCCCTCGTAAGAGCCCTTGTAGATATCGCCCTGGTCGTACAGCTTCTTGAAAATCTTCTTTACGCACTTCTCATGGTCTGCGTCTGTGGTGCGGACGAAATTGTCATAATCTGCATTTACCAAATCCCAGATACGCTTTACCTCACCTGCAACCTCATCCACATATTCCTTCGGTGTGATTCCGATTGCCTCTGCCTTCTCCTGGATCTTCTGACCATGCTCATCGGTTCCGGTCTGGAAGTATACATCGTATCCTTCCGCCTTTTTGTATCTTGCGATCGCATCTGCCAGAATGATCTCATAGGTGTTACCGATATGAGGCTTTCCGGACGTATAGGCGATCGCGGTTGTCATATAATACTTTCCCTTGTTGCTCATTGTGTTATCCTCCATTTCTTAAATTAAAAAGCGAATTGTTTATAAGTGGAGCCAAAATCAAAGAGGCGTTTTGTGACTCTTTTTGCGTCCGTATGGCCACACAAGTGCATCCTGTGCCCACACAGCCTGCATTCCTGCGGAGCATTACTGCTTTACCGGAAAATCAATTCTGGTAAAACAAAAAGGCCCGCCTTCCTGAGAAGACGAGCCATAATCCCGTGATACCACTTCCATTCGCACATACCTTGCGATATATGCCTCCACAGATGCAGATTGCTCTTACATCCTCCACTGTAACGGGTGTTCCCGTCAGAGCTTATCCGCGTCCGGTAATAAATCACGCGCGGTTCAGTCCTGCCACTCCAAAGCCATGTTCCACCTGTCTGTTCTCTCTCCCTCTCAGCCTGCTGCCGGACTCCGGCACATGGGAGATTCTCTGTAAAGCGTCCCCAGATGTACTCTCTTTTTCTATGTGTTTTGGTTTATTCTGACCATTAATTTAGCACGGAAAAACACGAATGTCAATGCCTCTTACATCAGTTTAAGACGATCTTGTTCACTGCCTCGGCCAGCTCCACAACCTGTGAGCGTGCAACCAGAGAGACCGCTTCTCCATCGACCACTGCAAGGCAATCGTTACCATCATGCCGGTATAACTGGATAGATACCTCCGGATAATTTTCATTATCCAGATAAAGTGTAAGCGCGATCTCCTGTTTTCCATCCGCATTCTCACTCACAAAGCGATCTGCACTTAAGGCTGTAAGCGCACTCTCAACGTCTGCGATATCTATCTCCTGGTTGTTGTAATACCACACCTTCCCATCATCCTTTTCTTCGGAGGTCAGGGTGTAGAGCTGATCGTCCAGCAGGACATCCATCTTCGTTATGCTGTCAAAGCTGCCGGAAAATACCTCCTCATGGCGCAGGTCATCATAAGATGCTGAAAGAAGCTGCTTATAGGTGCTGCCGGATATACGGTAAACAATCTTGGAATCGCCAACCCTTACATAGCCATCCGGTGTTGCCTCGTCAGTTGTATCCGTTCCATCCGCGGATGTGTCTGTTGCCGCTTTATCCGCTGTACTGTCGGCATCTTCATCCGATACGCTTCCGCCGACATGCAAAACGAAGCTGTCTTTTTGCAGCTGTCCATCTGCATCCTCGTAGGAATAGCCCACGGCGACTGTCAGTTTCGGACTGTCTAGTCCATACGATACAAGATCCTCATCTGTCGCATTGTATGTGACATAATCTGCAAGACTCATATCACGCAGTGTATTTAGATACGCCTGCATGCGGGACGTGGAAAGCGGCTTATTGACCCCGTTTCTGTCAGCAAAATAGACGTCCCCGTCGCAGTATGTGTCAGTGCTGTCCTCTGTATAGTTTATCGTATAATTCTCGTTTCCCGAGAAAATAACAGAGGTAACCTGACTCCACGACGGAGCAGCATCATTCTGGATCATGTCGCTTAAGGATACCTCGAACTGCTCCATCGGGTCGTCCTTCACAAGGTACACATTTCCGTCCCCGACGGAAACGTAACGCTCCGAATCCATGGTGCTGTAATTTCCGAGCAATACATCATAGGAACTATCCTCCGTCCCAATGTGGATGGTGCAGGCAGGATCGTCCAGACCATACTGTCCGTAGTCCTCAACGTTCTCTATCACAAAGGATGCCCCAAAGGACTCAAACTGATCCAAAAGGAAATTTATCTTATCCTCGTTTACCGGAAACGCTGCATCCTCATCATATTTCCAGCTATCGTCCCTGGAAAAAGCGAAGGACTGTGTATCGTATTTCCACGACAGCGTAGTTACTGTCTCTTTCGGGATTTCCAGAATAACCGCTTCTGTATTTTTGATATCCTCCTTGCGCTGCTCATAGTTCATTGTGATAAGCGTCACAACGCATACACATGCCAGAACGCCAAGGAGAACCACGATTCGTTTAGACCGCTTCATGCTGTCCCCTCCTTCTTCCTACGACAACGCCGATTCCGATTGCAAGGTATGCGATCGGGAATACACCGATCATCATTACCTTTAACAGGGACGCCGTAGATTCGCTGATGGTCAGATAATTATAATTCAAAGACTTGCTGCGGATCGCAATCGCCTCACGCTCGCCGATCAGGGATGAAAGTGCATTCATTGCAAGATCTCCGTTCGCTCCGGAGGAATATGCATTGTACATATCGTCCAGGAAAGCTGAGGAAGAAAACCATACGATCTGTCCACCGCCATTATCGGTAATCGATACCGCAAGTGAAAACGGTCCATCGATGTCGCCATCCTCTTTCTCATAGGTAGTAAGCTCGTAGCCTGCCGCCTTGCTAAACGCCTCCGAGGTCGTTGTGAGAAGGCTCTCCACCGTACCGTTTGCAGAATCCCCGTACACGGTAAGTCCCTGCGCGATCGGCAGAAGTGCATAGTAATTCTCATCCTTAAGCGGGCTGGTTATCGCGTTGTCCGACAGTTCCGGGATCAGCACATACGGTGTCTGGAATGCATAATGCTCCCGGTCACCCTCAACAACAATTCCGTCCACCTTCGAAACGCCATACGCAGATAAGATATCGTAGAGATTGTCGAGGCCTGAGTCCTTTGCCGGTCCGGCCATGACAAACAACTTGCCGCCATTTGCTACATAGGAGGCAAGCATATCCTTCTCCTCCGTGGAAATATCGCTGGAAGGTGCATAGATCAGCACGCAGTCCGCATCCTCCGGAACTTCATCCACAGTCAGAAGCGACAGTGCTTTTGTCTCCATGTTCGCCTTTTCAATCTGATCAGTGATCGTGGACGGAAGCTCTGCCTCCCCGTGTCCCTCAAGGACATAAACCTGTGGCAGCTCCTCGCTCACAACATAGTCGATCGCAGAAGTGATTGCTCCCTCCCCATCAAAGGAGGTCGTGTAAGAGTAGGAATATACATCTGCCTCCTGCACATAGATGTCATTGTAGCTGACAAATCTGCTGCGGTCGCCGCACTCCACAACAAGGCTGTTGTTCTGAACCGTCTCATCCGTGTACTGCTGCGCGAACGTCGGATACACATCCGGGTTTTTCTTAACAACCTTTATATGATCTGAAAGACTTTCGTACTTGCTCAGCAGAGTCTCAATGATATCATCCTCTTCCCCTGCCTGCACGATCCAGTAAATTGTTACATCCTGCTGCAGTGCATTTACCACAACCTTGGTATTGCTTGTAATGGAATACAGCTTGGAAGCACTGATATCGTATTGGGTTGCTGATGCCGGAAGCGAAGATGCGAACACATTTACTACAATCAGAATCGCCAGCACAATACCCGTGATCACCAGGGAATACGTGCCGCCACGCAATGCAATCTTATTTTCTTGTCTTTTTGGAGATGATTGAAAGATTTTCCATTTTTTCATCAGTTATACCTCCTCTTTTCCAAAGACTGTACGGACAGGAATAAAAAGAAAATTGCAAAGGTTACATAATATACGATCGCTGTCATATCAAACACGCCATTGACGAAGCTGTAAAAGCGTTCAAACAATGACACCTTTTCCATCAGGCTCGGAAGAAGCCCCTCAAACCGTTCCGAATCCAGATAATATGTAAGCATGGTTGCCGCAAAAAGAACAAATCCCGTTCCGTAAGCCACCTTGTCATTTTTGGTCAGATGATTTATCACCACACATAAAAGCAGGATCAGAACGCAGATCGCAACCAATGATCCGAATGCGGTTGACGAAATGTACTCGGACAGGCTCACACAATAGTAGTTTAAAAGGATCACTGCAATCCCGATTCCCGCCGCAAATCCCTGATTGTCGGTCAGCGACGATATAAAAACGCCGAGTGCGATCAGCGCCGCCCCCAAGATGAAAAATGCAAGCAGTGAGCCGTAAGCGGTCAGCAGATACACATCACCAAACTGTGCAAAGACAAGCGGATACAGGCTTATGATGCAAAGCGGGATCAGATAGATGATAAGTAATGCAAGGTACTTTCCAAGGATTACCTGCGTTGTCGTAATCGGAAGTGAGTACAGAAGCTGATCCGTCTTTTGTTTCCGTTCCTCGGCAATAACACGCATCGTCAGGATCGGCACGATTACCACAAAGATCAGACAGCCAAAACTTAATACATATTCAAAATTGCTGACAGCCGCCCGTATATTGTAGAGCATTGCTCCGATTCCCACGAACGCCAGCAAAAAAGCACCAAACACATACGCGGTCAGCGAATGAAAATAGATTCTTAATTCATGCCTGAGTACAGCGATCATTCGTCATGTTCCTCCTGTTCTTCTTTTTCATTGCTCTCTGTAAGCTCCAGAAAGACGTCCTCAAGATTAGCCTTCTTCACAGCCAGCTCGGCAAGTGTCCTGCCACAATCTGCAAACGCTCCAAACACCTGTGAGGAAACGGCGTAGATATCATCGCCCGCAGTCTGTAAGTAAGCCCGCGTATATCCGTTTTGTGCCGGATCGATCTTAAGATCTGCAATACCTGCAACCGGTGTAAGTGTCTGCCGGATTTCTTCCTCATCTGCCGGGGTGACGATCGTGATCTCATTGGATGCTGCCAGACGTTTTTCCAATGCCTCCGGCGTATCAAAGGCCATCAGATGTCCTTTTGCAATGATCAGTATCTGATCGCAGATCGTCTGTACCTCCGAGAGAATATGTGAACTGAAAATGACCGTGTGGTGCTGTCCAAGCTCCTTGATGAGTGCGCGGATCTCGATGATCTGGATCGGATCAAGTCCGACTGTCGGCTCATCAAGAATAATCACCTTCGGGTTTCCCAAAAGTGCCTGTGCAATCCCGACTCTCTGCTTATAGCCCTTGGAAAGAGCCGAGATACAGCGGTTCTTCACATCGCCAAGCTTTGTCTGCTCAATCACATCCGCAATCTGGCCGGTCAGCTCCTGCCCTTTTAACCCCTTCGCTTCGCCCACAAAACGCAGATACTCCTCTGGTGTCTCCGTCATGTAAAGCGGGGGCTGCTCCGGCAGATACCCGATCAGCCGCTTTGCCTTCTTCGGCTCTTCAAAAATGTCATGCCCATCAATCCGGATGTGACCGGCCGTTGCTGACAGGCATCCCGTCATAATGTTCATGGTCGTTGATTTTCCTGCGCCGTTCGGTCCCAGGAATCCATATACATGTCCTTCCTCTATCTCGAAGGATAGGTCATCAACAGCCAGAAAATCCCCGTAACATTTCGTTAAGTGTTCGACTGAAATCATAGAAAACCTCCTGCTTCAAATATCTTCCAGCGTATCTGTGAAATATGTTTTTTCTGTGAAAAGTTTGTGAAAGAAATGTAGCCTGTCCTGCACATCCTGCATCGTATATGGCGACTTGGACATAAAAGAGGGCATGTGCACCCTTGCGGCTGCACATGCCCTCTGCGTTATAATTCCTATTCTGTTATTCGATAAGTCCGCTCTCTTTTAAGAGAATCTCGATATCGGTTCCCTTTACCTTCTTTAACACGATCTTGAGCAGTTCCTTCTCACCGAAGCTAAGCTTTGCCTCACTGATCGGCTTCTTGTCAATTGCATAATAGCATGCACGCAGAAGCTCTCTGACATCATACTTGCTGCCCCATACCTCCGGTACACCACGGTCAATGTCTAACAGTGTATATACGGCCTCCATACCGGTACGCATAGAATACTCAGTCGTGAAGATCGTATCACGCGGTGTCTCGGCGAACTGTCCGAGGAATGCAAAGTTTACAGCGCCTTCCGGAACTATATGCGGACGATCCTCATTCTTTCTTGGCTGGAAGAATGCATTGATATATGGCATAAAGCAGGTTGTCGTGTTGCAAGCCTCTTTTGCAAGTGTATCGATCTCATTTTCCGGAATTCCGATATGGTACAGCCACTCACGGCAGACCTCTTCACCGGTGCAGTCACGCATTGCTTTCTTGACGTAGTTTCCTTCCTTGTTGGTGTTCAGCGCATACAGCCATACCAGAACCATGTTCTTGTCCTGTGACTTGAACTGTGGCTGACGGTTGATCGTCCATGACAGATACCAGTTGTCCGTGCTGTCCTTTACCGTTACGATACCACCGGTTGTAACCTTGCCTTCACGCGGATCACGTTTGCAGACATTGATGATATGCTGGATGATCTCCTCATTTGAAGTTGCAACAGTTGCACTCATCCAGTTGGTAGCCTCTATATCGTTGCAGAACGCATCCGGATTACCAAACTCACCATGTGTTGCCTGCGCTGCAATTGCCTTCCACATATCCCAGGACTCTCCGCAGCCATTCTTAAGCTTGGACAGATCCGGTGTATGGGTCTGGTCTCCGTAGCAGGAAGAGTCTGTACAGCAACCGTTTGTGATGAATACCAAGTCATCCTCAATCAGATCAATGGACTGCTGGAAGCCATCCTTTACATAGATGATCTGACGTGCGATCTTCTTATCGCCAACGGTTTCGATAATGACATTCTTTACATCCATGCCGTACTCGATCTTCACACCATGATCCTCAAGGTACTTTACAAGCGGCATAATAAGGCTTTCGTATTGGTTGAACTTGGTAAAGCGAAGTGCACTGAAATCCGGAAGTCCATCGATATGATGTACATAACGGCACAGATAACGCTTCATCTCAAGGGCGCTTGACCAGCGCTGGAATGCAAACATCGTCTGCCAATACAGCCAGAAATTTGTCTCCCAGAAAGAATCCGGAAGCACATCGGAGATCTTCTTATCCTCAAGGTCTTTCTCCGGTGTGATGAAAAGCTGTGACAATGCCATTGCAGATGCTTTGTCCAGCTCGAACTTCTTATCGGTATGTGCATCCTCACCGCGATTGATGGATGCACGGCAGAGAGAGTAGTTCGGATCATGCTTGTTGAGCCAATAGTACTCGTCAAGTACAGATGCTCCCGGTTTCTCTAAAGACGGAACATCACGGAATGTATCCCACATAACCTCGAAATGGTTGTCCATCTCACGTCCGCCTCTCATGAAGAAGCCTTTCGTGATATCCTTACGTCCATCGCAGCTTCCGCCTGCCAGCTCCAGCTTCTCCAACAGATGAATGTGTTCTCCTTTCATCTGTCCGTCACGGACAAGGTAAAATGCTGCAGTCAGTCCTGCAAGTCCTGTTCCAATGATGTATGCGGATTTCTTATCCACATCCTTTGGTTTTTCCGGATGTGCAAATGATTCATAAGTTCCTGCTGAATAATACATAATGATTACCTCCCATTTCTTAGAATGTGTCTGGTTGCTTGTCTTTATGCTTTTATTATATGCCCAATTTTCATGGTTTCTATAGACAGAAAAAACCCCGTGACAAAATTTTTATCACGGGGCAGTTCATTGTCTAATTTTTTATCATTTTGCGGGTTTTGATGTATGATCCGATATCTTAAACCTCTGCAGTACGTTGGAGAACGAATCCTGCAGTAGAATTGCAAGCTTGTCCACGATTACTTTTGGGGATTCCTCCATATCGTCCGCGATCCAATCCAGCATCAGTCCTACGAAGATATAGGTATAGATCTGTGCAATGAAATCCTTGTTCTCCTCCCGGACAGGTATATCTGCTGATTCCTCCTCGATCACATTCTTCAGAAGGTTATCCACAAGCGGTTTTAAATACCGTTCCACCTGTGCACGATCAACACAGCGGTAAACGTTCATGATAAACGGCTTGTTGTCCTGCACCGCCTGAAAGATCTGTAGAAATCCCTCCTGCCAGGTATCATGTGTCTTTTTGCCTTCCAGCGCCTTCTTGGCATCCTCCAGGCAGGACCACTCCACCAGATCGTAAATATCCTTAAAGTGGTAGTAAAAGGTCATGCGGTTGATTCCGCAGTCCTCCGCAATATCGCTTATGGTAATCTTGGTGAGCGGCTTTTTCAAGAGCAGATTTTTTAAGGATTGCTCCAATGCGCGCTTGGTCACTTCCGACATGACAATTCTCCTTTACAGATACTCTTCCAATGTATCTTCAATATCCTTAACATTGATTGGCTTGGATATATACCCGGTCATTCCTGCCTCTTTGCACTTTTCCCGGTCACTCGAGAACGTATTTGCAGTCATCGCAAAAATTGGAATATCCCTGTCTCTCCGCTTGCTCGCCCGGATCTGGCGGGTTGCTTCCAGCCCATCCATAACCGGCATCTGCATATCCATAAAGATCACATGATAGTATTCCAACGCGGCATCACGGAATTTCTGCACACCGAGAGCTCCGTTCTCCGCCCAGTCAACCACAAAGCCAAGCGTCTGCAGCAGCGCAACCGCAATTTCGGCATTGAGTGCATTATCCTCAACCAGAAGTGCCCTCTGGCCTTTGAAGCGGTCTCTGTCCGGTTTCTCTTTCTTCGCCGGGTGGAGCACAGCCGCCTTCTGTTCCTCGCTTGCAGCCTCAAACGGCAATTCAACAGTAAATACCGATCCCTGTCCCAATGTACTCTCAACATGAAGTGTGCCGCCCATCAGATCCGTAAATCCCTTTACAACGGACATACCGAGTCCTGCACCTTCTGTCTTGGAGATGCGGCTGTCCTCTGCCCTTGCATAATCGTCACAGATATGCTGGATAAATTCTTCCGACATTCCAATGCCATTGTCTGCACAGCAAAAGCGGTATCTGTGATCCGGCAGATGCGTCAGGGATACTTCTATCTTTCCGCCCGGATTCGTGTACTTTACCGCATTCGAAATAATATTGATCATGATCTGGTTGAAGCGGTTCGCATCACCGATCACGACATCATCCCCAACCTCACAGTTTAAGAGAAGCTTCTGCTCCTTCCGCTCTGCCAGCGGGCAAAGCATCTGCACACTGTCCTTCACGCTGTCCGCAATTGCAAACGGTCCGCAGATCAATTCAACATGTCCATGCTCAAGCTGGTTTACATCAAGAATCGAATCCAAAAGCACCATGAGATAATTTCCCTCAGATGTAATGCTTTCCAATGCCTTTTCCAGCCTGTCCTCATCGTTTTTGTATTTCTGCGCGATCTGTGTCATGCCGAGTACAACATTCAGCGGCGTCCGGATATCATGGCTCATCTTCGAGAAGAAGTTCTGCTTCATCTCGTTTGCATCCTTTGCCTCTGCAAGCGCAGCCGTAAGTTCCTTTGCGGTGCGCTTCTGCTTCGCCCTGCTGTGCAGGGACTGAAGATACAGTGCAATCAGAAACAGGATAAGGCATACAGCCACAATCAGCACGACCAGGTAAAAAGGATGACGGAACAAAAACGCCATCATGGTAGAGGATTCGGCCGTTTCTACATAGGACTGCACAACCTCTGCCTCTATCTGGGATGATATATTTGTCAACGTCTTTTCCCATATTCCATAGAAATGGCAGTTATCATGTGCATTGACTCCCATCCGGATGTCAAGTAATGCCCCCGGAACGATCTCCACGCGGAACCGGTTCTGCAAGTCATCCTGCGCCAATCTCTGCGCGGTGTAAGACATAAGAACTGCCCCATCCGCATTGCCGCTTAGCACTTCCTTCACACACTCATCGCAATCCTTTACCACAAGAACCGTTACATCCGGCCATATTTCGGAGACAATAGATTTCAACATGCCGTTAGCCTCCGGGATTGCCAGCGTCCGGATCTTGTCCGAGGAACCATTCTCCCTTAAGACAGAGATTGTTGTTGCCAGATAGCCGTTGGTTGTCTTATATCTGTATGCAACATTGTTTACGCTTTCTTCGCTTGCATCCATCCAGACATCAATGTTTCCTGATTCGATCAGCTTTTGATATTCCTGTCTTGTGGCTACCGGAACGATCTCATAATCCAGGCCAAGCTTCTCCGCGGTCTGGCGGAAAATATCCGCAAGGATTCCCCGGGCCTCGCCGCCCTCATACCAGGAATACGGCTTTTCATCCGGATTCATAACCGCACGGACTACAGCATTGTTCTTCTGCAGCTCCCTTAGCAGAGTCTGCTCCGCCGCTGTCAGCTGCGTGTTCTGTTCCTGTACCCCATAGTAGCGGTTATATAGCTCTGTCCTCCAATTCGGGTTCTCTATATTCAGTTCATCCATTGCGGCATCTATCTTATCAATGAGCGCCTGATCCTCTTTGCGCGCCATGATATAATACGGGGTGTTGCCGAAGTTCTCAATCGTCATCTCGTCCTCCGGCATCCCCAGATAGCTGTTGACAAGTGCGTCCACCTCACCGTTTACCAATGCCTCTGACAGCTCCGTAGGAGTCTCGTAGTAGACAATGTCACAGGAGAATCCCTTCTCCTCAACGAATTCAAGAAACTTTTCGTTATAAGTATGGCGCTGCAGCAGACCGATGCGAAGTCCGTCATAGGTAGAATAGTCCCCTGCCACTACCTTTGAATTGCCAACCTTGACATTCATGCATGTCGTGGATGTAATCGCCGGATGTGTGGAAAAGGCAAATTCTTCCTCCCTCTCCGGCGTCTTTTTCGCCGCGGTATAGATGTCGAGTTCTCCGTCTCGCAGCATCTCCACGCATTCCTGCGCACTCTTCTCATACCCCACATAGGAAAATGTACATTGCAGATATTTGGATAAATTCTCCATCATCTCATAGCCATATCCATAGCGTTTTCCATTTTCATCCTGCATGTGATAACAGTCAAATGCATAGAAAGCGACCTTATAATTTGGTGTCTCTTCTCTTGCGATATTCTGGGCGTAAACCGGACAAGCCGACAGTATCACCCATGTCAAAACCATAAGTAACGCGGCCGCCCTCTTCTTCATCTTTCTCATAAGTTCCTCTCTGCAATGTATAAAAGTCTATTTTTATTATAGTACCTTTGTCACAGATTGCAAGATTATCAGGGAAGAAGTTTTAAGATGCACGGTCAAACTGACTGTTATACAAAGAGGCATAAAAACCATTTTTCTCCATAAGCTCTTCGTGGTTTCCACTCTCAATTACATCCCCATCCTTTAGTACAAGGATAAGATCGGCATTGCGGATGGTTGACAGACGATGTGCAATCACAAAGGAAGTACGGTTTTCCATCAGTTTATCCATTGCGCTCTGAATCTGTTGTTCTGTACGCGTATCAACGGATGAGGTTGCCTCATCAAGAATGAGCATCGGTTTGTCTGCGATCATCGCACGCGCGATGGTCAGCTGCTGCTTCTGCCCCTGTGAGAGATTGACCTGATCGTTTAACACGGTATCATACCCATTTGGCAATGTCCGGATAAAATGATCCAGCCCGACCGCCTTGCAGGCTCTTCGCACCGCCTCATCCGGCACATCCGGCGTACAATAGACAAGATTTTCCCGCACAGTTCCCTCAAACAGCCAGGTATCCTGCAATACCATACAGAACTGTTCATGAACCGCTTCCCGCTTCATGTCACGAGTTGATATTCCATCAATGCTGATCTTTCCATCCCAGATTTCGTGGAACCGCATCAAAAGATTTACCAATGTGGACTTGCCCGCGCCGGTAGGTCCGACAATCGCAATCTTCTTTCCCGGTCTTGCCACGGCAGAAAAGTCATGGATGATTTCACGTCCGCCATCATCATATCCAAACTTCACATGCTCAAACGTAACCTCACCCTTAACGTGATCAAGATGCTCGATCTTGCCGCTCTCATCTTCCATCTCATCTGCCTCAAGGAACGCAAATACACGCTCTCCTGCTGCTCCTGCAGACTGCATGGACTGGATTGCCTGCGCGATCTGCGACAGCGGCTGTGTAAAATAGCGCACGTACATCATAAATGCAACGATCACGCCGAAGCTGATCCTGCCGTCCAATGCCATCGCTCCGCCTACAACACAGACTGCAACATAACCGAGATTCCCGATAAAGTTCATGATCGGCATCATAAGTCCGGACAGGCACTGTGCGCGGAACGCGCTCTCCCGCAGATCGTCATTCATGCGGTCGAACTCCTGCTGTGCCTTCGCCTCGCCGTTATATGCCTTGACCACGGTGTGTCCCGCATAGATTTCCTCAATGTATCCGTTAATCTCGCCCAGGTGTTCCTGCTGTCTGCGGAAGTATTTCTGGCTCCGTCCCATGATGGAAAACATAATGACAAATCCAATCAGGCTTGCGCCGACAGCGGTAAGTGTCATTACCCCGTTTGTTTTTATCATCATAAACAGGCTTCCCACAAACAGGATCACTGCTGTGATCAGCGTACCTATACTCTGGTTTAGTGACTGGCCGATCGTATCCACATCGTTTGTCACGCGGGATAATACATCTCCGGTCGTTGTCTTATTGTAGTAAGACATCGGAAGCCGGTTAATCTTATGGGAAATATCCTCGCGCATCTGCCTGGAGATCCGCTGTGTGATCGTCGACATGATCCAGCCCTGTACAGCTGACAGCACATAGCTCAATCCATAAAGTGCCACCAGCGTAAATCCGATCTGCGCAATCTGGTCCATATCGATTGTTCCCATGATTCCATCCGTGATGGTGTTGGTCATATCCGAAAGCTTATCCGGTCCGATCAGTGTACATACCGTTCCAACAACCGCACACAGCATGGCAATCACAAAGATAACTCCATATTTCCTGCAATATCCGAGCAGTTTTCTCCATATACCGACCAGGTCCTTCGGCTTCTCGACAACTGCAGCTCCACGCCCCATCGGTCCTCTCTGCTTTGGTCTGTATCCTTTTGTCTCCATTACGCAAGTTCCTCCTTTGATAGCTGTGACAGCGCGATCTGCTGATATACTTCACAGGTGCGCATCAATTCTTCATGGCTTCCCATTCCGGCAATCCTGCCATCCTCTAACACAATGATCGTGTCCGCATCGCGTATCGTACCGATCCGCTGTGCCACGATGATCCGTGTAGCGTCCCTGCATGTCTCCTCAAGTGCTTCACGCAATACGCGGTCCGTCTTATAATCCAGTGCGGAAAAGGAATCATCGAATATCAGGATCTCCGGTTTCCTTGCAATCGCTCTGGCAATCGACAGGCGCTGTTTCTGCCCGCCGGACAGATTGGAACCACTCTGTGCAACATACGCGCTGCTTCCCCCTTCCATCGTATCAACAAACTCACTTGCCTGTGCAATATCCAGGGATTCTTTCACATCCTCCTCGGATACCGCTTCCCTTCCGTTGTCTCCGTATGCCACGTTCGACTCTACCGTTCCTGTAAACAGCGTTGCCTTCTGCGAAACATATCCGATCTTATTGCGCAGTTCCTCCTGCACATAGTCTTTGACATTGACGCCATCAACGAGGACCTCCCCCTCGGTCGCATCATAAAAACGCGGGATCAGATTGATCACCGTACTCTTTCCACATCCGGTCGCACCGATAAACGCAATCGTCTGCCCTTTTTTTGCAGTAAATGAAATGTCCTGAAGAACGCATTCCTCAGCATCCGGGTAGCGGAAGGATACATGGGAAAAAACAACCTCGCCTGCTTTCTCCCGGTCACCACTTTTGACGCTTCCGTCCACGATCGAAGGCTGTGTGTCAAGCACCTCCTGAATACGTTTTGCCGCAACTGATGCCCTCGGCAGAATCATAAAGATCATGACCAGCATCATAAATGACATAACAACCTGGATCGCATATTGCGAAAATACCATCATATCGGAGAAGATCAGCACCTTATCCTGCAATCCGGCGCTGTTTATGAGCACCGCTCCGATCCAATAGATCGCGAGTGATAAACCACTCATCACAAGCTGGATGCTCGGCATCATAAATGCAAGTGCGCGCTGCGCGAAAAGGTTGGTGGTAGTCAGTGCTTCGTTTGCCTTTTCAAATTTGTCCTCCTGATAGCTTTCCGCGTTGTACGCACGCACAACAGACAGTCCATTTAAGTTCTCGCGTGTCACCCGGTTGAGGTCATCTGTGAGGGACTGTATCCGCTTAAACTTCGGCGTAACCAAGACCAGGCACAGCCCCACTACGATAAGAAGCACCATAACTGCAACCGCCGTTGAGAAGGTCCACTGCCACTGTTTATCCGCGATCTTGCCGATCGCCCAGACAGCCATGATCGGCGCTTTGACTAACATCTGAAGCCCCATTGCAATCAGCATCTGGATCTGCGTCACATCATTGGTGGATCGCGTGATCAGACTCGCGGTAGAGAATCTTCCAATCTCTTCCATTGAGAAGGACTGCACTTTCTTAAACAGCAGTCCACGGAGCGTCGCGGAGAATCCGGTCGCGATCCTCGACGCACAGATTGCCGTAAGCACTGCTGAAAGCAGACTGCCCAGCGCACACAGGAGCATTTTTCCGCCGGCGCTTAAGATCTGTCCCATCGTGCTTCCCGGTGTCTGCACCAGCCTTGTAATATCCGCCATGTAATCCGGCATCGTCAGGTCAAGCCACACCTGCGCCACGATAAAGACCAGCGCAAGCGCCATCAGCGCCCACTCCTGCTTTTTAAAATTCCGAAATAATTTTATCATTTCTTTATTTCTCCTTTATACTTTATTTATAATTATCTAACCGTGTTAGATATTCATCTTAAATGAAAGAGTCAGCTTGTGACTCTTTATATACACTCAGGAACATGTGCCTCTCGAATTTTGCACAGCTCTGCCTTTGTGCTCTGGTATTATACCGGTGGATGCTCCGGCGGCTGTACAATGCGCTGGATCTCCTTGCCCGTCTCGATATATTCCATAAGGCGTTTCTCCCCGATTGCATCAAGCACCTTCTCCATCTGCGTACACATATCCTCCCAGATTCTTTGGATCGTCTCCCTTCCGCAGTCGGTCAGCTGCACGATCGTCACTCTGCCATCTACCGGATCGCTGGTCCTGCTGATCAGATTCTTAGCAGACATCTTCTTTAGAAGCACCGCAACACGCGCGGTACTGATACCAAGCTGTTCGCTGATCTGCCCCGCCGTAACCGGAGCATTTTTCAGATAGAGAAAGCGTAAGACCGCACCGATCCCTGAGGCGGTTTCGTCCATATGGCAATGTACCCTTATGGGATGTGCCTCCATCATTTCTGTAAAAAGCTTCGCCATCTGTTCTCTCGTAGCCATAGGTCTGTTCTCCTTATATTGCTAACTGGGTTAGATTATAGTAGTGAAAAAAGAAAAGGTCAAATAAAAAGTTTATAAACTTTCTATCTGACCTTTCCGGTTATTTCTGGATAAATTCTTTGATCTCTGTCTCTGTTTTCATCTGTTTGCAACGTTTTGCAATATCCTGTGCCTCACTCAGGCTGGTCTGCGCCAATGCGGCTTTGACACCGGCAATGTTGCCGCTGCTCATGCTAAGCTTGCGCGCGCCGAGCCCGACCAGCAACACCGCTGCCTTAGGATTTCCCGCCAGTTCCCCGCATACCGACACCGGTTTGCCACAGGCATCAAAGGACTCAAATACATAGCCCAGCAGCCGGAGCATTGCCGGCGAAAGGCTCTGATAGTATGCACTTAGCTCCGGGTTCATGCGATCCGCAGCACAGACATATTGGGTGAGGTCATTAGAACCAACGCTTGCAAAGTCCACCTCCATTGCAGCCTGATCTGCAATCAGTGCAATGGACGGAATCTCGATCATGATGCCAAGCTTTATATTCTCATCATAGGCGAGCTTTTGCGCCGTCAGTTCCTGTTTTGCCTGCTGCACGCACTCCTTCGCCCGGTAAAGATCATCCATGCTTCCCACCATAGGAAACATTATCTGCAATGGTCCAAAGGCGGATGCACGAAGGGCAGCCCGCAGCTGCGTCATAAACAGTTCCCTCTCGGACAAGCACAACCGGAGCGCCCGTTTTCCCAAAAACGGATTCTGCTCATTCGGCAGTTCCATGTAGGGCAATTCTTTATCCCCGCCGATATCGAGTGTGCGAAGTGTCACCGGATTACCCTTGGCATTCGCAAGCACACGCTTATATGCGTATAGCTGCTCCTCCTCATCCGGGAAACTGTCCCGCTGCATATACAAAAATTCAGTGCGGAACAATCCGACAAAATCAAATTGCGTCTGCGGCACTTCAAACTCTGCGGAGCCTATATTGATCCCGATCGAGATCTTTGTGCCATCGCTAAGTGCTGCAGGCTGATCCAGATATATACGCGCTTTCTCCCGCTGTTCTTCAAATTGCATTCCCCGCGCTCTACACGTCTCTATTTCCTGCCCGGTCGGCTCCTGTATGATCGTCCCCGAAATTGCATCTACCACCAGCAGCGCTCCAGCTTCTATCCTGCTTACCGCATCTGCCACCCCAAGCACTGCGGGGATCTGAAAGCTTCTCGCCAAAATTGCAGAGTGCGAATTTGTACCTCCGATCTCTGTAACGATTCCTTTTACATGCTGCCGGTCCATCGTTGCTGTATCACTTGGAAGCAGATCGTGTGCAACCACAATCACATCTTCGGAAAGCTCTGACAGATTGTGCTGTGTTTTCCCCTGATAGATGCGCAACAGGCGGTTCTTTACATCACATAGGTCTGCGGCTCTCCCCGCAATCAGCGGATCGTCCACTCCTGACAAAATCGCGGCAAATTCCGAATAGACGCGCTCGATTGCCTGATCCGGATAAATACGCTCTGTTTTGATTGCATCCCGGATTTCACCTACAATCTCCTCGTCCTCTAACAGCTCTGCATGTGCCGCAAAAATCTTTGCCTGCTTAGGGTTCTCTGCCTCAAGACGCTGGCGTATCTCCCTTAATTCTGCTGCCGCCGCATCTGCTGTTTTTTGAAAGGCTTCCAAATATGCAGCTTCCTGCCCCTGCTCAAATGTCCCGCTTTCTGCTACGATCGTTCCCGGACGGTACACATACGCTTTTGCGAGTGCAATTCCTTCCGAGACAGGATTTCCTGTCAAAACCTTTCTCATGGCATGTTCCTCCTCTTTACTCTCCAAACCCACTCTCGATCAGAGCCACAAGAGCATCTGCCGCCTCGGCTTCATCCGCGCCCTCCGCGGTCAGTTCTACCTTTGTTCCCTGCCCGATGCATTCCGCCAGCAAGCGGACTATCGATTTGGCATTTACTGCTCCCCCGCCTTCCTTCCGGATGGTTATGCTGCTTTCAAACTTTTTGGCAGCGAGCACAAAATCCGATGCAGGGCGCGCATGCAGTCCTGTTTTATTGACAATCTGTGTCTCTCTTTGAACCATACTTCCTCCTCCATTCATTCTATACGGATTCCCCATTTGTTTCTATACATTTTTGATACCACGCGAAAGAATCCTTCTTTTTCCGCTGTAATGTTCCGTTTCCTGCGTCGTCTTTGTCAACATAGACAAATCCATAGCGTTTTTTCATCTCGCCGGTGCTGGCGCTGACCAGGTCGATACAGCCCCACGCGGTATATCCCATTACGTGCACTCCGTCTCTTATTGCCTCACGGATCTGCCGGATATGTTCCTGCAGGTACTCGATCCGATAAGTGTCATGGATATGTCCATCCTCCGCAACCTCATCGACCGCACCAAGTCCATTCTCTACGATCATGATCGGGATTCCATATCTGCCATATATCTCATTCAGGAGATAGCGCAGCCCCTTCGGATCAATGATCCATCCCCACTCGCTTGCCGGAAGATATGGGTTGGCAGCACCAAGCATCATATTGCCCGCGCCCTTCTTTACCGTCGCATCCGTGCTTGCACACCGGGAGCAATAGTAACTGATGCTGAAAAAATCTACCGTTCCATTTTGCAGGATTTCATCATCCGAGGAGTCTCTTTCTATAACGATATCATTTTCCCGGAAAAAGCGCTCCATGAAGTAAGGATACTTTCCCTTGACACAAACATCTCCGCAAAACCAATTGCTTCTGTTCATCTGCGCCTGCGCTTCCAGCACATCATCGGGGCTGCAGGTATACGGGTACACCCCTGCCGCCGATATCATACACCCCACCTGATTATCCGGGTTTATCCGGTGTGCAAGCATAACTGCCCTGGCGCTTGCGGCAAACTGATTATGCAAAGCCGTAAACCGACGGCTTTTTTCTCCGGTTGTCTCCGGCTCTTTCCTAAGGAGTCCAAACAGATCCTCTCCGTCTTCCGGAAGGATTCCTCCGCCGAGCACCTTTCCAAAACGGCTCACCAATGTGTTCATTTCGTTAAAGGTGATCCAATAATGTACCAGATCCCTATATTCCGTAAACACCGCTTCACAATACCGCAAGAAAAATGTTATGACTTCCCTGTTTGCCCATCCACCATATGTTTCACACAGCGTATATGGCATCTCATAGTGCGACAGCGTTACCATCGGCTCGATCCCATGCTTTTTGCATTCGGTGAATACCTCTCTATAAAATGCAAGTCCTTGCGGGTTCGGCTCCTGCTCATCCCCCCGCGGGAAAATACGGCTCCATGCGATCGATGTCCGGAATACCTTAAAGCCCATTTCCGCTAAAAGAGCAATATCCGCTTTGTAATTATGGTAAAAATCTACTGCATCATGGCTTGGATATACTTCTTCTGCACGGATTGCTTTTGTAAAGCGCCGCGGGGAAGTTTTCGACCCCGCAGTGATGTGGTCTGCAATGGAATCGCCCTTCCCGCCTTCCTGCCACGCGCCCTCGATCTGGTTCGCCGCGACGGCTCCACCCCATAAAAAGCCGTCCGGGAACCGATTTGAAAATTCTCTCATTATGCTTCTTCCTTCATAGCTTCCTTTTCCATAAGCTGCTTCTCATATACCTTAAAGAATGGCCAATAGCACAGGAATGCAACTGCAAACGCAATGACCGGAATCAGTATGTTGGTCCATGAAAGCGTTGTCAGATACGGTGCAAAGCCGACCGGCAGATTCGCAGTGATCGATATGTATGCCGGTTTGAAAAGTCCGATCATGTAGCCAAAGTAGCAGATGATCATTGTAAGTACAGAGTTTAAAATAAACGGTATGCTCAGGATCGGGTTGTACATGATCGGGTAACCGAAAATTACCGGCTCGTTAATGTTGAATAATCCCGGAACGATCGCCGCCTTGCTGACAGCCTTAATCTGCTCTGACTTTGAAAACAGTCCCATCACACAAAGTGCCAGCGTATTTCCTGTTCCACCACAGCAGTTGATGATTCCAAACAATGCGATTGGCATAAATACCAACGGATTTCCTGCCTCGTGGTTTGCATAGTTCGTTGCATAATACTGCATAAGAGGTGCTGCGATTGCCGCATACACTGCAACAGTTCCATGCACGCCCATCGTCCATAAGAGGCTCGCGATAATAACAATAATGATAATACCCGGAACGCTCGTCAGCGCTGCAAGCGGCATTCCAAGCAAGCCGGTTACAAGTACCGGAAGTGCGGTGTTTGTGAGTGCCACACAGCCATGACCTAACAAGGTCCAGATGGATGCATTGACCACCAGCGGTATCAGTGAACGGAACGTTTCCTGTAAAAACTCCGGCACTGCATCCGGCATCTTGATTACCAGATTGTGTTTTTCAAAGAAATGTGTCAGCTGCACAGTCGTAAGTGCAACGATGATTGCAACGAACATTCCCTTTGCATCAAGTGCCATCGTGTCCATTCCGGTAAAGGTTCCGGCATCATCTGCCAGATTAACCGTCTTGATCGGCGCTGCTGCAATGAAAAATACAAGCATGGAATTGATACCTGCCATAAGTGCCTGCATCTTTAAGGATTTCGCGTAAGAGTACGCGATCGTAAATGAGACGTAAAGTGAGATAAATCCCATAGATACCTTGTACGGCACCATAAGTGCATTGTACAGACCGGATGTTGTCTCAAGGATTCCCACATTGTTTAAGATAACCGCAAGTAACTGGAATACTGCTCCTAAAAGGATGACGCCCATCGTCATCATCATTCCTGAGGAGATTGCCTGTATACCCTTGTTGGCAACTACCTTCTCCCCCATTTTTTTAACCGCCTGCATCGGCTTGCTTTCATATAAATTCGCCATAGTCCTTCTCCCTTCCATTAACCCCATTAGCGATAAAGCTCATCAACCTGTTTCATAATATTTGCCACGTTGCCAACCGCGTAATCATACGCAGCGATCACAGCAATCGGCTTTTGGGTAGCCTCCTCGATCTCGGCTTTCTTGTAGGACACCTGCGGTCCTAGCAAGATGACATCATAGTCTTTGTAAACCTCCTCATACGCTGACATGCCAATCGCCTCGATCTTAAGATGGATTCCCTGTTCTGTTGCGTATTTCTCCATCTTCTTCATAAGGATTCCTGTTGACATACCCCCTGCACATATCAACAATACTTTCCGTTCCATCGTAAATCCCCCTTTCCACCTAATTTTTTTTGTAGAGTTCGATCATTTCCTTTATCAGGTCCATCGCAAGCGCGCTTCCCATCAAATGATCCTGTGCATGACAAAGCAGAATGCTGACATTTTCCACCTCCCCTGAGGCATCCATCTTCAAAAGCTGCCGGTGTGATTCATGCGCTGTCTGCAAGCTCTCCTCCGCACTCCTCAGCTGCTCTTGTGCCGCCTCAAAATTTCCTTTTTTTGCCTCTGCCAGCGCCGAGAACGCCTCCGATCTGGCAGCGCCGGAATTTGCAATGATCATCATTGAAATTTCCTCAAGTTTTTCTGCAATCTCCTGATTCATAAGTTCCTCCTTATCCTGTTTATAGTTGATATATAATCGTTAAAATATTTGCGATCTCATCATCATTGATAATGATATGGAATGTCTTTTCCAAAGGTTTGAAAATCTTAAGAAGCAGCTTGAACTCCCGCTCATACTTGGAAAAGATCACCTTTTTTCTTGGATTGGCTGCTGTCGGTTCCTTTTCGATCAGCCGCTCCACACAGCAAGCGATATGAATGAGCAATCCCGCCTCCGTGTCAAGCGACAATTCCGTAATCTGTGCATTGATCTCTTTTAGCAGCTCCGGCAATACTTTCTTCAATTTCTCCATGCTGGTATGCTCTAGCTGCTCCCCAAGATACTCAAACATCGAGTCGTAATCGATCTGTTTCTTGGCTTCCCGCTCAAGGCTTAGCAGCTTCGGCAGATTTTCTTTCTTCGTCCCGAAAACCTCACTGATAGAGATAAATGGGATTGCGAACAGCCCCGGATCAAAGGTTCCTACAACGCAGGTTATCAGTCCATTCCGCATCAGCTTCTTAAAAGCTGCGTCAAGCTCTTCCTTATCCGCCATTCCAAGGGCAACCACCTCTGTATCATTTAATTGCCCGTACCGCTCAATATACCTCTTAAGTTCCTCCGCGCCGCCTCTGCCCGTAGTGCAGAGAGTTACGATGTAGTTCTTGTTATATTTACCAATGAAGCCGGCATTTTTTACAGCGTAGCGGTACACATGATCTATGTTATGTTCGGTAAGAGCCTTTCTCGCGATCTCAATTCCGATCGTCGCCACCGGAAAAACTATCTGCCGGATTACGATTCCAAGTTCTTCCTCGATATCCATCAACATATCCGACAAAAAGCTGCTATCGTAAATAACCAGCACACCCTCACCCTGATGAATATCCGCAATATATGATTTTAAGGTATCGTAGGTTTCCTGCGTTGCTTTCCCATAAGCCAGCTCGAATGCATATACATTTTCCCACTGTGTCATGCAGGTAATCGTCTTTACAATCGCAGTTGCAATGCCCTCTCCGTAAAACGCGAACAGGATCACCGGCTTTTCCACCCGCGCCACCTCTTCTGCCTTCGGGTATAAAAACATCGTGATAAAGATGACATCCTCCACCGGAAATTCGATGTGGTATTCTTTGGCAAGCGCATCCGCAAGCTCCATGCTTAGCAGATACTCCTGTTTGTGATACGCTAAAATATCTGTCACCTGTTTTTGATCCAGCGGTGCAGAGTCACGGTTGCCGTGAATAACTGCGTTAATATGAAGGCACAAGCCATAAAATACAGAGTTTGGAAAGGTTCTCTTCAACCGCCGCCCGGCATCTGTCAAAAAACCCTCCACAATATCAATCAATCTGCTATCCACCAGAACCTCTAGTTGCGCTTTATCCACAACTGAGCTTACCAAGTCAGCCTTATAGGTGTTGAAGGATCTGTCCACCTCCGCGCTCAGCAGCATATTGATCTCATCTTCCCCAAATCCGGTCTCGTTGAGTTCTCTTGCCTTTTTGTTTAGCTTGTCATAAAGACTATCCTTCGCTTCTTCCCGGATGTTGACCGTGGTTCCGTCGAAGGAAAAGACCTGTTCAAACTTCACCAGCTCATCTACTTCTTTTTGCCGCAGCCGGTACTGCAAAAGTCCTTTGCGGACACAATTTGCAAAATCACTCAGGAAAAGCTGTATCTCATCCTGATTCCTGTATTCCCTGACGTATGCGTTTGCGCAGCCGATTTTAATGTCGCCTTTAAGCTGATAGTAATTTGCTTCACACTCATACAGTAAAAGTGCCCGAACCAGATCTCCCCGGACTACCAGCGTTCTTTTTACTCTGGCTGCCTCCTTGGAAAACAGATGCTGGATCATCATAAGCCGTTCTTCTAACGGTCTTTCTGCAAGTGTCGGAAGCTCGATCTGTACCGGAAATTCTGTCAGAAACTCATCCCCGATCTGGCTTCGATCCGTGCAGCTGATAATAACGGTGTAGTTGCGGCGTGCAGATTGTATGTATGCAAGCAGTGCCTTTTTTGCCCTACTGCTCAAAAACTGCACATTTCCAAGAAAGATCATCCCGTTGTCAGCCTTTTTCCAGATTTCCTCCAGATCCTCCTCCAAATGTTCGTTGGAGACATAATCCCTGCAATCCTGCTCAATGTATGGTGCATTTTCCGGAAGTACGCTCTGATCCAATGCGAATTGATACATCCGCTTCGCAAGTCTGCTCTTGCCGGTTCCCCTCTCTCCAACGATCATAGTGTCTAAGCTCCTGCCCGGATACAACACTGCTGCCTTCGCAAGCTGAACCGCCTGCTTTAAACTTCCGTCATGCCCGAGCAGTCCGAAAAAGCAATCGGGTTTCCCGCCGTCCTCATCTTCAATCCGGTATAAAACCGGTCTGCCATTTGACTTTTGTATCCGCTTTTCCTTCGTCAGCTGGTTGAGGATGCTGCTTACATTTGTTCGTTGCAGTTCAAGTGCATCGGCAATATATGCGGTAGAAATGCCACCATCCGGTGCTCCATTGCCGTGAAGTTTTATAAAGTCATATATTTTATCTTTGTTAGATTTCATAGGATATCGCGTCCTCCTCTTATGTACTTATATACAACTGTACTTCATGTTATGTTCAAAGAAAAATATACACTTTATACATTAAGGAATCTATCACTTTTTATATATTCACGTCAAAACGCTTAGTGTATATACCGTTTATCTAGTGTTTCAGGTGCATTGGCGTCACACCCTTCCGCTTTCGCGCTTCAATTAAGCGATTATTATATTAGTGTATAATTTTCCCTTATATTTTGTGTTAGTGTATACATTATTTACCCTTAATGCTTTATTGCACAAAAAAAGAGCCGTTCCGACGTCGGAACGGCTCTTGTGATTCTGTATGTATTTATTTGCGGATCTGGAAACCGGATACCATCTCGTCAAGACCCTCTGCAGAAGCAGACAGCTCTTCGCTGGTAGCGGATACTTCTTCGGAAGTAGCGGAGTTGGACTGTACAACACCGTTTACCTGGTCTACTGCAAGAGAAATCTGCTTAACAGATTCTGCCTGCTGGTCAGATACCTGACGGATCTTTGCAACTTCCATAACAACAAGGTCAAGCTGCTCAACCATCTCAGACATATACTGAGAGGTCTCATCAGCAACCCTGCTTCCGTTCTCAACCTGATTCAAGCTGTTGGTCAACATTACACGAGTCTCTTCTGCGGAGGAAGCACTCTCCTCAGCAAGTGCCTTAATCTGTTCAGCAACAACTGCGAAACCACGTCCTGCCTCTCCTGCACGTGCTGCCTCGATAGAAGCATTCAAAGAAAGGAGGTTGGTCTGGCTTGCAATGTTCTCGATCTTTCCGATGACTGCCTGAATCTCGTTTGTAGTCTCGGAAATATTGCGCATGGACTCAATGAGTTCTTTCATCTTGGCAGTACCGCTGTCAGCCTTGATTGCAACCTGCTTTGCCTGGTCATGTACACGATCTGTAGACTTGGTATTCTCTGCAACATGGTCTGCGACCTCGTTGATGGAGGAAGTCAGCTGCTGAAGAGCTGCTGCCTGATCGGTCGCGCCCTCTGCTAATCCCTGGGCACTCTGTGCAAGCTGGTCCGCACCCGCAGAAACCTGATCGGATGACTCCTGTACGTTAAAGAGCGTCTCACTCATGCCGCTCTCAACTGCGCGAAGCTTCTCTAAAAGCTGTGCAAAGCTGCCACGATAGATCTCTCTGTTCTTGGAATCTGCGGTAAAGTTGCCCTTGGAGAACTCTGTCAGAAGCTGATCCATATCCTCGACAATTTCCTTTAAGAAAGCCGCGGTATTGCGGAAGCTTGCGGAAAGTCTTCCAAGCTCATCCTCTGCATCGTAGGTTATCTCAATGTCAAGATTGCCCTCTGCCATAGCCTGAGATGCCTGCTCAATCTGGTTCAAAGGCTCAAGAATATTCTTTGTAAGTGCCTTGACAACCTTCTGTCCGAGAATCGGCATCGCAATTGTTCCAATAACCGGAATAATCAGAAATATCGGGTGTCCAAAAACGATCATCAATACGCCAAACAGAATATTGTTGATCAATAATACCAAAAATGCTGCTTTCAATACGACCGCGAGCTTGTCTGCGATCTTCTTGTCACGAAAATAATTACTGCGCATATGCATTCTCCTCTTCTTTTGTTACTTCTTTACTATATCATCTATGATTGATTTTACTTCGTACCGTGGTCAAACGCAAGTAAAATTTAATTCAAAATCCGGCAGATCCGTTCATGTAACGAAGTTATTCGTCGCCTAAAATGCGGCATTTCCCCCTTATTGTTCCCGCACAGATATCATTTCTGCGGTGCTTTTTGACTTTGTACAGGTATTCGTCGGCAACATGAAGGAAATCCCAGCTCTTATTCTCCTCCACCGGAACAGACCGGCAGATTCCCTGCGAGATTGTCACGATCGGAAGTGCCTTGGAATACGCATGCTCGATTGCAAGGTTCATGATGTCCTGCTTCAGCTTCTGTGCCCGTTCAAGCACCTCCTGTTCATCAAGTCCCTTGTAGATGATAATAAATTCATCTCCACCGTATCTTGCACAGAAGACCTGCTCATCCTGCATTGCCCCAATCAGGGATGACACCCTGCGGATGCACTCATCTCCCGCCTGATGCCCGTAGTTGTCGTTATACTCTTTGAAATAATCAATATCAAGAATCTCAACGGAAAGTGGTTTGCCCTCATGCAGACATTCATCCATCATCTGCTGGAAAACATCCGTCATCCGATAGCGGTTGGCAAGTCCTGTGAGTGCGTCCGTCTCTGACTTTTCCGTCAGAATTGCATTCATCTCCTCCACTTTCCTTTTACTCTCTCTTGCTCTTTCAAGAGCTGTTCTGACCTGGATCATATTGGCGATCATGCTCTTGCTTTCCGTCTCCATGCGCTGGCTCAGCTTAAAATAGCGTGCGGTTGCCCTCAGATACTCCGGCTCATTTGCGCATATCGCATAGTAGCTGATCTTAAGCTCCTGCACCTTCCGGTCAAGGTTTAAAAGTCCGGTATGGGACACAACCGGCTCAAGTTCATGGATGAGTTGTAAAAATACATCATACTCTTTGACTTCAAGGGCCAGCTCACAAAGGGAATATAAATCATCAAACAAATCGAGAATCGGCATGCGGCCCCCTTTAAAGCCGCTCATAATCTCCCGGATCGTCTCATCTCTTCTGGCATAGTCACCGTTCAGGTGATAGAAACGTGCTTCCATGCATCCGACATAAACCTGATCCATATGGGTAAAGTGCGGGCGGCATTCCCGCTCCAGCCGTTCCATATAATAGGAAGCCCGCTCCATGTCGCCTGTCAGCATATAACAGGAAACAAGATTCGTATAGATCATAGTCAGCTTGCCTATGTGCGGACGCTTGTTCTCCAGACCGCAGTACAGCTTGTGTGCCTCCTCAAAATGAGTCCTCGCTTCATCATATACCCCATTCTGCATACACAGATAGCCAAGGTTGATATGTATGCTGGAGATGATCGCATTCGCGCCATGCTCCTTTGCACATTTTAATGCCGTCAGATAATAGTCTACCGCAACCGGAGCCTGTCCCCGGTTGATGGACGCGATCGCCATCATGTTGTAAGCCCGCGACAGGAGGTTCCACTGTTCTGTCTCGGTAAGGTAGGTCACCGCCTGCGCCATAGACTGAAACATCTCTTTTATTTCATTTAAAATGTAATGGGCTTCCCCCCTGTAGAAAAAGATATAGCCCAGCAGCTCCCTGTCATCTGCCCGGTGCGCATATTCCTCAAGCTGATCGCATAGCTCAATCACATGCCGCAGATCTGTCGACCGGCTCTCCTGTAATTCTTTTTTTAGCTTTTCAGCCTGTTCGGGATTGTTGCATACTTCCATCGTATTTTCCTCGCTGCCATATCAGGTATCCTGCCCCCGGCAATACCCGGCACAATAGTATCTGTTTTTATCATACCACATCTTGTGCTCTATCCAACCCCTTTTTTGCGTTTTCCTACAGAAACTGCTCAAGATCTCCCATAAAGTTCTTTTCCATCTTGATCAGCTTGTCACACAGCCGTGTTGTCTTTTCATCTGCATCCCGGTACTCGTTGCGGTATTCGTTGAGCGATTTGATTCCCATATTGCAGCCGTCTGTCAAAATACTTGCCGCCTGATGTGTGTCCCCCTTTACCATCATCTTGATCTGCGATGTCATCCATGCAAATGCCTTTGCCATCACACCCGGATCCTGCTCCGGCTCTCCAAGATCATTGAGCAGCTGATGGATCTCCTCCCCCAGCGCAATATGATCGTGATTGTACTTTGCAATGACCTCACTAAGCTCCTGGTTATTCACGAACTGACCAATCTGCTCAATGCTGTCGGTAGCCATCTTGCAGCCGGAATCACATTCCTTCAACAATGATACGGTATCTCCGTTTACTGCCTGTCCACTCATATTCTGCGTCCTCCTTTTCTGCGGTATTATTATCTTCTGGTTCCCCGCAAAATATACTTTCGGGGTTACTTTTTCATACGGAAAAGCCGATATACCATAAAATATGTTTTATTTTACTAACCAGCTGAAAACGCGGAACTGCTTATGCTTTAACCATATAAAGGAGGCACCCTATGGGACTTGAACTTGTACAGGGATATAACAAAGAAAAGCGTGATACCGGCCACCATGCACCCGGCGACTATTCCATGCCACAGAACACCATCAGCCTGGATTACCTCGCAGGCAAAACAGATACGCTGACGGAAAAGGTAAACGACATCAGCCACAAGCTTGATCAGCTTCAGGCACAGCATGCTGCCTCAGCCGAAGTGTTAAGTGCCTGCCAGAAAGGCACAGAAGATACCAAGTATCAGATTGCTGATCGCATGAATGCGGTGACTAAGGCTGCCTGCCATTACACCTCCGATCTCATTGACGATCTCGAAGCCTCCATGGATGTGTTTGCCACACAGCAAAGTGTAAAGTCACTTCACCGGATCGTGACTGCTGTCTGCGCCATCTCAATTTTTAATATGGCATGCACATTGCTGATCCTGCTGCGTGTTTTCGGTATTTTGTAAAGAAAGGATTCTTTATTTATGGCTCAACGTAAAGGACTAGTCGGTGGTTTTGTTGCTTCCAATACCGGGGAGATTGAAAACTGCTACTGTGTGACCAGCTTCAACGGAAAGAAATATGTCTCCGGCGGTTTTGCCGGAGAGAACAAGGGTAGCATCGCCAAAAGCTTCTGTGAATACACCGCCAGCGGATTGTCCGGCGGCTTTTCCGGTACGCGCACCCAGCTCGGTGACGGCTGCTTTTTCATCTATGACCAGGCTCCCTCCCACGGGAAAAATGACCAGCTCTGGGATCGCAAATGCGGGCTTGACTCCCATAAGATACATAATGCCGGCGATGCCGCGAAAGCCGGTTTTGACATGAAAAATATCTGGTCATTTACCGGCAAGCGCCCGCTTTTGTGCTTTCAGGAAAATCATTGGATGTTTCCGGATGCCTTCCGCAGCCTCTCCGCAAAACAGGTTCTTTCCATCAAGGATGCGAAAAATCTCCTGCTTTTTGCAGAAATGGTCAATAACGGCGATATCCGCTTCGTCAATGCCTCTGTACGCCTGGACGCAGATATTGACCTCGGAGGCAAGGTCTGGACACCTATCGGGACCGAGCGTTCATGTGCCTTTAACGGCGTATTTGACGGCAACGGCTATTCCGTCACCAATTTTGTCATCAAGGATGAGCACTGCAGCAAAAAGGGGTTCTTTGGTTACTTGAAGGGTAATGTCTATAACCTCACTCTTGACTGCCAGATCAGGGGGGATGGATGCTGTGGTGGAATCGCAGCAGTCAACGAGGGAGCCATCGGCTACTGTGGTGCAGTCGTGGGTCTTTATACCAAAGGCGGGGATATCAATGCCGGCGGGCTTGTCGGTGTCAATAACGGGCACATTTTCCAGAGTTACGCTGCCGGTAAGATGAAATTTTTCATGCTTCCGGTCATTCCGCTTGCAGTCGCGGCAAGTTCTGTCATGGTGTTAAGTGCGGCAGTATTTTCAGCTTCCTCCGGCGGGGGGAATTCCATTTACAGCCCGGTCGCCCAGGATCCGCATCAGACACAGAGTACACAGGCTCCGGAGCCGGGGGCAACGGATGGAACAGATTCCGAAATCGATCCTGCCGGCAACACGCAGGGCGATACGGATTCCGATGGATTTACCCATTCGCTTTCATTCACGCTTGGGCAGGAGATTACCGTCTCTCTCTCCTCCGGTGAATGCCAGTTTTATTTTACCAACCCCTCCGGAAACACCAACTGCGTGATTCTTTCACTTGTAGTAGAAAATGAGGACGGAACCCGGACAGAAATTGCACATACAGGGGCTGTTTATCCCGGCTACCGTCTTGAAAGAGCAACACTTCTGGAAGGAGCCTCACTTTCTGCCGGAAGCTGCTCCGGTTATGCGGTGTTGACATCCTATGATGTAGATACCCATGACAAGGCAATGGTCGAGACAGAACTTCCTGTTAATCTGACCATTACAGAATAGGAGGTATCAGACATATGAAATCAAGCTACCGTTCCCAGAATCTGAAGGTACAGACCGGAAAGAAGCGGGTATATCTGTTCGCCGGGGTTGCAGCCGTATTGGTTGTCATTGCCCTAATCCTTCTTGTTGCCGGAATAAGAAATGGATACCGGCCGCCTCGTTTTGATACCAGCGCCAGCCAGGGTACTCCTTCTCCCGATGAGGGATACCTGTACGATACGGTCACAACCAATTTCGGATATGAATTCGGTATTGCCGCAAATCTCTACCAGCAGGAGGACGGCTCTGTCAATGCCTTTTTTACCAACCCATCCTCCAATACCGTTAATCTGGTATGTGAGATTTCTTCCGATGAAAGCGGCGATATCTTATACAAAACAGGCGTGATCCGCCCCGGCGAATATGTTGCATCCATTCCACGTCTCCGGACGTTCGCAAATGAGGCTGCCGCCATTACCGTAACCATCTACGCATTCGAACCCGAGACCTGGTACAGTGCCGGAACAACCTCCATATCTACCATCCTGCAAGCATGGTAACTGGGGACGTTCCTTTTGGCACAAGGAGCGCCCTTTGGCACGGCAGTATTGCATATACAACATATGGTGGCAAGCCTTTTTGTAGGCACTATTTCCTTTTATCTCCTTGATTTATGGTTGTTTTCGTGGTAATTTGAGATAAACGGAATTGTTTATTTTATCCAAGGAAGGAGACATATTTATGAAAGGTAACTTAAAGGCAATCGCTGCCTCCGGTGTACTCGTCCTTTCACTTGTTGCGGCAGCTCCGACAGCAGTTTTCGCTACCGAAGCATCTTCCGGAAGTCCTCTGACGATAGAGGGTTACGCAACACCTGACAGTGTAGACGAGGTAAAGGACGCGGATGGCAATGCTATTGAGAACTGGAGTGAAAGTGATATTCCGGTTTCCGCAGAGGTTATAGGTTCTTCTGACAAGATCATCTACAGTGTCCGCGTTGACTATGGCGACATGAACTTTTCTTATGATTTCGGTCAGACCTGGGACCCTGAGACGCACACCTACTCTGTAAATAAGACAGATCAGGTAAGCGGCGGCTGGGTTGTTAAGAAATGCATTGATGGCAAAAACAACGCGATCAAGGTCACAAACAACTCAAACTATCCAATCCATGCTGATTTCTCCTACAAGCAGGTATCAGCATCCGGCGGTGGAACACTGTTCAATGCAAGCCTGAACCAGAAAAACAATGTTGTCGGCATCTTTAGCGATAACAATGACACGCTGGCTTCCAATATCAATGACGAGGCCTACAACGGACTCCATGCAACAAGTGTAGATGCACTGATGACATGCGCATTTGATCTGGACATGGATTACAGCAACCTTACCATCGGCCAATATGTCGACTATGGTGTACTGCCGGATTCCAACGCCAATTACACCAAATTCGACAAAACCATATACTTCGCTCTCTGCGGTACCCCGGATTCATCCGTCACCTTTACAGAAGGCTATGTACCGGTCGGAACGATCAAGCTTAAGATTACACCTGTTCCGAAAGTTCAGACTGTAATGCGCAGCACCTTGCCATAACAGTAATTGCAATTACATGATAAAAGCACCTATCTTATGATTCTCCTTTTGAAAAAGGGCCGGATCATAGATAGATGCTTTTTTTATTCGGAAAGCAGCTGCAACAGGTCGTCTTTCGACATATTGACTACATTTCCATTCTCTCCGTTTAAGATGGCGTCTGCAAGATCCGCCTTCTCCTGCTGCATCTTAACGATTTTTTCCTCGATGGAGTTCTTCACGATCAGCTTGTACACAGAAACAACCTTCGTCTGACCGATACGGTGCGCACGATCGGTTGCCTGATTCTGCGCCGCGACATTCCACCATGGGTCGTAGTGGATGACCACATCCGCGCCCGTCAGGTTCAGTCCTGTGCCTCCGGCCTTGAGCGATATCAGAAACACCGGGACATCATTTGTGTTAAACTCGTTTACCATCTGCACACGCTTCTCCTTCGGGGTTGCGCCGATAATCATATAGTAAGGGATTCCGCGATCCTTCAGATCCTCCGCCAGCAGTTCCAACATCGTGGTAAATTGGGAGAAAATGAGCATCTTGTGCTCGCCTTCAATCGCACTCTCAATCAGGTCAAGGCACGCGATTCTTTTTGCAGATTCTCCTTTGTAATTATCTATCATAAGTGATGGGTCACAGCATATCTGGCGAATACGCATAAGTTCTGCCAGAATCTGGATCTTGTTCTTCCTGAATGACTCCTCATCCTGCCTGCCAAGCATATCCTTCATATGAGCCACCTGCGCATCATATAACTGCTGCTGTCCCGCCTCCATGTGAGCATACTGAAGTTCTTCCATCTTATCCGGAAGATCCTTTAGAACGTCCTTCTTGAGACGCCGCAGAATGAACGGTGAAACCATGCGTTTTAATCGCCTTGTTGCCTCCTCGTCTTTCGTCTTGACGATCGGTGTCTCAAGCTCTTTCTTAAACACATCATAGCTATATAAAAAACCGGGCATCAGGTAATCAAAAATGCTCCACAACTCACTCAGGCGGTTCTCGATCGGCGTTCCCGTCAAGGCAAAGCGATGGTTTGCCTGAATCACCTTTACCGCTTTGGCTGCGGCAGTCGTATGAGTCTTAATGTACTGCGCCTCATCGATGATCTGGTACTCGAAGCGCATATCTTCATATTCCGCAATATCACGTTTTAGAAGATCATAGGATGTGATCAGGACGTCATACGGCCGGGCGGCTACGGCTGGCTGCGCGGCAGTGTCCGTTTGGGTGGCTACGGCTGGCTGCGCGGAAATCTCATCCTTTACACGGGTCAGAAGTTCCTTCCGCTCGCTCTGCGTCCCCGCGATCACAAGCGTTGTCATCTCCGGTGCGAATTTGTCAAACTCTGCCTGCCAATTGTACACAAGCGATGCCGGGCATACGATCAATGACGGTCTGCCGGACTCCTTGTGGGTGGCAAGCAGCACACTGATGATCTGAGCCGTCTTGCCAAGTCCCATATCATCCGCAAGAATGCCGCCGAAGTGGTTCTCCGCCAGCACGCGAAGCCATTTGTATCCGTACTTCTGGTAGTTGCGGAGTACCTTTTTCAGGTTATCCGGAAGCTCGTAGTCCGAATCCCCAACCGTCTTAAAATCCTTCACAAGATTGCGGAAATAGTGGTCCCTGCTCGCATAAATCTCCTGGCAGGACTCTAGCATCTTGTCCAGATAGATTGCACGATACAACGGAAGATGCATTTTCCCCTCCGCAAATTCCCTGGGCGAAATATGCATGGTATCCATCATGGAGCTAAGCTCTGCAATACTCTCGTCGGTGATGTCCACAAAATCGCCGTTTTTCAGGCGGTGATATTTCTTCTTGAGACGATAGCTGTTTAAAATCTCAAGCAATTCCTGCGTGGAAAGATTGTCCGAGGAAATCTCAAGATCCATGATCTCACTCTTAACGGAAACGCCCACCGAAATCTTGACACTCCGGCGAATGTTACGGCTCTTAAAGCGGTCCGTACAATGAACCTCCCCAAGTTCCATCAGGGCAGAGACGCCCTCATCCAAAATCCGGTATGCAGCCTCCTCATCCCCCTGTGATATCAGAAGGTCACTTTCCTCCCCCGATCCACGCTCCGGGAAATAGGACATTGCCCTCTGTCCCGCCTCGATCTCGCGGAGTCTGTCACGAAACGCATCAACGCCTGGATTCTGTTCCCAATAATCCAGCACGGAAAATGTCTGATCTTCATATCGGGCAACCGGCCGGCAGGTCATTCTGTCCTTCTCCGCATCCAGATAAAACAGGAACTCAACATCCCTCGGGAGGAATTCATTGACCTCATCTCCGACCCGGTCATCAATCACAGCGCATTTGCGCAGATACGGAAGAATCCTGTAGTAAAATTCGGGAATGTTCCTTCGTCCAATGCTAAGGTCAATCCTGTTAAATCTGGCGAGCTTAAGCAGCGGCGCAAGCTTTGTCATGGTTTCCTCATCCAGCCTGCATATCTCATGTTTTTCATCATCCACGAAGTACTTGTACCTGGAGCCGTCCACAAGGACAGGAAAGCTTCCTGTCATCCGGATCGACTGAAACTGGCGGTCTTCTTTTTCCGCAGACAGTGTAAGCACGATGGAAGCAGTACCCCGCGTAAGGTTCGTAGGTGTCTCCTTTTCTCCAGCATCCTTGTCCGTGAACGCGATATGGCTTCCCTCTGCTATGTCAAAGAAGTCATCTAGTCTGGTTCCATAAAGGTAAAGGAAATTGCCCATTCCCTCTGCCTTCACTTCCGGTGCATACCATGACCGGGAGTTCGCCTCGAGCTTGCGCTTATGGTCGAGCTCCTGCTTTACCTCCCGGGTAATAAAATCAAGATACCTCTCGCCTTCTTCGGAAAATTGTGCCGTAGCAAGATTGATCTGCTTGTTCTTGCCCAAAAGGAGCGTATCTTTATTCTCGTATTTCTGTACAAAGTCCTTGATACTCTTGATCACATACAGCTTGTCATCGCCAATCTTGAAGGAAAGCTTAAACTGTTCATCCTCCAGGATCAAGCGGGGCTGTAGCTGCACATTGGCTACGACCTGCTTTACCTGTTCCTTTTTGGCTTCCTCCTTGGCATGGATCGTGCGGAACAGGTCCATCATCTGCATGCCCATGCGGTCCGTCGCATCTCCGACCGTATGCTCTTTCTGATAAGCATCCATCGCGATCATAAGCGCGGCTATATGTTTACAAGCCTTTTTCTGCCTGTGGTAAGTATAGAAATAGTTGCCCTTATCATAGTGGCAGCTGCATCCCGGCACGCCACACTCCATCTGCAGGATCTCGCTGCGGTTCATGAGAAAACTCAGGTTATACAGATATCCGTCCGTCTGGTGGAAGGTTCCATCCACATGGCACACCTGGCTGCTGTCCGCACTATTGTTCCAATACCCGGTGGAGACTTTCTCTATCGTAACCTGCTTCTTGCCGGCAAGAAGGCGGGCATCCTTTACCACCTGTTCCGAAAAAAACGTATCCTCTACGATGGACGGCATGGAATAGTACTGATAGTCTGCCGTGCGTTCCTCAAACAGACTCGCCTTGTTCTCCTCCTGTTGTCCGCGTCCAGCACTGCGCTGCAATTGCTTCTGTATCAGTTCTTTGCGCTCCTGCTCAAATTCATGCTCATAAATTCCGCTATTCTTCAATTCATAGATTGCCGCCGCCATATGCTTGCAGTAATAGCCCCCCTCCGCATATGGGCAGTCGCAGTTCATCTCAAATGTGCCGGATTGCGGTTCGAAATCAAAATCTACATCATAGAAGTAGTTGCGCCTGTTCTCGCTCCTGACCTGGACATAGGCAGACCGCTCACTATCATCGAGAATGGTGCAGTTGCCCCCAGCATAAAGCTCGCGGCCTCTATTTAAAATGGTTTTTGTGAAAAGATTTTCCCACATAGGTGCTCCTTAATTGCGTTTTTCATACGAACTTTGCAAGTTTGGTTGCGTTTTTCATATGAAGTTTGCAAAATCAAACTAGATCTTCCATCATGCAGCCCAATGACTTAGCCAGTGACTTAACCACATCCGCCTGCGCCTTGGATAAATCGTTCTGTCCCTGTTCATATAACTGGATCATCCGCAGGGATACCCCGGATGCTTCACTTAACTGCTTTTGTGTATAGCCGTAGTATGCCCGGAGCCGCTTTATACGTGAGCACTTCATCTGCTCGCACTCACTGATGATCACCTCTGCAGCCTCGTAAAACTTACTTGCGCCTGCCTCATGCAAAATGTACATATCGCATACCCTTGAAGCAGTCAGCCCCTTTTCGATCATCTCCGAGAATCGCCGCTCGCTCTTCCACTGATAATTCGCCAGCGACCACCCCGTCCAATATTCCGGGCTGCGATTGATGTCCTGCGTTGGTGGTGTTGCGATCCAGTCTCCGGTAAGTTCATGTATCAGCTTTCTTGCAAGCTCCACGCCTGACATTCCACACAAAAAGGTTGGATTGCCATTTTCAAAATGATGCCCGGTTGCAGAATACGCAAACCACTCAAATGTCTGGTCAATATTCACTTTTAGATCGTGAACCATATAATCGAAAAACTCTCCTAGATTACAGGTCGCATCTTCCAGATACCACTCGTTGTAAGCGCTCATCATCATTCTCCCATGCCTGCCGCATTATGTCCATCAAATACGTCCCGCTAAGTGGATTGCTACGCTCCTTCTGAAACGCACTCCGGGCTTCATCATCCCTAGCCTTTTTCAAAGGGTAGTAGGTTAATCGTCCCGCCGGTGTTGCTGCGGCAAATCTCAGGCGTTCAAATCCCTTTTCGCTGCGGATCGCGATCTGCTCTCCCAATCGTCCCAGATACATTGCCTTTTCAAGCTGCTCCAGCGAAATAGAATTATTCAAAAACGCATTGGCAAATGAAAAATACGAATCATCCGCCCTATAACCGCGTATCACATCATATAAGCTATCGTCTACTCCAAAATGATCGATAATATATTCTTTTCCCGTGCGTTTCAGGTCGGAATCCGTCCGGAAGACTCTATTTTCAAGTAAAATCGCCAGCCAGTTCAGAATATGATAGTCGCCACACCCAAGATCCAGCACCGACAAGCCATCAGTGTCTAACTCATACCGGTTCACAAAACCGTCCCGCTGCTCCGTTACCGCCCATTCGCTTGCCATATCCAATGATTCCGTGCAGTAAAACGCCCTGCCATAATCATTAAATTGATTGCCAAGCCCATATTGCGGTGATTGGATTATATGATCAGAGCCATGATATATTGTTAATGTCGTCCGCATATATTTCTCCAAAGAAAAACTATCGTTATGTCGATAGTTTTAGTATATCGTCATAACGATAGTGTGTCAATAGGAAGTGTTTTATATGAGTAAAAAGGCAAATAAATTTTTTAAATAAGCTTGTATTTTTATATACTTATAGGTATACTACTCATAAGTATATAAATTATGTTTTTAGGAGGAAATCCTATGATCGGACGTAAAGAAGAACTTGAGCAGCTTGAAAATATGTATCTTCATAATCAATTTGAGTTTTTAATTATGTATGGAAGACGGCGTATAGGAAAAACTACCATCCTGCAGGAATTTTCATCCCGGCATAGCCCAAGCACGCTCTTTTTTTCAGCGCAAGAAAAAAATGATGCCTTAAATCTTGAAGATTTCTCCAAGCTTGTCCAGCTTCATTTTGAAAACCAATATATTGCCAGCTTTCCATCCTGGGAAAAGGCATTTGAATATCTAACCAGTAAAGCCGCCACTGAAAAAGTGGTATTGATCATAGATGAGTTTCCTTTTTTGGCAGAACCCAACCCATCAATCAAAAGCATTCTGCAACACACCATTGACCATCAGTGGTCTAGTCAAAACCTAATGCTTGTACTTTGCGGATCGAGTGTAAGCTTTATGGTCAACGAAGTAATGGGATATAAAAGTCCGTTATATGGGCGAATGACCGCCTCAATGGAAGTGCTGCCATTTGATTATCTGGATGCTGCTAAATTCTTTCCAAATTACAGCAATGAAGATCAGTTGCTTGCATACGGAATCCTTGGCGGTATCCCCCGGTACCTAAATGCCTTTTCCGACCAGCGGAGTATTGCTGAAAATATCCGGGATTCCATATTGCACAATGGTGCGTTTCTATATGACGAGCCCATCATGTTACTAAAAATGGAACTACGGGAGCCAAATGTATACAATAGTATACTTCAAGCAATCGCTCGTGGATATAATAAAATATCTGAAATTGCCGACTTCACGCACGAAGAACGCTCCAAATGCAGTAAATACCTGATTACGCTACAGGCTATCCGGCTTGTAGAAAAAAATACCCCCTGCGGGGAAAGTTCCACCAGCAAAAAAACAATCTATGCCCTAACAGACCACTTTTATCGCTTCTGGTATCAATTTATGTTTGCAAATAAAAGTTATTATGAATTGTTAGGGGAACAGGAAGCAGCCGATGAAATTCTTGCAGAGCTGCCGACATATATGGGGCAGGCTTTTGAAGATATCTGCATACAATTCCTAAAGCGTCAGGCAAAAGCGAAGAAGCTCCCGTTTATCCCCGCAGAAATAGGAAAATGGTGGGGCAACAATCCGGCAATCCACGCACAGGACGACGTAGACATTCTAGCCTATAACCGCAAGCGCACCGAAGCACTATTCTGTGAATGTAAGTTTACGAGCCGCCCCATGCCAATGGAGGAATATGAGGATCTTGTCATTGCAACGAAAGCCTTCCCCGACAGCCTTATTAAACACCTTGCATTCATCAGCAAAAGCGGTTATACCGAACCGGTTAAACGGCGTGCTGCTGAAGAAGGTGCTGTTTTGTATACAATTAAGGATTTGTTTTGTAAACGCACCATAGTGGGTGTGACTTTTTGATTAGCCGCTCCAAAGAGCGGCATTAGTTAACGAATTACTTTCTGCATTCTGCCGGCAGCTTGTCTGACCAAGGGAGCAGATCTTCACAGAAACTAATATCATGGTCAT
>JBNMJQ010000017.1:0-48256 GCA_050873865.1 Agathobacter sp. | reverse complement strand
CGATGGGATACGCGCAGATCGCGGGGCTTCCGGCGGTGTATGGTCTGTACGGATCGGTATTTCCGATTCTGATATTTGCACTTTTTTCCACCTCGCCACAGTTTATTTTCGGTGTGGACGCGGCACCGGCGGCATTGATCGGTTCCGCGCTTGTCGCGTTAAAGGTCGAGCCGGGGTCGGAGGCTGCAATGGCGGTTGTACCGGTACTGGCATTTTTTGTGGCAGTGTGGCTTCTGGCGTTTTATTTCATGCGGGCGGGCAAGCTTGTGAACTTTATTTCCGCGCCGGTAATGGGCGGCTTTATCACGGGAATCTGCACAACGATCATTCTGATGCAGGTGCCAAAGCTCATGGGTGGAACCGCCGGAACGGGCGAGCTTTTTGAGCTGGCGGAGCATATCGCAGAAGCGGCAAAGCACATCAATGTGCCATCGGTGATCCTCGGCGTGATCGCGCTGGTGATTCTTCTGGTGTCAAAGAAGCTCATCCCGAAATTCCCGATGGCGGTGGTGCTTAT
Organism: Agathobacter sp.; assembly: GCA_050873865.1. Lineage (GTDB taxonomy): Bacteria > Bacillota > Clostridia > Lachnospirales > Lachnospiraceae > Roseburia. Next base: position 47,739 of record JBNMJQ010000017.1, on the reverse strand, counting down.
GGCGCTCGGCGCAGTATTGACCGTTGTGCTTCCGTTTGAAGCGTGGGGCATACAGACGCTTTCCGCAGTCGAACCGGGTATGCCGAAGTGGAGTATTCCGGCGTTTGGCGCGGTACCTATGAAAGACGTTGTGACGATCAGCCTGTCCGTGGCGGTCGTTATCATGGCGGAGACACTTCTTGCGGAGAACAGCTTTGCACAGAAAAACGGCTACCGGATCGATGACAACCGGGAGATTCTTGCATTTTCGCTCGGCAATATGGCTGCGGCATTTACCGGCTGCTGCCCGATGAACGGTTCCGTGTCAAGAACCGCCATGGGAGAACAGTATCAGGGTAAGACGCAGCTTACCGGGCTTGTGGCGGGCGCATCCATGATCGTCCTGCTCTTATGCGGAACCGGGTTTATCGGTTATCTGCCGATCCCGGTGCTGACGGCGATCGTGATCTCGGCGCTCTGGGGCGCGACCGAGTTTGAACTTGCAGTGCGCCTGTGGAAGGTCAGCAGGACAGAGTGCATGATCTTTTTCGGGGCATTTTTCGGTGTGCTGATGCTGGGTACGATCAACGGCGTACTGATCGGGATCATCCTTTCCTTTACGGAGATGATCATCCGGACGGCAAAGCCTGCAAGGTGTTTTCTTGGAATACAGCCGGGGCACAGCCATTTTCGCGACCTGAAGGAGGGTGACCGGGTGTGTGCGATATCCGGTGTTGTGATCTACCGGTTCAGCAGCAATCTGTTTTTTGCCAATGTGCAGGTACTACGAAGGGATATCGAGGACGCCATCAAGGAGGATACAAAGGCGGTTATTCTGGACGCGAGCGGTATCGGAAGTCTTGACATCACAGCGGCGGACAGCCTTGAGATCCTATATAAATCCCTGAAACAAAGGGGAATCCGTTTCTATATGACAGAGCACATCGCAGAGCTCAATGAGCAGCTCCGCAAGTTCGGGCTTGGCTACATGATCGAGGAGGGAAGTGTGCGCCGCACCACGCATATCGCGCTGAAGGATATGGGTATCAACCGACCGTATCCGCTGGAGGGCGGTATCGACAACGAGCAGCGCAGCGCGTCCAGAAAGCGTGCGGACAACCGCGTGCAGGAGTTTGTCTGGGCATTCGGTCAGGAAGCCGAGGAGCAGATGGAGAAGCAGATCGCGCTCCAGATCGAGCAGCTTAAAAAGACCGGAGACGTGGACAATCTGATCCACGGCAGATGGTCGCACATGGAAGAGCTGGACGAGGATGAGTGGTTAGAGCATCTGGAGGAGCACTTGAAGGAGATCGTAAACATTTCCGGAAAAGACGAGAAGAGTCTGGCAACCCGCATCGAGGAGCACCGCCGCGAAGTGCATGAGCGCATCGCGAAGGAGCACCCAGAGCTTGCGGAGAAATTCTTAGAGCGTAGACACCTGCTGGATGAACATTTAAAGGAGAAGCGCCCGGAGGTATATGCGCTTGTGGAGAAGTTGCGTGAGAAGGAGTAATTCGGGGATAGAAGTAAGGGGTAATGACGAATATGTTGAAGGTATTTTTGGTTGAGGACGAGTTTGTTGTCCGTGAGGGTATCAAGAAGAACATCGACTGGACGGCACATGGCTACGAGTTCTGCGGGGAGGCAAGTGACGGAGAGCTTGCACTTCCAATGATCCAGAAGCTGCAGCCGGATATTGTGATCACAGACATCAAGATGCCGTTTATGGATGGCATTGAGCTGAGCCGGCTGATCAAAAAGGAATTTCCGTGGATGGAGATCATCATTCTGACCGGTTATGAGGAATTTGCGTATGCCAAGGAGGCAATCAAGATCGGGGTGGCGCAGTATCTGTCGAAGCCGATCAGCGGGGATGAGCTGATCCGGGAGGTTGATGCGCTGTCGGGAAGAATTGCCGCTTCAAAGAGGGAGCGGGAGATCAGCGAGCGCTATAAGAGGGAGATGGAGGAAAATCTGCAGCAGGAGAAGAAAGATTTCTTCCGGCATCTCGTATCGGGACAGAAATCCGTTCCGGAGCTTTTAGAGATGGCAAAGTTGTTGGAGATGGATATTTCTGCCCTATATTATAATGTGCTGCTGATCAAGCTGCAGTCGACCTCCCACACACAGGAGGAATACTCCAAGAGTGTCGTTGCAGCGGAGCAGAAGCTTGCCGAGCTGGAAAGTGGCATGGGCTTGACGGCATTTGACCGCAATCTTGAGGGGCGCGCCGTACTGCTTAAGGCGGATTCCGAGGAGGAGCTAAAACAACAGCAGAAGGAATATATCGAACGTTTTTTGGAGATCGTGCAGGCGAACGACCACATCCGCTACTATGTGGGAATCGGGGAACCGGTGAACCGGCTGAGAGAGATCCCGACATCGTTTGAGCAGGCAAGCCATGCCTTCGCCCACCGTTTCTTCGAGGAGGGAAGCCGTGTGGTAGACTCTGCCAACATCGGCAACGAGACGTATGAGCAGGGGGAATCGTTCAATATCGGAAGTGTTGATCCCGGATCGATCGACCGCAACAAGGTTCGGGAATTTTTAAAGACAGGTGATAAGGAAGAAGTAATCTACTTTGTGGAAGAATTTTTCGGCAATCTCGGTTCAAATGCTGTCCAATCCAACGTGTTCCGGCAGTATGTTGTGATGGACTGCTATTTCTGTGTGTCAGAGTTCGTGGAAGAACTGCAGTTTTCAAGAGAGGAGCTTCCTACCTTGGACTTAAATTCCGGCTTCATGCGGAGTGTTGCGCAGACGAGGCAGTACATAGAGCAGCTATTACAGGCGGCGATCGAGCTTCGCAACCGCGTGGCAAAGAACCGGTATGGGGATGTGGTCGATGATGCGATCCGCTACATCGAGGACAATTATGCGGACAGCGAGCTGTCGTTAAATATGCTTGCATCACATGTGCGTTTTTCACCGAACCATCTGAGCACGATCTTCAGCCAGCAGACAGGACAGACGTTTATCCATTTCCTGACGGAATACCGTATGAACAAGGCGAAGGAGATGCTGCGCTGCACCAGCAAGAAGAGCAGCGAGGTCGCCTATGATGTGGGCTACAAGGATCCGCACTATTTTTCCTACTTATTCAAAAAGACGCAGGGAATGACACCGACACAGTACCGGGGCGGAAAGCCCCAGGAGGGAGACGACGCGGAGTAGATGTTGGAAAAGCTAAAGAAGATTTATCAGAAATCAACATTGGCGGCGAAAATCCGGATCTCGTATCTGATCGTTGTTATTCCGATGCTGGTTCTGCTGATCGTGTGTGTATACAATCTGTGGAGCAGCAACCGCAAGTATGAAAACATGCTCAACTCTGCGGTTACTGCAAGTGATTTCAGTCTGGATTTCAAGAAGGATTTTGACTATGAGACGTATCTTCTGATCGTCGGGAACAAGACAATCGAAGAATCCGGGCTGAATAATCTGCTGACAGACGCCAATCAGATCGTCGGCAAGCTGGAGAAGCTTACCGATTCGAGAGAGAACAATGACCGCCTTGCCAGCGCAAGAAAATACCTTGCCAATCTGGAGATCTATAAGGGCCGCATCGAAGCGAATATCATTGAGGGCAATAATTACGAGAAAAATCTCGAAATCTGGGAGAACGATGTCCAGATTGTTACAAGCCTTTTAAGAGAGACGGTCATACAGTATATCTATTATGAAATACGTGATATCCAGCAGACGAGACAGGTATACCAGCAATTCGACATGGTTCTGATCCGCTCGCTTATCGTGGCGGCAATTTTTATTACTATACTTGTGCTGCTTTTGTCTTACTTTATCCCACAAAGTATCACGCGGCCGATCCGGCAGCTAAGCGAAGCAACTGATCAGGTGGCCAAGGGGGATCTTACGGTGCGGACAGAGGTAAATGCGGGCAGTGATGTGACGCTTCTGAGTGAATCCCTTAACACGATGATCGACAAGATCAATCAGCTTCTTGAACAGGTCAAGCAGGAGCAGATCCACTTAAGAGATGCCGAACTTGAACTTCTGCAGGCGCAGATCAACCCGCACTTTTTATACAATACGCTGGATACCATCGTATGGCTGGCGGAGGCGGGTGACCAGAAAAAGGTCGTCAGCATGGTCGGAAGCCTCTCGAAGTTTTTCCGGACTTCACTCAATCAGGGCAAAGATATCATCTCCATTGAGGAGGAGCTGCAACATGTGCGCAGCTATCTGGAGATCCAGCAGATCCGCTATCAGGACATCTTAGAGTATGAGATCGATGTGCCGCAGGAGCTTGGCATGTACCGGATCCCAAAAATCACGATCCAGCCGCTTGTAGAAAATGCGCTGTATCACGGTATCAAGAATAAGCGCGGACTTGGCAAGATCAGCATAACAGGGGAAAGTGCGAAAGACTGCTTCTATCTGTATGTGACGGACAACGGAATCGGGATGGGAGAAAAGCGCCTGCAGCAGATCAAAGACCGCATTGAGCAGAACACTGCAGATGAAAATGAGATTTACGGATTATATAATGTAAACGAGCGCATCCGCCTCAAATTTGGACAGGAATACGGCATTTCTATCAAGAGTGTCCACATGGAGGGAACGCAGGTGCGCATCAAACTGCCCTATGTGATTGAGGAGAATGGGGCTTAGGAAAAAAATAAACTTTCTTCAGAAAAAAACAAACCTCCCGAATGATAATAATAGAAATCTGAACTATTCGAGGAATGATCTGCATAGATTTCCGACCGGGGATGCGATACGATAATCCCATCAAAGAAATAGTTCTTTGAATCTATTATGTATCAATATTCAGGGAGGGTGTTTTTATGAAGAAGAAAATTTTTGCAGCTCTTATGGCATCGGCAATGGTACTCGGAATGACTGCCTGCGGCAGTGCACCGGCATCAGGGGATGGGGGATCCTCTTCCGGTGATCTGATCAAGGTTGGCATCATCAACAACGATCCGAATGAGTCCGGATATCGTACCGCAAACGACAAAGATCTGCAGGCCACATTTACAAAAGAGAATGGATATGATGCTTCTTTTGCATACAGTCTTAAGAACGATGAACAGATCGCAGCAGCACAGAAGTTTATTCAGGATGGTGTAGATTACTTACTTCTTTCCGCAGCAGATACTGCAGGATGGGATTCCGTACTTCAGGATGCGAAGGATGCAGGAATCCGTGTTATCTTATTTGACCGTACCATCGATGCAAGCGAGGACCTCTACGAGGCATCCATCGTTTCTGATATGGCAAAGGAAGGACAGACAGCAGTTGACTGGTTAAGCTCCCAGGGACTTAGCGAGTACAACATCATTCATATTCAGGGTGTTATGGGATCTGCGGCACAGCAGGGACGTTCCGGAGCACTCGATGCAGCAGTTGAGTCAAATGATAACTGGACACTCGTTACGCAGCAGACCGCTGAGTGGAACGCAGAGAAGGCACAGCAGATTGTACAGTCCGTTATTGATTCCGGTACATCCTTCAATGTAATCTACGCAGAGAACGATGACATGGCGAAGGGCGCTGTTGCAGCACTTGACGCAGCAGGCATCTCACATGGTGTCGGCAAAGATGTCATCATCATGGGCTTTGACTGCAACAAGTGGGCACTTCAGGAATTAAAGGATCAGAACTGGAACTACGATGGACAGTGCAACCCATTCCAGTCCTCTTACATCAACGACATCATCAAGAAGCTTGAAGCTGGTGAGACACTTTCTGAGAAGACAATCATCATGGATGAGAAGGGCTTTGACGCTACAACGATCACAGACGATGATGTTGCAAATTACGGTATCTAATCCATAGCAGGATAAACTTAGAACTAACATAGCAAGCGCGGAGTGGCGTCTGTAATCAACGCTTTGCCGCGCTCGCTTTTTAAGCAGAATTTGGAGGTGACTACCCAGTGAGAGAACATGCTGTATTGGAAATGCGCGGAATTGAAAAGACCTTTCCGGGTGTCCGGGCGCTGCAGGGTGTAGACTTTACGCTTTGTGAAGGCGAGATCCATGCACTGATGGGCGAAAACGGTGCAGGAAAATCAACATTGATCAAAGTATTGACGGGTGTGTACGCAAAGGATGGCGGACATATCTACTTAAAGGGGCATGAGAAGGAGGTGGCGATCCACTCTCCGCAGGATGCACAGAGACTTGGCATCAGCACCGTGTATCAGGAAATCACGCTCTGCCCGAACCTATCGGTAGCCGAGAATATGTTTATCGGACGTACCAGGGGCGCGTTCCAGAATTGGGGCGAGATGAATAAAAAGACAGATGAGATCTTACAGTCTCTTGACATCCCGGCAAAGGCAACCCAGCAGCTTTCCAGCTGCTCCATCGCGGTACAGCAGATGATCGCGATCGCGCGTGCGGTAGACATGGAGTGCAAGGTGCTGATCCTAGATGAGCCGACCTCATCTTTGGACGAGAAGGAAGTTGAGAAGCTGTTTAAGCTGATGCGTGACCTGAAAGCAAAGGGCGTTGGCATTATCTTTGTCACACACTTTCTGGATCAGGTATATGAAGTGTGCGACAAGATCACGGTTCTCCGCGACGGGCAGTTGGTTGGAGAGTACGCGATCAAGGATCTTCCGAGAGTACAGCTGGTATCCAAGATGCTTGGAAAAGAGCTGGATGACCTGTCGGATATCCAGGGCGAGCAGAAGCCATATGACAGAGGAAACAACACGACACCGGTATTTGAGGTGGAGGGATTATATAGCGATGCGGGCATAAAGCCATTTGACTTCTACATTGATAAGGGCGAGGTCAACGGATTTACCGGGCTGCTCGGCTCCGGACGAAGCGAATGCGTCCGGGCGATCTTTGGTGCTGACCGCGTTCTGGGAGGTACGGTAAAGAAGAATGGAAAGGTTGTCAAGATCAAGAAGCCGATCGATGCGATGAAGCTTGGCATCGGTTATCTTCCGGAGGATCGAAAGGTCGACGGAATCATCGGAGACCTCTCCGTAAGGGAGAATATCGTTCTGGCACTTCAGGTGCTAAAGGGATTTTTCCATCCGTTCTCGAAGGCGCAGCAGTATAAATTTGCAGACGAGTACATAAAGCTGCTCGACATCAAGACGGCATCGGCAGACACACCGATCAAGTCCCTGTCCGGAGGCAACCAGCAGAAGGTTATTTTGGCGCGCTGGCTGCTTACACACCCGGATTATCTGATCTTAGACGAGCCGACAAGAGGTATTGATGTCGGAACTAAGGTAGATATCCAGAAGCTCGTACTTAAGCTTGCATCTGAGGGAATGAGTGTCACATTCATCTCCTCCGAGACAGACGAGATGCTTCGCACCTGCTCCAGACTAGTCGTTATGAGAGACCGCAAGGTAGTCGGAGAGTTATCCGGCGAGGATCTGACGCAGACGAAGATCATGAGCACGATTGCAGGAGGTGATCAGTAATGGCGACAAAAGCAAAAGGCAAATTCGCAATTTCAAATATTTTCAGACAGCAGATTTTCATTCCGCTTGCTGCACTTGTCATTCTGGCAGTTTTTAACCTGATCGCAGATCCGAGCTTTTTTAAGATCACCCTCGGAACGAACAACGCGGGGTATCCGATCCTCTCCGGATCTTTGATCACGATCCTTGATTACGGCTCAGAGCTTGCGATCCTTGCAATCGGCATGACGATCGTAACGGCGGCGACCGGAGGACAGGATATCAGTGTGGGCGCAGCGATCGCGATCGCAGGAAGCGTTGTGCTGCGTGTACTTTGTGGAAACGGTTCTTCCGATGAACTGCAGGCACCGATCATCGTAGCATTTTTGGTAAGTGTTGTTGTTGCCATGCTGTTCGGCGCATTCAACGGCATCCTGGTTGCATACTTTAAGATCCAGCCGATGGTTGCAACGTTGATCCTCTATACCGCAGGACGTTCCATCGCCGCATGGATTAACAACAATGAGCTTCCGATCGTAAATGATCCGACCTTTAAATATTTCGGAGGTCTGATTCCTGGAATCCCGATTCCGACACCGTTTTTCATCGCAGCAATCTGCGTGCTCATTATATTCTTAGTGCTCCGGTTTACGACACTCGGATTATTTACACAGGCGGTCGGTATCAATGAAAGCTCCTCAAAGCTCAACGGACTGAATCCGACACTTGTGAAGTTTTTATCATTCGTGATCCTGGGTGTATGTGTTGCGGTTGCGGCGCTGATCAAGGTCAGCCGCCTTTCAACCATCAACTACTCGGTTATTGCAAAGGATATTGAGATGGATGCCATTCTTGCGGTTGCACTTGGCGGAAACGCACTCGGCGGCGGAAGATTTAACATGGCAGCTTCCATCCTTGGTGCGTATGTCATCCAGTTTCTGACGACAACGCTTTACAAGTTTCAGGTACAGTCAGATGCACTTCCGGCATACAAGGCGGTCGTTGTTATCATCCTTGTTGTGCTCAGTGCTCCAAAGACCAGGGAATATCTTAACGCACTTGGCAAAAAAATATCAGGTATGTTTCATAAAGAGGAGGTGCAGGCATGAAAGGGTTAAAGAATAAATTCAAAAATATGTCTGATACCAGTCTGCTGCTTACCATCACGATCGTGGTTTTCTTCGTCATGTACATCGGTGCCATGATCTTTCTGGGACAGGGATTTTTAAAACCGCAGACCTTTTTTAACATCTTAAATGCAAATGCAGCACTCATCATCCTTTCCTGCGGAATGAGCCTTGTCATGATCACCGGAGGAATCGATATTTCAGTCGGCGGCGTTACGGCGCTGGTCAGCATGTGCTGTGCAGTATATCTGGATCAGCACAGCGGCAATGTACCGATGTCCATTCTGATTGCACTCGGCATCGGATTGTGCTTTGGGCTGGTACAGGGATTTCTGGTAGCATACCTTGAGATCCAGCCGTTCATCGTTTCCCTTGCAGGAATGTTCTTTGCAAGAGGAATGACAACGATCGTAAATACCAAGCCGTTTAACGTGGAAAATGAGGCGTTTGTAGCTCTTAAGAATACGCGTATCACAATTCCGGGCATGGGCTCTTACAACAAGCTCGGCGATTATGTGAATGCCTACGTTGAAGTCGGTGTCGTCATCGCACTTTTAGTTGTAATCATCTTCTTCTGCCTTTTGAAATGGACGAAGCTCGGACGCTCCTTCTATGCGGTGGGAGGCAATCAGCAGAGCGCATTGATGCTCGGCATCGATGTCAGAAAGACAAAGTTTATTGCGTATGTACTTTGCAGCTTACTTGCCGGTATCGGAGGTTATGTTTACTTTATGCATGTTGGCTCAGGTTCCGCATCCCATGCGACCGGTGCTGAAATGAATGCTATTGCATCTTCCATTATTGGTGGTACAATGTTGACAGGCGGTGTAGGCAACATTATCGGAACGTTCTTCGGTGTGCTTTCCTTAAGTACAATCCAGAATATCGTTTCATCCGCGGGATTTGATCAGGCATGGTGGACCGGAATCACGGTTGCGGCAATGCTTTGCATATTCCTTGTGGTCCAGAGCGTTGTCCTCGCGCGCAAAAAGGTAAGCAAATAGGCAATCGTCCAGAAAACGGGCAAATTAGTACATAACTGAAACGGGCATAATTTATGAAGAAATTATACGCAGCAATGATAGCGTTTCTTCTGTGTATCATGGTGGCAGGTTGTGGCAGCACTCCTGCCACTAATGCTATATCGGAGACGGAAACAGAAGACGGAAGAATTACAATCGGATTTTCCCAGCTGGGAGCGGAATCGGACTGGCGTTCCATGAACACGGAATCGATGAAGACAACATTTTCTACGACACGGGGATACAACCTGATCATAGAGGATGGTCAGCAGAAACAGGCAAACCAGATCACGGCAATCCGCAATTTTATCCAGCAGGGGGTGGATTATATCGTGCTTGCCCCGGTGACGGAAAACGGCTGGGAGACTGTGCTGGGCGAAGCACAGGATGCCGGCATTCCGGTGATCATTGTTGACCGTATGGTAGCGGTAGAGGATGACAGCCTGTTTTCCTGCTGGGTGGGATCAGATTTTGAGCTGGAAGGACAAAAAGCTGCTGAATGGCTGCACCAATACAGTATCTTAAATGAGATCGCCCCGGAGGCACTCCACATTGTAAATATCCAGGGTACGCTCGGTGCATCCGCACAGCTTGGACGTACCAAGGCATTGGAGGATGCAGTCGCTGAGTTTGGCTGGGATCTTCTGGAGGAAGCTCCGGGAGATTTTACGCAGGCAAAGGGCGAGGAGGTCATGGCAGAGCTTCTCGACAAGTACAGCCAGCTCAACGTCGTCTACTGCGAGAACGACAATGAGGCGCTTGGCGCGATTGAGGCGATCGAGGATGCAGGCAGAGTCGTTGGCTCCGACATTGCAAACGGTGAGATCATGGTGCTCTCTTTTGACGGCGTCAACCATTCTGCCGTCCAATATGCGGTGGAGGGCAAGATTTCCTGCATTACCGAATGTAATCCGATGCACGGTCCCCGCGTGGAGGCAATCATTGAAGCGCTTGAAGCCGGACAGACCCCGGAAAAATTCGAATACGTAGATGAAGCCATCTACAGCTCCTTCGATCAGATCACGGAACTGACCATTCAAAACCAATCATATCCAGTTACGATCCTCACACCGGATATGCCGGAACTTTAATTACATGTTCCCTGCATAGGCACATACACTGTCTATGTAGGGACTTTTTTCTACCATCCTTTTCTTTTTCTCCCTACTTATAGTGCCATATAAACACCCTGCGCCCACCCCCTCCTTTTGCAGAGCATACACAGCAACCGCGAAACTCTAGTACAACCGTATGGCGGTTTCATTATTAACTGTGTATTCTAAAGGTTTGAGCACTCCTGCCCGGCTGTTCGCGGATAGACGGACTTTTCTTCCGAGAGCTTCCGTGTTCCCCTTAGTGGGCGCGCCGAGCGAAATGGGAGCATGCGGCGACTGTCTGAGCTCATTGCTTCTATCATATAAAACACGTAAAAAGCGAGTTTTGAGGCGCATGCTCCTAATAACAACTTCGTGAGGTGCCCCACTTAGGGGAACTAGGAAGGTCGACAGAAAAGTCCGCCTACCGTGTAACAGCCGTGTGCGGAGTGTCAAAGCCATTATAAGACACAGTATGAGCACCGCCATATCGGTTGCAAGAGTTTCTGCGCTTCCCGTGAAAATGCTCTGCAAAAGGAGGGGACGGGCGCGGGGAGGCTGTGGCAGAAAAAAGGAGAGGAAAGAATGGTAAGTGGAAATAAAAAAGTATTGACAGCATAGTGATAATGGTGTATATATAACACATAAACAGTTATGCAATATGAGAAAGGGAAAGGAAAAAGGAATGAAACTGGAACTGAGGAATATAGAGAAAAGTTTTGGCGAGAAGGAAGTCTTAAAGCAGATATCGCTGACAGCAGAAGGCGGTAAGGCATTCGGACTTCTGGGGCGAAACGGAGCAGGAAAGACCACGACGATCCGTATTTTGATGAACGTGTTTCCGGCAAATGCAGGAGAAGTGCTGTTCGATGGCAAACCGATTGATTATAACAAGGTAAAGCTTGGCTATCTGCCGGAAGAGAGAGGCCTGTACCCAAAGAAGAAGATCATCGACCAGCTGACCTATTTTGCGGAGCTGAAGGGAATGAGCCATAGTGATGCGATAGCAGCAATTGATTACTGGCTGGATCGCCTTGGCATGATGGAACACAGAAATAAGAGACTGGACACATTGTCCAAAGGAAATCAGCAGAAGATCCAGCTGATTACAGCAATCGCACATGATCCGCAGATTGTGATTCTGGATGAGCCATTCTCCGGACTTGACCCGGTAAATGCCATGCTGCTTAAGGATGTGGTAATGGAAGAGATCGCAAAGGGCAAGATTGTATTATTCTCCAGCCACCAGATGAATTACATCGAGGAGTTCTGTGACAGCATTGCAATATTAAATGGAGGAAAGGTTGTCCTTTCCGGAGATCTGCACGACATCAAGCGCAACTATCCGAGAAACCGGTTGGTTGTCCGCTCATTGGCAGCGGATAAGATAAAGGAAGAAATTGGAAAGCGATGCGAAAAGACGGCAGAAGATGAACTGATGGTATATCTTGAATCTGAGGATGAGAAAAAAGCGGTTATGACATCACTGACCGAGCACTATGATATTGATGAGATCAAGGTCTTTGAACCAACACTCAATGACATCTTTGTTGAGTACGCAGGCAATCAGGTATAAGGAGTGGGTGAGAAAATGAAACAGTTTGGAAAAATATTTAAATTTGAATTAAAGAATTATCTTGCAAACAAGGTATTTGCAGGTGTAACCATTTTTCTGGTTGTATTGCTTGCAGTTGTGATGTTCTTCCCGAAAATTATAGACGCTGTAAAGGGCACAGAGGATGAAGGCGATACAACGCCGGGAGAATTGGCAGTCATGCTGGTTTCAGACACCGATACGGATATGGCAGAGTATGTAAGCGCAGCTTTTGAAGAGGCTTTTACTGATTATGAGGTCAAAGTTGTTACAGACAGCGTGGAGCAGATAAAGCAGCAGATTTCGGACGGGGATGCAGAATGCGCTTTTGTGATAGACGGATTATCCACCTATACCTACTATGTCAACAATCTTTCGATGTATGATTCCAACACCGAGATAGCGGATGCAGTATTGCAGAATCTGTATCAGATGCATGCAATGGCGGAAAGCGGAATGAGTGCAGAACAGATTCAGGACATTCTTTCCATGCAGATCACGCATGAGACGGAAATGCTTGGTAAGGACCAGATGAAGAACTATTTCTACACCTACATTATGATTTTTGCACTTTATATGGTGATCCTGCTGTATGGACAGATGGTTGCGACCAATGTTGCAACTGAAAAAAGCTCCCGTGCAATGGAAGTGCTGATCACCAGCGCCAAACCGGTAAGCATGATGTTTGGAAAGGTCATTGCATCCTGCCTTGCAGGTTTTGTACAGCTCCTTGCCGTATTTGGCTCCGCGTTCCTATTCTACAATCTTAACAAAGAAAGCTGGGGAGACAATGGAATTGTGGCATCTATTTTTGACATGCCGATCGAGCTTCTGATCTTTATGCTGGTCTTCTTTATCCTTGGATTTGTCATCTACGCTTTCCTGTTTGGCGCAGTAGGCTCTACCGTATCCAAGCTTGAAGACATCAACACGGCAGTTATGCCGATCACGATGCTGTTTGTGATCGCATTTATGGTAGTAATGTTCTCATTGGCAGGCAATTCCGTTGACACTCCGGTCATGGTAGTCTGCTCATACATCCCATTTACCTCTCCGATGGCGATGTTTACCAGAATCGCAATGAGCACGGTTCCGTGGTATGAGATAGCGATTTCCATTGCAATACTGGTTGCATCGGTAATCGGTGTCGGCGTGCTCTCCGCAAAGATCTATCGTGTCGGCGTACTGATGTATGGCAATGCACCAAAACCGAAGGATTTATTCAAAGCTCTCAAAAAAGCATAACATTTATCAAAATTTCAGGGCAGCCGCATATTTGCAGCTGCCCATATTTTAACTTTCCTTTTTCCAGATGTTCCCGAAGTAGCGCATTGCATTAAGGGGTCTTTCTGTGTATAATAAGTATCATCAAAATGCAGGAAGGAGAAACGATATGAAGAAGAGTCACAGGAAAGACGTTATCATTGCCAGAATAATTTTTGCGTTTATTGTAGTGATACTTATCGCGTTGATCGTTTTTGGAATAAAAGCTATTATGAAATACCGTGCGGACAAGGGACCCACTGACGGAACACAGACACAGGTGACAGAGACAACATCCTCCGAAAGTGAGACAGCAGGAATACCGGATGCGGACGACAATAGTGAGTGGATCGTGGATGACACGGAAAATGGAAATACAGAAGATACGCAGACCACGGAGCAGCCGCAGGAAACACAGACACCGGAAGAGGAACAGCCACAGGATACTGAGGTGACACTAAAAGCAATGTATGGAGTAAATATCCGGTCAGGTGCGGGAACAGATAATGCGATTCTGGGATCCGTACCGGAGGGAGATACGGCTATCCTGCTTGAAGAGCGTGATGATGGCTGGGGATATGTCCAATATGGTGATCTTACAGGGTATGTGTATCTGGAATATTTTCTGATACTTGATCCGACAGAGTAGTACAGACGGATACAGCACGGATGCGGGGAATATATGACTTCGCATCCGCGCTGTGATATCACAATAGAATTGAGGAGATACTTATGAGAATCTGGCTTGGATATGCGCTGGGAGATATGCTATTATTCGGACTGGCTGCAGTGCTGGCCAAGTCCGCACTCAAAAAGAATAATACAAATCTTGCCGCTGCTATTTGGAACGCGGTCTTACTGATATTTTCCATGGTAATGATACGCGTAACATCATCAGGGCAGAAACTGACCGGGATAGACACACACTCCTGGTTATTTTTGATTTTATCAGGAATTGCGCTGGGGGCTGCACTTTTATGCCTTTTTAGTGCATTGAAGCTCGGCGAGACAATCCGCGTTGTTCCGGTGTATCTGTTTTACTATGTGTTTACGATGCTCGGAAGAATGTTTGTTTTTCATGCCGGCTATTCATACAACCAGATACTTGCAATGTTATTGTTTGTTGTTGGAACGGTTCTGATCGCAGTACAAAACGGAGGACGGAACGGCGGCTACAATTGGATGTGGCTTGCACTTCTTGCAGCTCTGCTCACATCGGTATCGGCTATTTTGGAAGAATACGGAGTACACGGGGTAAATCACTACGTCGGACTTAGTGTGCGGCTTTTGGTATCACTTGTCATCACGGCTGCAGTTGCAGCAGTCGCAGGGAAAAAGTCCATTCGGTCGCTGTTTTTTGTAGAAGGAATGGCGCTATGTATTTCCGCTGTCGCAATAGGCGCGCGGTGGATCTGCTATAGCAGGGCACTGGCATATGGTCCGGATAGATATGTTACCCATATGGACTGCCTTAGTGTGACGGCAGTGCTCATTTTCGGATGCATTTTCCGCAAGGAGAAAATGCCGCTGCGGGGATTTATCGGGTATGCAATTATCGTGGCAGGCGTATTTCTGGCACTGCTGCAGACACCATTATTGGATTTATTTATATAACATGGGAGGAGAGCAAATGGAATACGGAAAACGGATCGGACACAGGATAAACGGAAACAAAATTGAGATTGCATTCGAAAAACAGAAGGTGATTGTTGAAATCATTAAGCATGATATTATCAACTTCTTTGTGCCGGTATGGTCAGACGATCATCGATCAAAGGCAATCGAGGGGGAGAAAGCGGTTAAGACAGCTTTTTCCGTCGCAGAGGAAGAGGATGCACTTGCCATAACAACGGATTCCCTGACCATCCGGATCGGTGAAGACTTCTGCGTGAACATTTACGATAAGGACAGCACAGCATTGCTTTGTGATTATAAGGGACCGGTGGAAGAAATACAGCGGCTGAGTGAGAGTGCAATCGCGCTTATGGAGGCAGAGGGACATGATGCATCCGCAATGAAAGCAAAGAGCCACAAGATAAGTACCAGAAAATGCCTTGACCCGGAGGACTGTATCTACGGTCTGGGTGATAAGACAGGATTTCTCAATAAGCGCGGCTATGAGTACGAGAACTGGAACTCAGATCTTCCGCAGGCACATACCGAAGATTTCCATGCACTCTATAAGTCTATCCCGTTTTTGATGTGCAAGAAGAGACATGGGGTGTATGGACTGTTTTTTGACAACACATTCCATTCCTACATGGATATCGGTAAGACATCCGAGGCATATTTCAGCTACGCGGCAGATGACGGCAATCTGGATTACTACTTCCTTGGCGGAAAGACACTGGCGGATGTTATTGGCAATTACACATATCTGACCGGAACGACACCGCTTCCACAGCTGTGGACATTGGGATATCAGCAGTGCCGCTGGGGATACGAAAATGCGCAGGACATCCGTGAGGTCGCACACAATTTCCGGAAGCTCCACATTCCGTGCGAGTCGGTTCAGTATGATATTGACTATATGCAGCAGTTTAAAGTATTTACATGGGATGAGCAAAATTACGGGAAAAAGGGAGAACTGTTTGCAGAACTGGCGGAAGATGGCTTTAAGCCGGTTGTAATCATTGATCCGGGCACAAAACTTGAGCCGGGATATATGATGTACGAAGAGGGAATGAAAAATGATTTCTTTGCCAAAGATAAAGATGGAACGGTATATGTGAATGAAGTATGGCCGGGAGAGGCCAATTATCCGGACTTCGGACGCAAGGCTGTCAGAGATTGGTGGGGAGAGCATATAAAGTTCCTGACAGATATGGGAGTCAGGGGCATCTGGAATGATATGAACGAGCCGGCGAGCTTTAAGGGGGAATTACCGCTTGATGTACAGTTCCATGATGAGGACAGAAGTACTACACATGCGGAGATTCACAATGTATATGGACATTATATGGGGAAAGCGACTTATGACGGTCTGCGCAAGCTGACTCCGAAGCGCCCGTTTGTAATTACGAGGGCATGTTATGCGGGAACCCAGAAATACGCAACTGTCTGGACTGGGGATAACCAGAGTCTGTGGGTTCATTTGCAGATGATGATCCCTCAGCTTTGCAACCTGGGAATGAGCGGCTTTGCTATCGCAGGAGTGGATATTGGTGGCTTTGGCGCTGATACAACCCCGGAATTGCTGGCAAGATGGATTGAAGCGGCGGCATTTGGAACATTTTTCCGCAACCATTCCGCAAAGGGAACACGCAGACAGGAGCCATGGCAGTTTTCAGATGAAATAGTTGCAATTTACCGTAAATATGTGGAACTGCATTACCGGTTCCTGCCATATCTGTATGATCTGCTTTATAAAGGGGAAAAGACCGGACTTCCGGTTATGCGTCCGCTGGTACTTCACTATGAGGATGATACAGAGACACACAATTTAAATGGAGAATATCTGGTTGGAGACAGCCTGCTGGTTGCACCGGTAGTAGAGCAGGGGGCAACGAAAAAGCTGGTATACTTCCCGGAGGGGGATTGGTATGATTATTGGACAGGCGAGCGCGTAAACGGCAGACAGTATAAGATCGTGGATGCGCCGCTGGATCATTGCCCGATTTACGTCAGGGGCGGAAGCATCATACCGATGTATGAGAACGTGCAGTATGTTGGTGAAAAGCCATATGACACCTTAAAGCTATTGGTTACTCCGGGGGCGGCAGAGTACGAACATTTCCGGGACAATGGCGAGGACTATGCATATAGAGATGGTGCGTACACTCTTTACCGGTTCAAAAAGTCAGAAGAAGGAACGATGGAACAGGAAATCCTCCACAAAGGATATCCGGAGTATGCACAAATTCAGATTGTTGACATATGCTAAATTGACAATAATCTGGAGCAGGCAAGTGGAACCTTTTTATATGACCTTTCCAATGCAAAATCTCTATCAGGCAGAGATGGAGTACGAAAAGGACCTGGAACGGATGAAGGAGATGTATCCGAAAGACGTTGCCAAAATTGCTGCATATATATCGGAGCGGTGCGATGAACTTGAATTTGAAGGCAGCCGGATCTATGATGAGAATCCGGACCGTCTGATGATGGAAAAAGAAGCGCAGGCTTTGTACGAGAAAATACAGAAAGAACTTGGAATTGGGGAGAATGCACCTATGGAGAGCCAGGAGGCTCCTGCGATGGAAAGCACTTCGCAGGAACAGTCTGTGGATGAACATATGGAGGCATTTTCTCTTACCCCTCCTGCAGAGTGGGGGGAGCTGGAAAAAACAGATGTGGGATTTGAACCGGGACCGCCACGGGGACCGGGAGGCTTTATGCCCCCACCACCGCCTCCACCGCCACAGAGAGGGTGTGATAACTGGCTATGTGGAATGGTCGGAGTGCTATTTCAGGATGAAATATACCGGCGCCGCTGCAGATACCGACGGTGTAGACGCTGGTGGTAAAAAAGACAGGGGGCTGTCTGGCCCCCTTATACAAACATGTTATACCGGACAAGGTGCTGAATATGAAAAAGAAAATTATCCGTCCGATCGTGATGATACTTGTATTTATACTTGCTGTTATCGGATTCGGTTTTAAAATGAATAAAGCAAATGAAGATCTTACAACAACGATGGCAGCTCCAACGCTTCCAACGCTTTCTTTTTATTATCAGGGTGTTGAGATCAATGAACTGCATGGATATGTTACGGAGATGGATCTGACCAAGATGAGGGATTCTGTTCTTCCAATCGCAGATGACCGGAACGTAACAATGGTAGTTAATTCTTACGGGGAAGATGTCCAATACGTCAAGTATGAGATCCGCAGCATGGATGGAGAGCGCCTTGTGGCAGATGCGGTTCTGACGGATTATGACAGAAGTGGAAATCTGATCACCAGCTCTTTCGAGATCCAGAACCTCCTAGAAGAAGAACAGGAATATGTGATGGTGATCACCGTTTCGGGCGGGGACCATGATGTATATTATTACACGCGGATCATGCAGACCTCGGAATGCTATGTGAATGAGTGCCTGGAGTTTGCGCTTAAGTTCCACGAATATACATTCCGCGATGATGCCGGTGATTTTATCCCGACTTACATGGATCCTGCAACGGGGGATGCAACTACGTTAAATTATGTAGATTTATCATGTACCCTCAACCAGATCACGTGGGCAGATTTTGATGGAACAGTATTCGGGAATGTATCTGTTTCCTTTAAGGAAATTAATCCGTTTTATAATGTTGTAGTTCTTAGGTATATGATGTCCTATGTGAATGAACTGGGGCAGACCGAATACTATAATGTCGAAGAATATTATCGTTTGCGGGAGACCGAGACCCGTATGTATGTGCTTAACTTTGAGCGGACGATGAATCAGATTTTTTCATTGGAGAACTCTTTTATTACAGATGGCAATTATATTCAGTTAGGCATACGTGACAAAGATGTTGAATACCGCATCAACGAGGCCAGGGATGTAATCGCCTTTGTCCAGGAGGGCGATCTGTGGTGCTTTAATGTGAGCACCAATCAGCTGGCACAGGTCTATAGCTTCCGCAGTATTGAGGAAACGGATGCAAGACTTAACTGGCAGGAACATGATATCAATATTGTGCGTCTGGATGAAGCCGGAAGTGTGGATTTTATCGTTTACGGATACATGAACCGCGGGGAACATGAGGGTGAAGTGGGAGTTGGCGTATACCATTATGACGGACTTGCCCACACGGTTGAGGAGGAGATTTTTATCCCCGTCCAACAGTCTTATGAGGTGCTGCGCGCGGAGCTTGGACAGCTTCTCTACGAGAATGAGCAGGAATCGCTGTACCTCATGATGAACGGCGATGTGTATTGCATCAATCTTGGCATGAGGAGTGCAGAGAAAGTTGTTACCGGATTAAAGGATGGCTGTTATGCAATCTCTTCATCCGGCCGCTATCTGGCGTGGGTGGAGAGCACAAGGCAGTATAACAGCAGCAAAATCCAGCTGATGGATCTGGCAAACGGATCTGTTTATTCTATTGAAGAGGGCTCGGATGATTATCTGCTGCCGCTATCTTTTATCGATAATGATTTTATCTATGGAATCGCAAAAAAGGATGATGTGTCAGTAGATGCGGCCGGGAATACGGAATTTCCGATGTATGCGCTTAAGATCATGAATACATCTGAGGATGGCCGGGATATTATCAAGAATTATACCCCGGATGGGGCTTATATAAGTGGAATTTCTGTGGAGGAACACACGATAAATGTGAATCTGGCTAAGGTATCCAATGATCAGTATACAGCTGCGGGAACAGATACGATCATGAACAGGGAGGCTGACCAGGCAGAGAATGTCAGTGTGGCAACAACCGTCACAGACCGTAAGGAGACACAGGTACAGATCGCTTTAAAAACAAGCCCGGGAAGTGAAAAAACAAAGAGAATCACATTCCAGACGCTTCTCATGGAGGACGAACCGATCCTTGAACTTGAGACCAATTCGGATGAGAACCGTTTCTATGTATACGAAGCTGGACATGTGGCACTTACAACCGACAGTATTTCGGAGGCGATTCTTACGGCAAACGAGCAGATGGGAATTGTAGTTGACGCAAAGCAGCAGTATGTCTGGATGCGGGCACACAAGTCAAACTGCCCGGCATTTACCGGAATTGCTCCTTACGATACGGATGCAGATGCGGGAGCAATTGTGCAGTGCATCAGTGCAATATTGATGAGGGAGGATTGCGGCATCAGTGTTAAAGAACTTGTGGAGGCGGGACAGACGCCGAAGATGATTCTGGAAAATACGCTGACGGATGCAATGGTACTTGATATAACCGGATGTACCGCGGAAGAGATCGTGTATTATGTCAGTGAGGGCAATCCGGTATTTGCAATGACAGGGACGGATAGCGCGGTTCTTGTGATCGGATATTCCTCTACACACTTGTATTATTACGATCCACAGACCGGCAGGCGGGAATCAAAAAGCATGGAAGAGGCAACGAAGTGGTTTGCCGGAGCGGGCAATATTTTCTTCAGCTACCTGAAAAAGTAACGTGGGACTTTAGCCCTACAACCTTGATTTTAAAGGCTTTTAAAGTGTTGTTAAAATGAACAATAACCTATGGGGTTTTCTTTTTTCTTCGTTAATAAGTAACAGAAATCAGAAAGGCATATTGCCAATGAAAACAAAGTGCGATATAGTCTCATTGTATTGAAAGTGCTGGGAAAAGAGGTTACAAAATGAGCAGGAAAAAAGTAATTGTTTCTAATGTTTCAGAAGGACACGACAATCCAATTGCGGAACTTGTTCAAGTTGCATGCAGATTTGACAGTGAAATCACATTAGAGAGCGACAATCACCGAATCAATGCAAAGAGCATTATGGGAATCATGGCATTCAATCCATGTGAGGGAATGGCTATTGATATTGTGACCGAAGGTGATGACGAAGTAGAAGCATTGAATGCAATTGAAAAGTTTTTGGTTTGTGAATAAGGCTTGAAAGAGGAGGAATCATGATGGCTGGTAAAGAGGAAGTTAAAGAAGAGGTTAAGGAAGTTGTAAAGGCTGTAGCAAAGACTGCAACAGTAAAGGCAAAGGAAACCGCAGAAGCTGTAAAGAAGACAGCTGAGAAGACTGCGGAGGCTACCAAGGAAACCGCGAAGAAGACCGCAGAGACTGCTAAGAAGACGGCTGAAAAGACCGCAGAGGCTACCAAGGAAACTGCGAAGAAGACCGCGGAAGCTACCAAGGCTACTGCCAAGAAAACAGCTGCTAAAGTAGCTGCAAAGACCGCTGCTGTAAAAGCTGCAACAATTGTACAGTATCAGAACAACGAGGTAGACACCGATAAGGTTGAGGAGAAAGTAAAAGCCCAGTTTGTTTCTGAGGGACACAAGGCATCTTCTATCAAGAAGCTTAACATTTACATCAAGCCGGAAGAGTATTCCGCATATTATGTAATTAACGACAAGTTCAGCGGGCGCGTGGATCTGTTCTAATTACATACCATAATACCAAATCAAAATAAAGACCGTCAGTCCGGTAAGTTCCGGGGCTGGCGGTCTTTGTTTTTTGCTTCATTTCTGTGGCTTACTGCTCTGATGCAGACAAGATATGCTCCAACAGTGCAACGGTCAAAGTCTCGTCGGTATCGGAGAAGGGAATTCCAAAATAGCATTCCTCATATGCCTTGGTGCTGGCAAGCCATGCGTTATTTTCCTGTGTCAGATGAACACCGCAGATATAGGAACGCCCGGTATCGGAATCAATGTCATAGATAAAATCAGACGAATACTTTTCTAAAAGGTCATCTGGAAGTAATTGTTCCAGATCGCAAAAAATATTATTTCCCTTATAATGCTCGAACGTTGCTGCATCAGAGAAGAAGCCGCTGAAGGTTCCTGAAACAACAAACACCTGAAGCGTGGCCTGCTCCTGATAATTGGCAGTATTGTCGTAATCAATAATCAGAGAGTCGTTGATCTGCACGCATTTCTTCTTAGGATCCAATCCGTTTTCGGCAAGAAGGTCGTCGAAAGAATCCTGTAAAGCCTCTGTATCGGCAACATCTGAATTTACCATAAGGAGCTCAATCACCGGATCACGGGAGGTGACGAGGGTGCGGACGAGGGAGACAATCGCAATGACCGCGATGAGCACACCAAGTATATGAAATTTGTAATAATCGAAGATATAGGAGACACGCTCCTTCGGGGTCATTTCTTTTAAGGGCTTGATCTTTTCCATGCTGGAACCTCCTGGTATTTCTGACGTAGGCGCTACGGCCTATAAAACAAAAAGCTCCAGAACCTTTCATGTCCCAGAACTCCTATGTTTATGTTATTACAACCAGCCGATATTTGCAACCTTTAAATTCATATCATGCAGTTCATATAAAGTTGATCTGCACAAATCGGGCGGATAAAACGAATCATTAGATATATGAGAAATTTGCCAAACGTTTTGTAAAAGATTTTTGAAAAAATTGTTGACAGGCTGGCAGTCTTTCATATATAATAACATCGTTGCGTGACAACGAGCCTAGTTAGCTCAGTTGGTAGAGCGGAGGACTGAAAATCCTTATGTCTCTGGTTCGATTCCGGAACTAGGCATTTGTGAAAAGCTTCTGCTTAACAATATAATATGATTATGCGGGTGTAGTTCAATGGTAGAACACCAGCCTTCCAAGCTGGATACGTGGGTTCGATTCCCATCACCCGCTCTCTTTTTTTGTTATTTTATAAATTCCAAAAGGGTGATGTGAATCGAACCTGCGGTTCGGTCTACGCTTCGCTCCGGTCGGTGCCAGACAGGTGCCACCGGCACCTGGCACCCCATCATCCGCTCTATTTTTTTGCCATATTGTAAATATAAAAGAACCTTCTCGCATCCGCGGGAAGGTTCTTTGGTTTGTATACTACTTTTCGTAAGGAAGGATATCCTCCGCGTAGCAGCGAAGTACCTCACCAACGCTCCATGCCTGTGCGTAGCAGCCGCGGCAGTGGTGTGGGGCATTGCCGTCAAAAATCTCGGAGATCGAGCCGATGCCTCCCTCGTAGAACTGCTCCTGTACCGGGGCAAGAAATTCTTTTGCCTTGGCGATGGAAGCAGGGCTGTGACCATTTACCTTAGTGTACGCGGTGATGAAACCGCCGAGCAGGAATCCCCACGCAGTACCCTGATGGTAAGCGGCGTCACGCTTGGAAAGCGCACCCAGATAGATTGGATGATAATCCGGGTGGTCAGGGGACAGGGAACGGAGTCCTCTGCCTACATATAGTTTGTCTGCAACAACCTTCACGACAGCGCGGGCTTTTTCCTCATCTAGCATGGAATATGGGAGAGAAACCGCATAAATCTGATTTGGACGAAGACTGCTATCCTTCTCATCCCCATCAATGACATCATAGAGATAGGCTCCCTCTTCGTACCAGAATTTCTCGCAGAAAGAACTCTTAACCTTCCCGGCAAGGGTGCGATAAGGGGAAGCATCCTCGCCAAAGAGAGTGGAAAGCTTTTCCATGACACAGAGAGCATTGTACCAGAGTGCATTGATCTCGACAGGCTTGCCGTGACGCGGGGTTACAACCCATTCGCCGACACGCACATCCATCCAGGTAACCTGATCCAGACCGCTTCCGGCATGGATTAGTCCGTCGTCCTCCATGTAAATGGAAAAGTCGGTACCCTTCTGGTATGCGTGGATAATCTCTTTCAGACAAGGGTAGATGGTCGTCTGCACGAATGCGCGGGCCTCGTTGGTGTCTACATAGCGCAGATACTGATCCGTTGCATAGAAGTACCAGAGGGAAGCATCGACCGTATTGTAGAGTGGAGCCTGACCATCATCCGGAAACATATTTGGCACCATGCCGTGGTGCACATAGCGGGCAAAGGTTTCTAAGATCTCCTTTGCTTCGTTATAGCGGTGTGTTGCAAGTGTCAGTCCGGAAAATGCGATCATGGTATCTCTTCCCCAATCGGTGAACCATGGAAGTCCGGCGAGCACAGTCATAAGCCCGGTAGACTGACGGTAAGCCAGGAACTGGTTTGATGCGACAACCAGAGCATTGGCAAAGAAATCATCACCGTACCCGCCGAGCTTTAACAGATCACAGATGTGTGCCTGTTCATCAGCCAGACAATCGAAAGCGTAGGTGGCAGGAATCGGGGCGGAGCAAGGCTCATATTCACTGTCCAAAAGGATGCGGCAGACCAGGGAGAAGCACATACGGCTGTGTGCCGGAACCGTAAAGGTAATATCATATGGGGTAAAATGGCAGTCTAAGCCATCCACTTCATTGTCTACCTCTGTCTGAAGCTGCATGTCAATGTCAAACCGATCGTCACGTTCCGTAAGCTCTCCGTTACTGTAACATACCTCGATGCGGTAATCTTTTTTCGATTCCGGAATCAGAACGAAGGAGCCGGCAGTAGTTTCCCTGGAAAAAAGCAGCGTCTCGGGTGTTGAACTCTCGTTATGTTCGCGGAAATTCATAAGCGGGGTGATGGAAAAAACGGCATCCTCTCCTTCGTTGCAGAAATCGTAAGCCAGGGCTGTCTCATTTTTGCCCTGAACCATACAGATGTGTTTGTCAAAAGACAGATTACCGGCTTTGTAGGAGTAAGTAACAGTTCCGTCATAGGTAAAACCGGTCAGAAAACGATTGCCATCTTTGATAAAAGGCTCGTGTGCGTGTTGGGACGTCTCGAGGTCGTAGGTGGTCTGCGATTGTACAAAACGCTCGTTTGTCTTGGAAAAAACGACAAAACGCTCCACCGGAGGATGGAGACTGGCAATCAGATAGCCCTGGTGCGTGCGGTTGTGTGCACCGAGAATTGAACTGCCGGCATAGCTGCCAAGTCCGTTTGTAATCGCCCATTCCTTGCGGATATTGGCGGAAAAATCGGATAATTGATTTTGATTAAAATGAAATTGCATGGAAATTCTCCTTATTATAAATATGGAAAGCATCTTATTGATGGCATCCGGATATTCTATTGGCGGGGCATCAGAGCTGACCGGACAATAACATTATTCTAACGGATAAAATATGAAAAATCTATAATCTTATGGCAAAAATAAATAAATAGGGATATAATGAGAGTATTCTATACAAAGGAGAGAATTGTTTTGGAGACTTATGTATTAGTAGCACGTAAAAAATCAATTGCCACACAGCTGGTGGCATACTTCTTTTTCCTGTTAGCGGTAGTACTTTTACTGCTCAGCTGCAGAAGTACGTTTATATTGCCGTTTGCAATACTAGCGGGGGGACTGTGGTATCTTTTTCAGTTCCGGTTTAACAAGGAATTCGAATATTCTTACTTTGATGGGGAATTGCGGTTCGCAAAGATCATGAATAAGAGCCGCAGAAAGAGGCTTGCTTCCTACTCCATGGAAGAAGTACTGCAGATCGCTCCGGCAGGGGATCGCAGCATGTACAAGTATGAGAACGATGCCAACACCAAGAAGGTTGATTACACATCCGGACAGAAGGATGTACCTTATTATGAGATGGTGGTTAAGCATGAAAATGAACTGAGACTGATTAAGTTCGAGCCAGATGACAAGTATCTGGATGATATCTGCATCAAATATGCGCAGAAAGTAACACGCGCTTAATCATCATGGCGGATGAAACGCATGCGCTCATCAGAGGAATTGTTTTGAGTGATGCCGTAGCCCTTGCCTGCACCATTCAGAAGCTTTAAGCATTTGGGGCAGATCGTACCAAAGGTGACGGGAGCACCGCATCTCTGGCAGTGCATGTTGAAGCACCCGCCATTTTCCTTTGTACGGTATTCAATCCGTCCTTCGCGAATCCAATTCTTGACGGTACTGACGGGAATGTGAAAATATTCGGCAACCTGATATTCGTTGACGTCATTTTCGCGGATAAAGTCTTTGACATCATGCAGAAGCTGCTCATTTGTACAGCTTGGGCACAGATCCCCTTCAAATGCTTCCGGAAGACGCCTGCCACACATTGCGCATGTTTTGAAATTGTGGAATAATCCGGTGTTGGTCGCTTCCGGCATGGCACTTATCCTCCAATTACTATCGTTTGGGATAGCCTTATTTTATCAAAAATAATTTTTGAATTCAACTATTGGAAAAGGACATCTATCTATGGACAATCATTCATCTGACCGGCCAATCGCGGTGTTTGACTCCGGAATGGGGGGCATCAGCGTACTAAGGGAGCTGGTCGCAATCATGCCGAATGAAGACTATATTTATTTTGGGGATTCCGCGCATGCCCCATACGGAACGAAAACGCTGGAAGAAGTACGGGAACTGACCTGCGCCCATGCAAGGCGGCTTTTTGACGAAGGCGCCAAAGGACTTGTAGTTGCCTGCAATACAGCGACAAGTGCTGCGGTCCGTGTGCTGCGGGAGCAATATCCCGACATCCCGATCGTGGGGATTGAGCCGGCGGTCAAGCCGGCTGCGCAATGCAAAAAGCACCCGAGGGTACTTGTTATGGCGACACCGATGACAATCCGCGAAGAAAAATTCAGGAAGCTGATGCAGCGTTACGAGAAAGATGCGGAAATTATACCGCTTCCGTGTCCGGGACTTATGGATTTCGTGGAGCGTGGAGACCTCGATGGGGAAGATCTGCGCAAATACCTGGTGGAGCTTTTGTTTGCTTACCAGCATGAACAGGTAGATGCGGTTGTGCTCGGGTGTACACACTATCCGTTTGTCAAGCCGATGATCCAGAGGACACTTGGGGAGCATGTGATGGTGTTTGATGGTGGCGCGGGAACAGCGAGAGAAATGAAACGGCGGCTTCGCGAAGCGGATCTTCTGACCGGGCGGACGACACGCGGACAGGTCGAATTCCGCAACAGCCTTGAAAGACCGGAAAAGATAGCACTATGCAGGAGGCTGTTTGAATTATAGATTTTATAATTTTTTTTTGAAATGGACACATATTAAACACATTTTGTGAATATACTAGATAATGTCAAATGGAAGAGATTCCAGAGACATTATTCCCTTTTTATTAATAAACATTTTCATAACTAAACTCCTCGAAAAGAAGTCATTCTTGTCCGGATGGACAGAATGGCTTCTTTTCTGTTGAAAAAGTATATAAACCTTAAAGAATCTTAATAGAGTTCTTAATGTTTGCTTAATACGTGCCGGACCCCCTTGAAAAAGGAAACCTCTTCCTATAAGGTGGTAAGTGGAACAAAAAGAGAGGCAGATCAGGGTAACAGATTTGAAAAAGGAAAAGGCATCCGGGACGGATAAGAATAGCAGGAAGAATGAAATAATAAGAAATCTGATTCCATATGACATGGTGATTCCGCTTATCACGACACTTATCATGAACACCCTTGCATATAATGGATCAAGACTTATTACGACAGGAATGCATCATTACAATCTGACCAATGCGTTTGATGATCATATACCGGTCGTTCCATGGATGGTGACTATATATCTGGGGTGTTATATATTCTGGATTATTAATTATGTCATCGGATGCAGACAGGAGAAGAAAACAGCATACCGGTTCCTTGCGGCAGATTTTTTCGCAAAAATTGTGTGCATGATCTGTTTTGTGGTATTCCCGACAACGAATACGCGACCGGATATTACGGGGATGTCGGTGTGGGATGAGGTACTTCGTTTTGTGTACCGTGTGGATGCAGCCGATAATCTGCTGCCGTCAATCCACTGCCTGACAAGCTGGTTCTGCTATATTGCGGTGCGCCGGAATGATAAAATACCGCGCTGGTATAAGAATACATCACTTGTGATCGCAGTGCTGATCTGTGTGTCGACACTCACAACGAAGCAGCATGTCATCTGGGATGTTGTGGCAGGAGTCCTGCTTGCGGAGATAAGCTACCGGCTGACTGGTGCTACAGGAGCCGGTGAGAAGTACCGCGGCGTGATGTCTGCAATTACTGCAAAGTGTGTGGAAAAGAGGGGAAAGCAGTCACATGAGTAAGAAGATAAAGGCATTCATAATCGTGGGAGTGGTGTTGCTGATCCTGTTTTTGATCAAGATGTTTTTTAACCAGAGGATCAGTTCTGTAGAGGATCTGCAGAATTACATGAAAACATTCGGAGTGTTTGGACCGCTTGTTCTTACATTTATTCAGGCCCTGCAGGTGGTTATCCCTGTGCTGCCTGGGTATTTAGGATGTGCTGCCGGGGCAGTTGCCTTTGGAAGTGCGACCGGATTCTGGTGCAATTATATCGGGATCAGCGCAGGCTCGATCATCGCATATTTTCTGGCAAAGCGATATGGGATGGATATTGTGCTTGCAATGTTTCCCAAAAAACAATACGATAGATGGAGTGCCCGCATTGAGCAGAGCCGGTCGTATCCGTGGTTTTTATTTATTGCCACACTTCTTCCGCTTTTCCCGGATGACTTTTTGTGTTACTTTTCCGGGCTGCTTAAGATGAATGCCAGAAAATTTATCTGGATTATCATATTGGGAAAGCCGTGGTGCATTCTGGCATACAGTATAGGATTTGGGTTGATTAAATAAGATGAGGGGATTAACATGAAGAAAAAATTATTGGGATTTTATGATTACACAGTTGTTTTGACATATGCAGGGATGCTGTTTGCTTTTTGCGGGATATTGGAGGCAATCGGGCAGTATTACAAGGGAGCAATCCTGTGCCTTATGATGGCAGGCCTATGTGACATGTTCGATGGCGCAGTTGCATCGACAAAGGAGCGGAACAAGCAGGAAAAACGCTTTGGTGTGCAGATTGATTCGTTAAGTGATCTGATCAGTTTCGGGATACTTCCGGCCGTTCTGGTATATATGGAGACCAGTAACAGGAGAATGGCTCCGATCATTCCGGCACTGTATGCACTTGCCGCTTTGATCCGTCTTGCATATTTTAATGTGCTTGAAGAAGAAAGACAGGACAGCACAACAGAGAAGCGCGAGAGCTATCTGGGGGTTCCGGTCACTACGATCGCACTTTTGCTTCCGGCGGTATACATACTTTACAGCAGTCCGATCATCAACAATGAACGCTGTTTTGCAATCCTGATCTGTGTTACGGCAATCGGGTTTTTAGCACCGGTCCAGATTAGAAAGCCAAAGACAGCCGGTAAAGTAGTTATGATGATCGTGGGAGTGTTTGAGGCGGTAGCGATGATTTTATTATAGGACAGGAAAGTTATGAAGAAGGACACACTTTTACTTAGATTTTTATATCGGACAGTTCCGGGAAGAGCGTTGCTTAAGGTGCTGGTAAGCCCGTGGATTTCCAGGGTGGCAGGCAGATTCTTAAGCTCGGGGGCTTCCCGGCCTCTTGTATCGTATTATATCTCCAGATACCATATCGATATGCGGGGAATTGACGTCCCGGAGAATGGCTATACGTCATTCAATGAGTTCTTTACAAGGAGCAGGCGTGCACATAAGAGAAGCGCGAGACCGGATTGCCTGATCAGCCCATGTGATGGCTTTTTAAGCAGCATGACGATACGACAGGATACACTGCTCGATGTGAAGCATACAAAATTCACACTTCAGAGCCTGCTGCAGGATGATGCACTTGCGGAGAATTTTAAGAATGGAACAGCCCTTATTTTCAGACTGACCCCGGCGAACTATCACAGATACAGCTATGCGGCGGATGGAAGAGTGTGCTGGAGTAAGAAAATCCCCGGTGTGCTGCACTGCGTCCGACCGGTTGCAACCAGAACATTTCCGGTTTTCACAGAGAACAGCAGGGAATATCAGGTGATCGAAACAGACCGCTTCGGTAAGATGGTACAGATGGAAGTGGGCGCGCTTCTGGTTGGAAAAATCACAAACGACCCACAATTCGATGCGGAAAGCATCGTGTGGGCCGGCGATGAAAAGGGATATTTTGAATTTGGAGGTTCAACCATTATCCTTTTGTTCCAGGAAGGGGTTCTCGAGATGGATACAAGCCTTGCAAGACGGCGTGACGCTAATGGCGAGACTCCGGTGCGTACCGGAGAAGTGATCGCAAGGCTGCACCGGTAATTAGAGGAACCAGACATCCGGATTTGTTGAGGAGACGCTGATGACGCCTGCAGCAAGAAGCTCCATGATGTCGTCCTTTTCGGAGACAAGACCTCCTGCAATGACAGGGGTGCCGCTCATCCGGCAGATCCGGGAGACAACCTTTGGCATGAGTGCCGGAAGAATCTCGATCAGATCCGGATGTGAATTCTTAATCTGACGTTCAATATTTTCATATGCCATGGAATCAATGACAAACAGACGCAGGATTGTAGATAAGGATAATTCGCGGGCACGTTTGATAAGCGCAGGCTTGGTGGTGATGATGCCATCAGCCTGCGTATATTTTTTTATAAAATCAACGGCGATCTCCTTGGCGCTTAGTCCTGTGATCAGATCAAGGTGGACCATCGCGATTTTTCCGGCGGATTTAACCTCCGAAACGATATCCGCAATACTGCAGATATCCCCATACAGTATAAAAATGACTTTGCTGTCACTGGTCTTGCATTTCTTAAGACCCGCATCATCTTTGATCGCAGCAATAATAGGCGAATCTTCCAACGCTTCACGAAATTCTTTTTTCATAGTGATATTCCCCATTTAGAATCAGCAGTCGATATCTGTTCCCTGATATTGTAAGCGGTACAACTCATAGTACGCACCCTTTTTTTCAAGCAGCTCAAAATGGTTCCCCTGTTCAAGAATCTGACCGTGTGAGATAACCATGATCTTGTCTGCATGCTGGATGGTAGACAGGCGGTGGGCTACGATGAGCATGGTTCCGATATTCATGATCTTTTCCAGAGAATCCTGAATTAACTGCTCTGTTTCCGTATCAATGTTTGCGGTTGCCTCATCAAGGATAATGACATCCGGTTTGTGGATGATGGTACGGGCGAAAGAGAGCAGCTGACGCTGACCGGCAGAAAAATTGTTGCCGCGCTCACGGACTTCCTCATCAAGACCATCCGGCAGCTGATTGATAAAATGATCAGCGTTTACATAGTGGCATGCATCAAGCACCTCTTCATCGGTGAAGGAGTCCTCACGGAGGACAATATTGCTCCGGATCGTTCCGGAGAAAAGGAATACATCCTGCAGCATCTGACCGAAGTGGGAACGCAGGCAGGAGAGCTTGATATGGCGGATATCAATACCATCTACAAGGATCTGTCCCTTCTGGATATCGTAGTTGCGGCAGAGCAGGGAAAGGATCGTTGTTTTTCCGGAACCGGTGGAACCGACAAATGCCACCGTCTCCTTTGGATTGATATGGAAAGAGATTCCCTTTAATACCCATTCGTCCGGCTCATAAGCAAACCATACATCCTTAAATTCTATCTCCCCGCGGATAGCAGGCAGTTCAATGGCATCCGGTTCATCCACGACCTCCGGAACCATATCCATGACAGAAAAGATTTTCTCGGCAGAAGCAAATGCTGACTGCAGCCAGTTAAACTGCTCCGCAAGCGTCTGGATCGGGTTAAAAAACTTGGAAATGTACATATAAAAGCTGACCAGGGTTCCGCTGGTGATAACCTGTCCCATAAAGCTGGTGTTCTGGATGTAACCCTTGCCGCCGAGGTAGAGCAGACATAGAACAGAGCTGATATAGAGCATATATACGATCGGACGGAAAATACTGAATACAAAAATCTGCTGACGCTTTGCCCAGGAGAGGTAGTCGTTCTTGGAACGGAACTCTCTCAGTTTTTTGGGTTCACAGTTAAAGATCTGTGTGATCTTCATGCCAGACAGATTTTCGGACAGGAAGGTATTGATATCGGTAGTGCCATCCTTGACACGTCTGTATGCCTGCCGCGAGAACTTCCGGAAGATAATTGTAAAAAGCACGATAAATGGTACGAAACACAGTACCATAAGTGTAAGTTCAAGATTGAGGAACAACATGGCAGCCACAACGCCGATGATGACAAGGATATTTTTGGCAAGGCTGATAATGATGCTTGTGAACATCTGGGAAATCGCGTTGGTATCGTTGGTCACACGGGTGACGAGCTTTCCGACCGGAATATGGTTGAATTGGTCGTGGGAAAGCTGTTCAATATGCGTAAACAGATCTTCCCTCAGATTGGAAAGGATACGCTGCCCGATTTTCTGCAGCACGACAGCCTGAATGTAGGTACATATAGAAGAAACAACAAGAACCGCAGCATACATACCAACAATCCGAAGCAGTGATGCCATCGGAAAATTTCCCTTTACGATCTCCTCTGCCTGACCGACGAGGTACGGGGAGAGAATATCATAGGCAATGGAAACAAGCATGACAAAGAAAACAAAAAGAAAGCTTTTCCAATATGGCTTTGCGTAGTAGAAGAGGCGGCGGATAATTTCGCTGTCTTTCATATTGCGGTCAAAACCGATGGCTTTTTTCTTATCCTTCATAAACACATAAGCAAGTGTAAAAATCAGGGTAAAGAGGCCGACAATCGCGCCTACTAAAATC
The DNA here is from genome assembly GCA_050873865.1 of Agathobacter sp. Taxonomy (GTDB): domain Bacteria; phylum Bacillota; class Clostridia; order Lachnospirales; family Lachnospiraceae; genus Roseburia. The sequence goes on along the minus strand of JBNMJQ010000017.1, from coordinate 15,291 downwards.
AGAGGGTAATACTCATGCATTGGCTTCTTCCTCCTTCTTAAGATCTTCAAGTTTTTGCAATTCTACCATTTCAGCGTATGCCGGACAGCGGGAGAGCAGTTCTTCGTGTGTGCCGGCATCGACAAGCTTTCCATCATCTAAAAAGATGACCTTATCCATCTGCTCGATCGTTGAGATGCGGTGGGCAATCAGAATGGTGGTAAGCCCCTTTCGGGTACGTTTTAAGTTATCTAAGATCACGCGCTCTGTCTTGGTGTCAACTGCGGATACAGAGTCATCAAGGATCAGAATCTCGGCCTTCTTCATAAGTGCGCGGGCGATGGAGATACGCTGCTTCTGACCTCCGGATACAGTCACGCCACGCTCGCCGAGCAGGGTATCATACTGGTCCGGAAACTCAGCAATATTATCATGGACATCCGACAGCACTGCTGCGTGCCGTATTGCCTCAAGGTCACTGCTGTCCTCGAAAGCAAATGCGATATTGTTTGCAATTGTATCGCTGAACAGGAAGTTGTCCTGCGGTACATATGCGATGTGCCGGCGCAGTGCTTCAATTGGAATGCGGTTTACATCGGTTCCGTCAATAAAGAGGCTGCCATCCGCTACGTTGTAAGTGCGTACGATCAGATCCACAAGCGTTGTCTTGCCAACGCCGGTTCTTCCGATGATGCCGACATTCTCCCCTGCCCGGATCGTAAATGAGATATGTGACAGTGCGGGAAGCTCATTTCCGGGATAGGTAAATGTCAGGTCGCGGAATTCAATCGTGCCGGAAATCTTCTCGGCTGTATTCTCCGGAATGTCAAAGCTGTCACGGACGTCTACCTCGGTGTCCAAAAGCTCGCTGATCCGCTTGAGGGACGCCTTGCCTTTGGCACTCATCTCAATCAGCATGGCAATTGCCTCAATCGGCCAGACGATAGCGGTAAAGTAACCGATAAATTCAATCATCTCGCCGGCATTGAAGATTCCCTGGTGCACCAGATAACCGCCATATCCCAGAATGACACAGACAACAGATTCCACAAACAGGGTAATGGTAACCTGAAGGAGCATGGAAATCTTTGTGTAGTTGATGTTCGCATCCTCGTTTTCGATATTGAGCTTGCGGAACGCGATAAGCTCTTTTACTTCCTTGGCGAATGCCTTGATGACTGCAATGCCGGAAAAGCTCTCCTGCGAGAAATCAGATAGCGCGGAAAAGGCTTCCTGACGGGTCTCCCAGCGCCTGGACATTGTTCTTCCGACAACAGAGCCCGCAAAAAAAAGCAGCAGCATCGGGATCAGGGAAAGCATGGTAAGACTGAGATTCATGCGGAGCATTTTGACAAAGGCGAGGGAACCGAGGCAGAGTGCATCGGCAAACATCAGTACACCATTGCCATAGCAATCCTGCACGGTTTCCAGATCATTGGTAAAAAGGCTCATGAGATTTCCGACCTTGTTCACCTGATAGTATTGCTGGGACAGCTTGCTGCAGTGCTCAAACATGCGGTCACGCAGGTCTGTTTCAACCTTTATGGCGGCTCCGAAAAAGCAGACGCGCCACAGGAATCGGCCTGTGACAATCATGCAGATGACGATGATGAGCGGGCGGCAGACCTGATCCAGCAGAAAATTCATGTCAAATGTGTGGGTGACACCATCAATGATTACGACACCGGTGTTCATTCCGTTTACGACCGTGCGGTAAAGCTCTGGCACTTCCAGCTGCCCAAAGTCTACGACAACGAGTGCGAAGATTCCAAGCAACAGCATCCAGCCGTATTTCAGATAATAGCGGTTCATGTGTTTTCCAAAAATCATGTGTAAAACTCCTTACTAATAGTAACATCTAAACTCTTATTATATAAGAACGTGCGTTCCTCTGTCAACTTGTTCACAACGGTCTTGTATTTCCTGAATGTTTTGGTACAATAAAAAAAAGAAAATGTAAGCGCATAACCGCGGAAAGAGGCAATTAAGTGAAACTCATGCCGAAGGAAGAAAGACATATCCGCAAGGTTCTTAAGGATTATATGCAGGATGAAAAGGTTCAGGAGATGAAGCATTATATACAGCATGGCTCCGTCACCACCTTTGACCACTGCAAGAGTGTAACCAGGGTAAGCTTCTGGCTTAACAAGCATTTACACCTGGGTGCTGACACAAAGAACTTGCTTCTTGGAGCTTTTTTGCATGATTTCTATCTGTACGACTGGCATAATTCTTCCGAAAAGTGGCACCGGCTTCACGGCTTCCGTCATCCGGAATTCGCCAGAAAAAATGCAGAAGCGCATTTTCATATAGATGAGAATGTGCAGAAGATCATCCAAAGCCATATGTGGCCGCTTACAATAACAAAGGTGCCAACAAGCAGGGAAGCGCTTATTGTATGCCTTGCAGATAAATATGTCTCGTCCATAGAGACAATCGCAAAACGGAAGGGGAGAAGAACAAATGTGGTTAAGTAAATACTTTGTGGATTTTGTTATTTTCAGCTGTATGGGCTGGATCTATGAGAGCACATTCTGTACGATTAAGGGGAAGAAGTGGCAGAACAGGGGATTCCTGTACGGACCGGTATGTCCGATCTACGGCGCGGGGGCAATCGCCTGTGAGATTCTGATCGACCTCTTTAAAAAGCCGGGAGTTGAATATTCGTATACCTGGTGGCAGATATTTATCATTGCATTTTTCGGAAGCATCGTTCTGGAATATGTGACATCGTGGGCGCTTGAGAAGCTGTTCCATGCATACTGGTGGGATTACAGTGATATGCCGCTTAACATCAAGGGACGTGTATGCTTTCCGTGCTCTGTGGGATTTGGATTTGCCGGAATATTGGTTGTCTATGTGATACTTCCGTTTACGGGTAAGATGACAGGCTGGATGTCTCCGATCGTAACCGAATTATTCAGTCTTATTTTTATGGCAGTCATCGCTGTTGATACGACGCTTACGGTATCTGCCCTGACACAGTTTGCAAAGAGCGTGGAGGCGGTAGAAGCAGCATGGAATGCCCATATGGATACATTTGTCAAGAATGTGCAGGAGGGCAAGTATACGCCGGAAAATATGCTTGAGGGTGGAAAGAAAGCTGCCGGTGCGATGCTTGAATCCAAGAAGCAGGCATTTACGGCAAAGATTGCAGAGGAGCGCGAGCGCTTTGCAAAAGAGCGCATGGAGCAGTCCTATGCATCCATGGGCGCAGGAACCCGTATGGCATTGAACCGTGTGCAGGGATTTAGACCTCGCAAGGGAGAGAAGAGACTTGCAGATGGGCAGAAGGGTGAATTTACGATTACGATGCGGATGAATAAGGCACTGGATGAGATCAAGAGCCGTATTTCCCGCAAAAATAAATAAAACGGAGGAAAAGAGATGTATATTGTTTGTTTGGATCTGGAAGGGGTACTTGTTCCTGAAATATGGATCGCATTTGCTGAGGCGAGCGGAATACCGGAACTGAAACGCACGACAAGGGATGAGCCGGATTATGATAAGCTGATGCGCTGGAGAATCGGAGTCTTAAAGGAACATGGTCTGGGTCTGAAGGAGATTCAGGAGACAATCGCAAAGATTGATCCGCTTCCGGGTGCGAAAGAGTTCTTAGATGAACTTCGCTCTTTTACGCAGGTGATCATTATCAGTGATACCTTTTCACAGTTTGCAGGACCTCTTATGGAGAAACTCGGCTGGCCGACCATCTTCTGCAACTCATTGGAGGTCGCAGAAGACGGAGAGATAACCGGATTTAAGATGCGCTGCGAACAGTCAAAGCTTACGACTGTTAAGGCATTGCAGTCAATCGGATATGAGACGATAGCCAGTGGGGACAGCCACAATGACCTCGGTATGATAGAGGCGAGCAAAGCAGGCTTCCTGTTTAAGAGCACCGATGCCATCAAGGCTGCACATCCGGAGCTTGCCGCATATGAGACTTATGATGAGCTTATGGCAGCAATCAAGCGTGCAATGGAATAAATCAGTGAAATTTCAGGGTGCCGGAGAAGGCGTACTTCCCAAGAAGAACGTCTGCAACTCCGGCTCCTTCTGTTCCTGGGAGCCATGCCATTACAACTGCGTCAAACATGTCTTCATATTCCGTAAGATCAACAGGGCGTCCGGCAATAATGACGGCAACAACAGGAACGTCATCCGGCAATGAAGAGAGATTGCCGCGAAGCCCCTCAAGCATTGCAGCATCTTTTGCGGAAATCCGTATCTGCCCGTTGTCACGGTCGCCGTCTGTCTCGGCATAAGGAACCTCGCCAAACACAGCAATTACGGCATCTGTCTCATCAGCGAGGGAACCATCTACACTGTGGGTAAGTGCAACATCCGGATCGCGGACCTCGGCAAGTCCCTCGATGATAGTGGTTCCTTGCGTAATATTGCCAGCCTGCCCCTGCCAGCTTATGGTCCATCCTCCGCACTGGCTTCCGATGTCATAGGCCTTCTGACCGGTAACGGAAATATTCTTCGCGTGTGAGAGCTTTTCAATGGCTGTTTCATTTCCCAAGGTCTCATCCTTTAAGAGGACGAGGCTTTCACGGACTGCGCGTCTTGCCACTTCACGGTGTGCATCGCTTCCGAATTCACTTAAGTATTCTTCTTCGGCGGCTCCGCCGATTTCTTCCTCGAACATTCCTGCAATGAATTTTACACGGAGTATCCTGCTTACTGCATCATCGATGCGCTCCATGCTTACCGTGCCTTCCTCTACGAGTTCAAGAAGAGCCTGTATGCAGTCTTTCCAGGAGTATGGTTCCATGAACATGTCAATTCCGGCATTGACACAGAGTGCCACCTGATCCTTGTAGGTGGTGCCGGAGGTTTGCTCGATCGCATTGTAATCGCTGACAACAAACCCTTCAAAGCCCAGCTGCTCTTTTAATACTTCGGTCAGAAGATGATGATTTTCGTGGCATTTGACACCATCAACGCTGTTGTAGGAGGCCATGACCGTAAGAACATCTGCATCCAGCGCACTGATGTAGGGATTAAGAACGCCGCTTGAGAGAAGTTCATCAAACTCATCGGCAGTCATGTCGACATTTCCCTGATTAATGCCATCTGTGGTATATCCCTCACCGATAAAATGCTTGGCACATGCGATAACATGCCCGGAGTCCATATAAGCATTATCCGAGAGATCACCTTGTAAGCCGCTGATGTAAGAGTATGCCAGCGGGACAATATCCTCTGTGTTTTCACTGAAGCATTCATAGGTTCGTCCCCAGGATACGTTTTGCGGGTTGCCAAGTGTTGGGGCGAATGTCCACTGTACGCCGATCGCGCGAACCTCGGAAGCAACGACTTCACCGATTTCTTCCATAAGCTCGGGATCATTGGCAGCACCAAGCCCGATGTTGTGAGGAAAGAGCGTGGCACCGTACACATTGTTATTGCCGTGAACGGCATCGACACCATATAAGAGAGGAATGCCAAGGCGGGTTTTAAGGGCAGCCTCCTTTAGTTCATTGACGCGCGCCTGCCAGTCCGCAGCAGTATTTCCGGTGGAAGGCGCGCTTCCACCGCCACTAAGGACGGAGCCGATACCATATGTCGTGACATCGTCCGGTGACAGGCCGGCCTGTTCCGCCTGCACCATCTGGCCGATCTTCTCCTCCAATGTCATCTGGGAAAGGAGGGACGCAACCCGGTCCTCAACAGAAGCAGAGACATCCATGTATACCGCAGTATCCACACCCGCCTCATTTGCCGTTTCAGATGCCGGCTCGGTGTCATTGGTATCTGCTTCTGTGGTCTGCTCCAAAGAAGATGGGCTGCCGCCCGTTTCCACATCATCGGTTGCAGTCTGGCCACAAGCAGAAAGCAGCATTGCCCCCGATAGGAACAATGCTGCCAATTGTCTTTTTACAGATTTGTTTTTCATACACATTCTCCTATACTTGTTTTGTTACCGGTATCATACGTCCTTTCAAAAAGGAATGCCAGCCTTTATAAAATAAGTATACGAAAAGTGAAAAAAGGATACTTCTATTATTCTTTTCCGTTCCAGCAATAGGTGCAGAGATGGTCAGGGTCAATGCCGACCGCCTCAAGCATGTCATCGAGACGATGGAAACGCAGGGAGGTGAAATTTAATTTCTTGCAGATTCCGTCAACCATCTTCTGGTACTTCTCAGAGTCAGGATCTGCGTATTCCTGCAGTACTTCCTTTGTGACTTCTCCACCTTCCAGCTCCTCAATGACACGTCTGCCAATCAGCTCCATCTCCGAGCGGGAGCGGGAGAAATTCAGATATTTGCAGCCAAACAGAAGCGGTGGGCAGGCTGGACGGATATGTACTTCCTTTGCGCCGCTCTCATATAAGAATTCAGTGGTCTCACGAAGCTGGGTTCCGCGGACAATGGAATCGTCGATCAGAAGGAGCTTCTTGTCTTTGATCAGGTCATGGACAGGAAGAAGCTTCATGTGCGCGATCAGATCACGCTTGGTCTGGATGGTAGGCATGAAGGAACGCGGCCATGTCGGGGTGTATTTGACAAACGGGCGGGAGTAAGGAATGCCGGATTCGTTGGCATAGCCGATGGCATGTGCGACTCCGGAATCAGGAACGCCTGCAACGACATCTACATCAACGTTGTCGCGGCGGGCAAGAAGCTTTCCGCAATTGTAACGCATCTGCTCTACATTGACACCCTCGTAAGTGGCAGCCGGAAAACCGTAATATACCCAAAGGAATGTGCAGACCTTTCGCTTTTCACCCGGTGCAACGAGTGTTTTCGCCTGATCGGCATCGAATACGACAATTTCACCGGGACCGAGTTCACGGTCCGGGGTATAACCTAAGTTTAAAAATGAAAAGCTCTCGAAGGCGGCACAGCGCGCATCCTCTTTTTTGCCGAGGACAACAGGAGTGCGGCCCATTTTGTCGCGGGCAGCATAGATACCCTTTGGAGTTAAAAGAAGAAGGGAAAGGGAGCCATCGATGATATCAAGTGCATACCGGATGCCGTCGATCAGGTTGTCTTTCTGGTTGATGATAGCTGCGACAAGTTCTGTGGGATTGATCTCGCCATTGCTCATCTCAAAGAAATGTGCGTTGTTTTGTAGAATATTCGCTACGATCTGATCTGCATTGTTGATCTTGCTGACGGTTGTGATGGCAAATGTGCCGTGATGTGAACGAACCAGGATAGGCTGCGCCTCAAAGTCTGAGATACATCCGATTCCCATTTCGCCCTCCAGAGCACCGAGTTCGTGCTCGAATTTGGTACGAAATGGGGTCCCTTCGATATTGTGTATGGATTTTGAAAATCCGTTTTCCCCGTAAACAGCCATTCCGGCACGCCTTGTACCAAGATGCGAATGATAGTCGGTGCCAAAAAACAAATCAAACGTGCAGCTTTCCTTTGCAGCAACGCCAAAGAATCCTCCCATGAGTGAATCCTCCTTCATAATTTTCAATATTCTTTGAAATTTTAACATTCAAACAGGGATAGGTCAATGGTTAGCGTTCGCAAGAAAATAATCCGGGAGTTGTGAATAGTACTTGCAATTTGCATAGAGATTTGGGATGATAAAAGTTACGAAATGAAAACGGAGATGATAGCTATGAAAGTACAAGGGATGAAACGAAAATTCTGGGGGATTGTTCTGGCTGCGGCGTGTCTGCTTTCAACGATCTGTGTACCGGAGCAGGCAATGGCTGCTGTTTCGCAGCCGGCAGATTTAAAGGACCATTATGCATATGCAGTGATTGATGCGCATACAGGAGAACTTCTGCTCGGAGATAATGAAGAAGTGCAGGTCTATCCGGCCAGTACAGCCAAGCTCATGACTGCGCTTGTTCTGGTGGAAAACGGTCAAATGGACCAGGAGATAAAGATTACGGGGGACATGCTGTCGCAGGTTCCGGCTGGTATCAGCAAATACGGATTGCAGTCGGGGCAGAAGTATACGCTGGAGACACTGCTTAATATGACACTGATCAGCTCAGCCGGGGACGCGGCAGTATGTGCGGCAATTGCTGTGTTTGGCTCCGTGCCGGCATGTGTGGATGCAATGAATGCCAAGGCAAAGGAACTGGGATTGTCAGGCACACACTTTGATAACCCGGTGGGGCTCGACATCGGAGATAACTTTAATGATATTTACTCTACGGCGTATGATGTTGCAATGCTCACCCGTTATGCGATGGCATCCAAAGAGATTGCCGCAATTGTTAAAAAAACGTCATATACGGTAAAACAGACGGACGGAACAACGGGAAGAACGATAAGCAGCACAAACAGCTTTTATTCGACAGAAGAATACAGTAAAAATCTCTATACCATCATTGGCTCTAAGACAGGAACGACAAATGCTGCGGGATATGTGTTCTCTGCAACGGCGGTCGATAAAAAGGGCCGTGAGGTCATCTGCACATACATGGGAAGAAAATCGAAATCACAGACCTTTGCCGATATCCGGCAGCTTCTGGATGCTGTGTATAAAGCACAGAAATCCAAGGATGTTGTATTGTCGACCGGAAAGAAGGTCATCAGGACTGAGATCGGCGCGGAGTATGAGACAAGCTATGAAAAGGGAAAGAAGATTTCCATTGGTGCATACCTGATCGATTCAAAATCCAAGGCAAAGCTATCGGATCCTGACGATACATTTACTTACAAATCCATGGATAAATCGGTGGCAACCGTCAACAAAAACGGAACTGTCACAATAAAGGGCACTGGAACGGTGGTTATCGTTATCAAATCGAAGAAAACACCATACTATGCGGCAACAGAAAAAACAATAGAAATTCATGTGACAGAGGCAGCCGAATAACGGCTGCCTTTTTGCTGGCTTTTTTTGTCGAAGAATATTATAATAAACAAAGATATATGAAATGGTGCAGTGGAAACGGGTGACGGAAACGGAGCAGGGCGTATAATGACGGAAAAGGATTTTGCACTTGAAGCGATTTGGAACGAAATGAAAAAGGTAATCTGCTGCAATCCTCACACGGGAGAGATTGTCTTTTTGAAGGAACTTCCGGAGGATGAGGATGAGAGCTGCCAAAAGGCCAGGACGATCGATGAATATGCACGGCGGATGGTGGCGGGAAGACTGATCCATAAGACAGATGTGGAAGGCTTTCTAAAGCATGTGGATCTGCAGTATGTCCGGACAGAACTTCAAAGGACAAAAGGAATACTGATGCACAGCTATCGCAGAAAATGTGGGGACAGCTATCAGTGGTATTCTTTAGAGACGTTCTGGGCAAGAGCAGAGAACCCGGAGGATGACCGCATTGTATTTATGGGAAAGCGGGCGAATACCGACACCTGTGCAATGCTGGATGCCATGCGGACACTTTCCGGAATTTATCATAAAATAATACGCATTGATCTGCAGGCAGATACATATGAAATAATTAAAACATACGAGAATGAACAGAGCACGGAGTATGGCATATCTTCAAATTGCTCTGAATGGTTCCGTGACTTCGCATTGCGGGGCTATGTGCATGAGGAGGATCTTGAAGCATACCTGATGTTTACGGAGCTTGGGGCACTTCGGGAGAGATTTAAAAAGAGCCGGGAAAAATGCTCGCTTCGCTACCGGCGGCTTACGAACAATGAATTCCGGTGGGTCTCCATGGAACTCATGCCAAGCATAAGCTATACGGATGAGCATCCGGAGATAATGCTCTATATCCGGGATTTAGAGGAAGATGAACAATAAAGGAGGAGAAAGAGATGTTTCAATGCCCGAATTGCGGAGGAAACGCCAGATTTGATGTGGCATCCCAGCAGCTCGCATGCGACTATTGCGGAACCAAAATTGATCCGTATTCCTATGAGAATAAGACATCCGATGCACAGGAGGAGAAGGATCCGGAAAACTATGAGGTAACGGTGTTTACCTGTCCGCAGTGCGGCGGCGAAATATTAAGCACGGATGACGCCGCTGCCGGTTTTTGCAGTTTCTGTGGAGCATCGACCGTCCTGTACAGCAGGATCAGCAATGAGCATCGGCCGAATTATATCATTCCTTTTCAAAAGACGAAGGAGGATTGCAAGCAGGCATATTCCGCGATGATGAGAAAGGCAATATTTGCGCCGAAGGAATTTAAAGATCCACAGAAGATTGACAGTTTTCGTGGAATCTATATGCCGTATTGGGCGTTTTATGAGACGCAGAAAGGACCTTTCACAATAAAGGGAAAGAAGTCTCACCGGAGGGGGGACTACATCATCACGGATCACTATGACCTGACAGGACAGCTGGATTCTTATTATAAGGGCTTGTCCTATGATGCATCCTCCTCATTTGCAGACAATATCAGTGAGGCGATCGCTCCGTATGATGTAAAGGGCATGAAGGCTTTTACCCCGGCATTTTTGAGCGGATTTTATGCGGATACGGCGAATGTCGGTGCTGAGGTATACCAATCTGACGCGGAGAAGCTTGCAAGAGATGAGGTCATCGCAAAATTAAAGGATGAGCGTGAGTTCCGCGGATATTATCTGGAAGATTCCTCTTTCCAGAAGATAAGATCCAAGACTGAGGCAGTCGATCAGGCGATGTTTCCGGTGTGGTTTATGTCTTATCGGAATGGGGATCGTGTCGCATATGCAACAGTAAACGGACAGACCGGAAAGGTCGTTGCCGATCTGCCTGTGGATGTCAGGAAGTTTATCGGGGGATCACTTCTGCTGGCAGTTCCGGTCTTTATCCTGCTGAATCTGTTTTTGACTTTAAAGCCAGCCACGCTTCTGGCCTGGATTGGAGTTCTTGCGGTTGCCGCGCTGATAATCTCAGCGTCCATGATAAAGAAGATTGCCAAGGCTGAAAACGGAGAGGACGACAAAGGCGTTCTGGCACGCACGAATCAGGAAAAATTAAACGAAGTGAACCGAAAGAATGCCATCAGGATTTCCAATAAGAAAAAGAAAAAATCGTGGGATGGAGTGGTGACGACTATCTGCACAGTCACTGTTATTGGGATTGTGGCAATCTCACTTGGAGCAACATTTGAAGGAATTTTCGGGGCAGGACTTATCTGGTTCGGTGCGCTGGTGGCTGCCGGAATCTGCTTTGCGGTGACGAAGAAGCAGCTTGAGAGTGTCCCGCATAAGATGGGAAGGCGCGGAATGCTCGCGATGCTGTGCGGACTTGTACTTGGAACTGTGATTACGGTGGTTAAACCGGTTTCGGATTTGTATTATTACGGTGCGGCAATCGTGCTGATCGCAACAATTATCTTTATGGAAAAGGAACTGATCGAGCAGTACAATCTCACAGCAACGAGGAAGCTGCCGCAGTTCGAGAAGCAGGGAGGTGATGATCGTGCGTAATTTTCTTACGGCTGGTTTACTCGGAATTGCAGTATGGACGGGAATTGCTGTTGCATGCACGACCGAGCCTGTAAACGCTGAAACACTGTATACGAATCCGGATACCGGATATGAGGCAGTAGTTGAGGATGATGCGGATCTGCTTTCTGACTCTGAGGAAGAGGATCTTTGTGATATTTTAAAAAAGGTAACAGAATATAGTAATGCAACTTTTGTTGCAATTGATGAGAATCCATACTATAATACACAACGTTATGCGGAAAGCTATAGCGATGATACTTTCGGGGGCAGCGCCGCGGTTGTATTTATTGTGGATATGGATAACAGGTATCTGTATCTGGACAGCACCGGTGCGGCGCGCAGGAGGATCACATCATCCTACGCGGATACGATCACGGATAATGTATATAAATATGCTTCGGATGGGGATTATTTCTCTTGTGCTTATGAGGCGTTCGACCAGGTGTATACCTTAATGCAGGGAGAGAAGATTGCACAGCCGATGAAGTATATCAGCAATGCTCTGCTTGCGGTGGCGATCGCGATGCTGATCAATTTCTTTGCGGTTATCGCTTTTTCAAAGAAGCGGAAGGCATCGGCAAAGGAGCTGATCTCCGGCATTTACAGCAAATACAGGGTTACGGATGCAAGGGCAAGCTTTGTAAATCAGACCAAAACATATAGTCCACAAAGCTCTGATAGCGGAGGAAGCTCCGGTGGCAGCAGCGGAGGCGGTGGAGGTGGCGGCGGCCACTCCGGCGGCGGACACAGCTTTTAATTTTTGGAGGAAGTCATGTTTCACATAAATTCCCAGACTACAAAGGGATTACGTATAATTATTGTCGGCTGCGGCAAGGTGGGAAAAACCCTGATCGAGCAGTTGAGCAGAGAAGGGCATGATATCATTATCATTGATCACGACTCTGCCAAAATTGAAGAAATTACAAATATGTATGACATTATGGGGATTACCGGTAACGGTGCAAGCTATAGTGTCCAGAAGGAAGCCGGTATCGAGACCGCGGATCTGATTATCGCGGTAACTGATTCGGATGAACTGAACCTGCTGACTTGTACGATCGCAAAGCAGGTCGGAAACTGTGCTGCGATCGCCCGTGTGCGGACTCCGGATTATAGCAAGGAGGTTGGCTATCTGCGTGAGAAGCTTGGACTTGCGATGATCATCAATCCGGAACTAGAGGCTGCGAAAGAGGCAGCCCGCATTCTGTACCTTCCGACGGCACTTGAGGTTTCTACCTTTGCACATGGACAGGCAGAACTCATCAAATTCAAGGTGCCGGAAGACAATATACTTGATGGAATGACGATTGCACACCTTGGTGGAAAGTTTACCAATAATCTTCTGGTCTGTGCGATCGAGCGAGATGGGGAAGTCTATATTCCTTCCGGTAATTTTCAGATCCAGAAGGGCGATATCTTCTCTTTCGTGTCAACGCCGAAGAGTGCACGCAGATTTTTAAAAACAATCGGCTTCAATACGAAGCAGGTAAGAAACTCCATGATCATCGGAGGAGGAAAGGCTGCTTATTATCTGGCGGACCAGCTTATCCGCATGGGCATTGATGTCAAGATCATTGAGAGTGACCGCAAACGCTGCGAGGAACTTTCTGTGCTTTTGCCGGAAGCTGTCATTATCAATGGAGACGGAACCAATCAGGACCTGCTCAAGGAAGAAGGAATCGAAACAATAGAATCTTTTATTCCGCTTACAGGAATCGATGAAGAGAACATTATGCTGACGCTCCATGCCAAGAGCGTTTCCAATGCAAAGGTAATTACGAAGATTAACAGGATTACGTTTTCGGATGTTATCAGCCAATTGGATCTTGGAAGCGTTATTTATCCGAAGTACATTACTTCGGAAGCAATTGTTGCCTATGTCCGCGCGAGAACTGCGTCTATCGACAGCAATATTGAAACGCTCTATCATATGTTTGACCAGAGGGTAGAGGCGATTGAGTTCCGCGTGTACGAAGAAAATTCCAGACTGACAAATATTCCGTTCAAGGATCTTGCGCTTAAGGATAAACTGCTTGTCGCATTCATCTGCAGAAATGGTTCTATCATTATTCCGGGTGGACAAGACTATATCCAGGTGGGAGATGCTGTCATGATAGTGACTGCGCATACCGGCTTCAGGGATATTCTGGATATTCTCAGGTAGTGGAGGCAAAATGAAATGAATCGATCAATTATCCGATACATTCTTGGGCAGGTATTGAAGCTGGAGTCTGCTTTTTTGCTGCTGCCGTGCATTGTGGCACTTATTTACCGGGAGAGTCAGGGCGTATATTATCTGATCACAATTGCGATCGGTCTTGGCATCGGTGTTCTTATGACGATGAAAAAGCCGAAGAACATGGTGTTTTACTTAAAGGAGGGCTGTGTCGCGACTGCACTGAGCTGGATCGTGATGTCCCTTTTGGGATGTCTTCCGTTTTGGTTTTCCCGTGAGATTCCGTCATTTACGGATGCACTGTTTGAGACGATTTCCGGTTTTACGACAACCGGTGCAAGTGTTTTAGACAATGTGGAGGCACTGTCGCATTGTAATTTGTTCTGGAGAAGCTTTACACACTGGATTGGCGGAATGGGCGTTCTTGTTTTTATGCTGGCGATCATTCCTATGAGCGGGGGCTCCAACATCAACCTGATGCGCGCGGAGAGCCCGGGACCGTCTGTGGGAAAGCTTGTTCCGAAAATCCGTTATTCTGCGAGAATCCTTTACTATATTTATATCGGCATGACATTGCTTGAAATCGTTTTTCTGCTTGCCGGAAGAATGCCGCTTTTTGATTCCCTATGCACGGCGCTTGGCACAGCGGGAACCGGTGGATTCGGAATCAAAGCAGACAGTATGGCAGGTTATTCGGTATATCTGCAATGGGTTGTAACTATTTTTATGATTCTGTTCGGCGTTAATTTCAATGCATATTACTTTTTGATCTTTGGGGAGGTTAAAAAGGCCGCCGCAATGGAGGAAGTTAAGGCTTATTTTGTGACAATCGGGCTGGCGGTCGCAGGTATTGTTATTTGTATCTGGAATACGACATCGGGCTTTTTTGATGCATTGACGAAGGCCGCTTTCCAGGTTGCTTCCCTGATGACCTCAACCGGATTTGCAACGGTTGATTACAATGCATGGTCGAGTACGGCAAAAACGATCCTTGTCTTTTTGATGACGATTGGAGCCTGTGCGGGAAGTACGGGCGGAGGAATCAAGGTATCCCGTTTTATTTCCGTGTTTAAGACCGTAAAGAAGGAATTGGATTCCTATATTCATCCGAAGAGTGTTAAAAAAATCAAAATGGATGGAAAGCCGATTGAACATGATGTGGTCCGTTCCATCAATGTGTATTTTATAACGTTTATCCTGCTGTTTTGCGTGTCACTGCTTCTGGTTTCTTTTGAGGGACATGATCTGACAACCAACTTTACAGCGGTCCTTGCCACTATTAATAACATTGGACCGGGACTGAATATGGTTGGCCCGGCGGAAAACTTCGGCTTTTTTACGCCGTTTACCAAATATGTTCTGATGTTCGATATGCTGGCAGGACGGCTGGAGCTGTTTCCACTGTTGATACTGCTTCATCCGGCATTATGGAAGCAGGCGTTTAAGCGCCCGTCTTCATGGAAAAAACGAGGGGGAAAATAATGAATTACAGCAATATTCTGCAGTTTAAGGGAAAATGGCGCAATTATCAGGCACGGGTTCTTGACAATGCGCAGAAATATATTGCAGACGGCAAGATCCACATTGTTGCGGCGCCTGGTTCAGGCAAGACAACATTGGGGATTGAGCTGATTGCCCGCATGAAGGAGCCGGCATTGGTGCTGACTCCTTCTATTACTATACGTCAGCAATGGGCGGCGCGGATTGAGGAGGGATTTTTAAAAGAGGGGCTTATGCCGGAGGATTATATTTCCCAGAATCTGAAGGAACCCCGCTGCATTACGATCGCAACAT
>JBNMJQ010000016.1:0-48674 GCA_050873865.1 Agathobacter sp. | reverse complement strand
TGTCAAATTCCTGCCTTTGTTGAATGGTTGTAAAAGCATGAATTTTCGGGATATGTTAAATATGATTCAGATGAGTGTAAGAACGTGCAGCCCCAATAAATGGCCACGCCTGCCGTGAAAATATGCTTTGTAATTATACTAGCATCTTGTGTACAAAAAAGCAATGACATTCGTAAAAAACGAATCATATCATCCCCGGCTGAACCAGATCAAGTTTTCCACGCAATATATGTAAATCCTCGTGCCCTGCATCGAAATAGAGCTCCGCACTACCGTATTGAACACGATATGCCATTATTGCCTTAAAACAAATGTTATCTGAGAAGAAAGACAAACAAATTTCTTTCTTCGAAATCCTAAGTGTCAAAATCGCATACCGAAAGTTCCAAAAATTCTGTCACTGCGTGTTTTTTGTAGACATCGATCACACAGATATCGTCCACACTAACATACTTTCCTTAACGATTATCCTTTGCGTTTCCCCCCTTTTTATCATGTTCAAGCATAATATAATAGATCTTCTGGTTTCTAAAGTATGTATTTTCCTTTGCAACCTTCTTACTCTTATGTAAATTTACCAAAGAATATATAGTAATAGCTATCAGTAAAATTGTTATTAATCCAGCCACACCACACATCACACCGAAGCCGCTTTCAAAAAAATTAGAAAGAGTACCCACAAGACTAATCAGCGCAGCAACAACTGCGATAACAAATGAAGCTATACTCATTATCTCCGCTAAACTGCTATGGCTGTCATCCAACAATTCTGTATAAATTTCCTTCAGCATTGTAACATCGTTTTCATCTATGCCATTCTTTGAATTATTACTAATCATTTCTATCTTCTCATCAAATTCACTTTTCCCTTGATGAACCTTTGTTAATATTTCCTTCATATTTTCCTGCCGCTTTTTGTCTTTATCTTCATACATGTCAATAATATAATTCTTAAATAAATCGTTTCCCTTGTTCATATGTCTTTTCCTCGTATTCATTCGTGTATTGTATAATTTTTATGTAAATTACAATTGCTGTTTACTTGTTTGTAATTTTTATCAAATAATCTGTATTATCATAACTTTTGGCATAGTAATAGCCATCTCCCAAAGATTTTATATCTTTATATATACATTTTATTACCTTCTTACCCTTCGTATTGATAAGGCCATATTCTTTGACGCCCCATACGGTTGTTTGACTTACAATGGCTACCCCTTTTTCTGAAAAATTATTTATATTATCATATTTACATTTTACTACCTCCTTACCCTTCTTATTTATGACGCCCCATTGGAAGTCCCATCCGTCAGCTTCTCTTACCAAGGCAAATCCTTCTGAAAAGGATCTAACCTCTGAATATGCATATTTTACTATCCGCTTCCCCTTCGTATTGATGAAGAACCAAGCGCCATAATTTACCGCAGCTAACCCTTCTGAAAAAGAATTAGCCTTAATATATTCGCATTTTATTACTTCCTTACCCTTTGTATTGATATAGCCCCATTTGCCATCTTTCTCTATCGCGGCTAACCCTTCTGAAAAATTCGCAGCATTATCATATTTACATTCTATTACCTCCTCTCCTTTCATATTGACGAAGCCCCATTTGCCATCTTTCTCTACTCTCGCTAAACCTTCTGCAAAAGACTCGACCCAATCATATCTACATTTTACTATCTCCTTACCCTTCGAATTAATATAGCCCCATTTGCCGCCTTTAGATATTAGGAATAACCCTTCTGAATACCTCCCAATACCATCATATTTACATTTTATTACCTCCTCTCCTTTCGCATTGACATAACCCAATTTGCCATCTTTCCTTACCCAGGCAAACCCATCAAAAAAATCACCAGCGTCATCATAGAACTTACCGCTTTTACTGACGTATCCACTTCTGCCATCTTTACTTACTCTGGCTAAACCTTCTGAAAAAGCCCAAGCCTCATCATATTTACATTTTATTACCACTTTACCCTTCTTATTGATATAGCCCCATTTGCCATCTTTCTCTACCATGGCTAACCTTTCTGAAAAATAACCACCCCCATCATATTTACATTTTACTACCTCCTTACCCTTCGTATTGATGTAGCCATATTTGCCCTCTTTCTTTACAAGGGCTAAACCTTCTGAAAAAGCCCAAGCCTCATCATATTTACATTTTATCACCACCTTACCCTTCTTATTGATAAAGCCACATTTACCATCTTTCTTTACAAGGGCTAACCCTTCTGAAAAATCATAAGCATAAGCATATTTACATTTTATTACCTCTTTACCCTTCGTATTGATATAGCCCCATTTGCCATCTTTCTTTACAAGGGCTAACCCTTCTGAAAAATTATAAACAGAATCATATTGACATTTTATTATCTCCTTCCCCTTCGTATTGATATAGCCATATTTACCATCTTTCTGTACTCTAGCCACCCCCTCTGAAAAATCACCGACATAATCATACGAACCTATCTTTATCTTCGTTGCCCTCGTCTCTGCAGTGACCTCATTCTTCGGCACTACTCCGATCGCAAGCACCATCAGGCATGCAAGCATTATCTTTATCAGTTGTCTTTTTATTTTATTCATTTTCTTGTTCTCCTTTTTCGTATGTATCAAATTCATCTTGGATCTGTAATCTGTATACTGCGGTTGTCACCCGCAATACCTATCGCAAGCTTTTTCCCCGTCACATTACCCATTGCAAGCGTTTTCCTACCACCTCCATTTTTTCTCTTTGCGCCTAACTATGTGTCACACTTTAGGCAAAAATTCACCCCAGCCTTTACTCCACTTCCACATTTGCTACAAAACATAACTACCTCCTTATTTCGTATATTGTAATCACAATGATTCCTTTATCTTGTTCATTATATCGTTTTTAAGCTGATGTATCAATTAAAATATCATCTCAGTTCCGTCAGTTCATAAATGCATATTGGGTACAATATAACAGATGTTTTGACCATGGAGGCAAAAGACATGTACGAGGAAAATTTCAGCAAAAGGCTCGCCCAGCTGCGTATAAGCAAGGGCGTTTCTGCAAGGGATATGAGTCTGTCGATCGGGCAAAACCCCGGCTATATCAATAACATTGAAAATGGAAAAGCACTCCCTTCTATGGCAAATTTCTTCTATATTTGCGATTTTTTGGAGATCACTCCTATGGATTTCTTTGACTTTGATTCCTCACATCCGGCAGAAACAGCAATGCTCTATCACGCATTGAACCAATTATCCGTTTCACAATTTAACAATATAAAAGAAATCGTTTATGACCTGATTAAAGTCAGATAAAGAAAGTGGCTATGAGCCGGATGCCCATAGCCACCTTCTTTATCAATGCCAATTCATAATGATTCTGTTGTTTCACTTGTTATATCGTTTTATTTTCCAGATTCCGATCAAAACTTTAAATATTTTTCAAAAAAGGGTTGCTTTTTCTTTTTCGGCATGGTAATATCATAAACGGTTCGTTGGTCAAGCGGTTAAGACGCCGCCCTCTCACGGCGGAAACACGGGTTCGATTCCCGTACGGACTGCTCACTGTTAATTGAATAACAGCCCAACCCGAAGTCATCTTTCATTATGAAAGATGACTTTTTTTGTAGAATTACACATTTTCCTCTTCCGGGTAAGTAAGTCCCCAACTCTTACGAAAGCTCGTCATCATATCCATAACGTCCCTCGTATAAGAAAGCTGCATGCATTCCGCATCGCCCGCGATCGCTCTTTCCATATCCGAAAGCTCGTATGCAAGCGCATCTGCGGTATCGCCCTCCCGGATCGTCTCTGTCGCTCCAGTATCCGTATAGGTGATCGTCGCAACGCACGCTCTCGGATACTCCATAATCTCAATATAACCGTTTTCACAGGAAACCATGCCCCGCTTCGGCTGTTTGGAGTGAAGTGAAAGCATAACCGTTGCCATCTGTCCGCTCTGATTCATCAAAAGCAAGCCCGCCTGCTCATCCACTCCGGTCGGTGCAGGCTTGACCTGTGACAAAAGCTGATCCGGCTTTTCCTCCATGAACCAGCGGATGAATGACAACGCATATACGCCGATATCTAGCATCGCACCTCCCGCAAGGTTCCGGTTGAAAAAGCGATTATTCATATCATATTCCTTAAAGCTGCCAAAATTCATTGTGATAAGGTTCACCTTTCCAAGTTTTCCGGTAGCAAGGATTTCCCTTAGTTTTTTGTAAAGCGGCATGTGGAATATCGTCATTGCCTCTCCAATGACCACACCTTTTTGCTCTGCTAACGCGACCGCTTCCTGCAGTTCACTGCTATTGAGCGTGATCGATTTTTCTACTAGTACATGTTTGCCGTTTTCGATCGCCTTTTTCATAAAATTGATATGCGTATTGTGTGGTGTCGTAATATAGATGACATCCACCTTCGGGTCTGCGAACATTTCATTGTAATCGTTATAAACCTTCTCTACGCCATACTTTTTTGCAAATGCAACTGCCTTCTCATAGGTTCGGTTGCCGACTGCGTACAGCCGTTTTCCATTTTTCTGAAGAGCTGACGCCATCTCATTTGCAATCACTCCGGTTCCAAGCACTGCCCAATGAATCTCTCTCATAATCTGCTCCTTTTCTTTCCTAAATGTATAATTATCATACGCACATTTTGCACAGCTTTCAAGTATACAGTATATTTTTCCGGGAAATTTTATTATTTGGCCTTTTATCATTTATCTGGGGTTATATATGTGATGGCTATCTACGTTTTTTGGGCTTAGCCATCACACTGAAAATTGTATATGTGATGGCTAGCGCGTGAATTTGTCCTCAGCCATCACACAGCAAGCTCAAATTGTGATGGTTATTCGCGTTTTTATGGCTTAGCCATTACACTAGAAATTATGTATGTGATGGCTAGTGCGTGAATTTGTCCTCAGCCATCACATGTCCGGCTTAGTTTTTGATGATTATTTGCAGTTTTTCGGCTTAGCCATCACACAAGTGATTTTCTGCTCTCGATTTTAAAGTTTCCGTCGCCTGTTTATTGATTTCAAGCGCATTAAGCGTTAAGATAAAATAGATTACAAGGGAGAATTGTTATGTTACCAAATACCGAATACGAAATCAGAAATCTAACTACGTCTGACGCAGACCAATACAATGCGTTGCTGCGCTATGCATTCCAGATCACAGAGCAGGAGCTTTCCGCGACCGGCTGGAGGGATGACGAGATCAAACAGTCGAAATTTCCAATCTTAGAGCGTGCCGATGTACTCGGCTGCTTCGACCATGATTCGCTGGTGTCCCAGATTGCAACCTATCCGCTGAAAATGAACGTCTACAGTTCTGTATATCACATCGGCTTTGTGACGAGCGTGTGTACCTACCCGGAGTACACCGGAAATGGCATTATGAAGCACCTGATGTATCAAAGCCTAAAGCACATGCGCCATCGTCAGCAGCCGCTTGCACTTTTGTTCCCATACTCAATCCCGCTTTACCGCAAAATGGGCTGGGAAATCATTTCTAACAAAATGACCTACTCCGTAAAAGACACCCAGATTCCAACCAAGGCAACCGCTCCGGGCTATGTCCGGCGTGTCAGCTGGGACAACGAGGATTTTCACAATCTGCATTCGCAGTTTGCAGCGGCTACACACGGATGCCTTTTCCGCAATGCCCTCGCATGGGAGGAATATTGGCGTTGGGATGAGGATGATACAATGGTTGCGGTCTACTACGATGTCAACGGCAAGTCCTGCGGTTATATGGTCTACCTCATCAAGGATGATGTCATGCACATCAAGGAAATGATCTATCTGACCCGCGAGGCGCAGGAAGGTCTCTGGGAATACATACGCGCCCACGACTCCATGATTGACGAGGTGCGTGGCAGTTCTTATTACAGCGATCCGATTGCGTTTGAGCTTGAGGATGGAGACATCAAAGAAACGATCCGTCCTTACATCATGGGACGCATCGTCGATGTCGAGCAGTTTTTCCCGAAATACCACTGTGATCCGACCGCTGAGCATTGTCTGATCTCGTTTGAAATTGACGACTTTTTCCTGCCGTGGAACAACAAGACGATCACAGTTGAGTTCCATCAGGGTGAATGCACCATTTCCGAACAAAAGTCAGAGCAGACGGTACAACTTTCTATCGCCACGCTTACCACGCTGCTGCTTGGCTACAAATCTGCCGCAAAGCTCTACCGCATGGGCAGGATCAAAGCCTCCGAGCAGACCATCCGCCACCTGGATGATGTGCTGTTGCATGAAAGCCCATATATTTCTGATTATATCTAAATATAAAGGACGAATTGACATAAAAACCCTCCAGGCCTGCAATAGACTTGGAGGGTTAAATTTTATTCATCTATCTTCTTTTCTAATTCTGCGATACTCTTCAATTCCTATACCGAGAAATCAAACCGTTTTCCGGCTGTCTGCGAAGCAATGTCCGGAATCTGGTTCCAATCAACATTTTTAATCTTTTCCAAAAGCTCCTCGGTCGTTCCGGCGGTCAATGTAACACGCTTTACGCTGTCCTGTGAAATGCCGTAATGTTCTTCGGTGCGTTCCTTGCGGCGTTTCTCCACAAGCTCCTTCTGCCGCTTGTCAGCCTCGTCCTTCTTTGCCTTCTTCTGTTCTTCCTTCTTCTCGGCGCGCTTTGCCTCAAGCCGGTCGTTCTGTGCCTTGGAGGACTTCTCAAGCTCCGCAAAATAGGAAACCTGTCCATTTTCATCCACGGAAAATCCGATCCGCTTTACGTCCTGTCCGCTATCCTTGAGTTCTTCCTTCATATCGTCAAGCTTTGCGGTCGACTGGTCGATAATGTCCATGTACTGAGCCTTGACCTCATCGTCTGCCGCCATCTTCTCCAAGGTTGCCGGGTCCATGAGGACGCTGTATTCCTTCGTTCCTCTGGACAGAAGCTGTTTTGCTTCCTCCTCGGAAGAATAATCCGCGATCACAAAATCCATGTTGGAATATTTCGCTTTCAATTCCTCCAAAAGCTTCTGTGCACGCTCTGACAATTCGGTTGTCTGTTTCTTCTCAGTCTTTGTGCTATGCTCCACCTTAACGGGATCGCTTTCCCAGCCGTTTGGTGTCGTCTTTGCAGTTTCCGTCTTAACGTTGGATGTCCGCTGACTTAAAAACTGCGTATCGTATGAACTCTGGTATGTGTTATAGCCGTCGATTTTACTCATTGTTTCCCTCCTAGAAAATATTCCGAAATCCGTTTCTATATCCTATATCGGTCATCTCAACCAATTACTTTATAAGTCAGGGTAAAAAAAAGACTGCTGTTTCTGCTCATCACAAAAACAGCAGCCTTTTACGCTCATCTTATTCCGGCAGCCAATCCACGCCTTAGAAGATTAGTCCTCATATCCGTTTGGATTGTTCTTCTGCCATCTCCAGGAATCTGCGCACATCTCGCGAATTCCGTACTGTGCCTTCCAGCCAAGCTCGCGCTCTGCCTTGCTCGGATCACAGTAGCAGGTTGCGCTATCTCCCGGGCGGCGATCCTTGCTCCCATACGGGATCTTGATGTCATTTGCCTCCTCGAAGTTCTTTACAATGTCAAGTACGCTATATCCGTGTCCGGTTCCGAGATTGTAGATGCAAAGTCCTGCCTTCTCCTCAATCTTCTTTAATGCCTTCACATGTCCGACCGCAAGGTCAACTACATGGATGTAATCACGCACACCGGTTCCGTCCGGAGTGTCGTAGTCATTGCCAAATACGCCAAGCTTCTCAAGCTTTCCGACAGCAACCTGTGTGATGTAAGGCATCAGGTTGTTCGGGATACCGTTCGGGTTCTCTCCCATTGTTCCGCTCGGATGAGCTCCGATCGGATTGAAGTAACGAAGCAGGATCACATTCCACTCGTTATCAGCCTTCTGGATATCCATAAGGATCTGCTCAAGCATGGACTTTGTCCATCCGTAAGGGTTGGTGCACTGTCCCTTCGGGCATTCCTCGGTGATCGGGATCTGTGCCGGATCTCCGTATACCGTTGCGGAGGAAGAAAAGATAATGTTCTTGCAGTTATTCTGGCGCATTACGTCCACCAGAGTAAGGGTTCCTGCGATGTTGTTGTTGTAATATTCCCAAGGCTTTGCAACAGACTCTCCGACTGCCTTAAGTCCTGCAAAATGGATGCAGCTGTCGATGTTCTCATTTGCAAAAATCGTATTTAAAATATCACGGTCAAGGATATCTCCCTTGTAGAACTTAACCTCTTTTCCGGTCAGTGCCTTTACACGATCCAAAGACTTCTCGGATGCGTTTGACAGATTGTCAAGAACCACAACCTCGTATCCAGCATTGAGAAGCTCTACGCATGTATGACTTCCGATATATCCTGCTCCGCCTGTAACTAAAATAGCCATAATCATCTCTCCTTTTTTAATTGCTCTCGTTCATTTGTTAGATACATTCTATCTCACGGAATATGATATGTACAGACCAAAAATGTAGAAAGAATATGTAAAAATGTTGCATACATCATTTACATATACATTTTTCTCATTTATACTATTCCTATATTTTGAGCGTTTTCAACAAACCTGATCGCATACCCTCCCTTAAGGGAATTGCGGCAAACCATCTGCAACAACAAGGAGAACAGCATGGAAAATTATAAAAATTCCTATAAAGTAAAAGAAAAAGAGTTAGTTTCCCTGTCTGTCTACAACGTCGGTTTCCAGAAATGTGATCCACTCTACCAATGGGGGCCGGGAATCCGCGATCACTATCTGATCCACTATGTGATAAGCGGTAAGGGAACCTACCATGTCAATGATATGGTCTTTCCCCTGTCTGCCGGAGACTGCTTCTTAGTCTACCCCAACACTGAGGTCATCTATCAGGCAGATGCGGAAGACCCATGGGAGTATACCTGGGTTGGCTTTGCCGGGAGTGATGCAGCAATGATCCTTCGTGCAACCGATTTCTCGCGGGAAAGTCCTGTCATACGCCAGCTTCCGTCCGGCGATGAAGTCAAACGCCAGCTGTTGCATATATACGATGCGCGAGGGAACGGCTTTGAGCATGCGGTCGAGATGACCGGACGCCTTTATACAGCCCTTGCCGTTTTCATGCACTGTGCGCAGAAACCATCCAGCCTAAACAGCGCCAATACCTATGTACAAAAAAGTATTGAGTACATCAGTTCCAACTACTCCTATCCGATCACAGTGGAGGATATTGCTGCCTATGTAGGTCTCAGCCGAAGTCACCTGTTCCGTTCCTTTGAGACTGTGCTTGGCATGTCACCCAAAAAGTATCTGACCGACTTCCGTATCAAGCAGGCATGTTATCTGCTCGAGCACTCGCAGCTATCCATTATGGCGATTGCCAACTCCATCGGTTTTGACAATGGGCTGTATTTTTCCAAAACCTTCCATAAACAAAAGGGAATGTCTCCGAAAGAATACCGGCAGTCGCATCCTTTCCACGCCGAAACCGAAGAGCAAAGCACCAACAAATGACCCCGTTTGGAACCAATCAAAAATTCCCCGGATACCGGCGGCACCGGAATTCGGGGAATTAATTATTTAAAGATTAGTTTAACTTGCTCTTTGCAAGCTCAGCAAGCTTTGCAAATCCAGCAGCGTCGGTAACAGCGATATCAGCTAATACCTTACGGTTAAGATCAGCACCTGCAAGTTTTAAGCCGTGCATGAACTGGCTGTATGAAAGTCCGTTCAAACGAGCTGCTGCATTGATACGTGCGATCCAAAGCTGACGGAACTGTCTCTTCTTCTCTTTACGTCCAGCATAAGAACTTGTTAAGGCTCTCATTACAGACTGCTTTGCAACGCGATACTGCTTAGAGCGGGCTCCTCTGTAACCCTTAGCTAATTTTAATGTTCTATTATGTCTCTTCTTAGCGCCTAATCCGCCTTTTACTCTTGCCATTGTCTATATTCCTCCTTAACCTGTTCTTACATGTATGGTAAAATCTTCTTCATATTCTTAACGTTGGTCTGATCAGTCATTGCTGCCTTTCTCAGATTTCTCTTGGTCTTGGTAGACTTCTTGGTTAAGATATGTCTCTTGTAAGCTTTATTTCTCTTTAACTTTCCTGTTCCTGTAAGTTTGAAACGTTTTGCAGCTGCTCTGCTTGTCTTCATTTTTGGCATTGTTTGAAATCCTCCTTAAAAAAATGTGTTATCTTTTCTCTGCCAGCACCATACCGATGCTTCTGCCTTCGACCTTTGGTGCTTTTTCCACTACGGCAACATCTGCCAGACTCTGTGCAAAATCATCTAAGATATGCTTGCTCTGGTTCATGTGTGCCATCTCACGTCCACGGAAACGAAGCGTGATCTTAACCTTGTTTCCTTTCTGTAAGAATTTCTTTGCAGCATTCATTTTGGTATTCAGATCGTTAGCCTCGATGTTCGGTGACAGACGAATTTCCTTCAGTTCAACTGTCTTCTGCTTTTTCTTGGCATCCTTCTCTTTACGGGCAAGCTCATAACGATACTTACCGTAATCGATCACCTTGCATACAGGTGGCTTTGCAGTCGGAGCAATCTTAACTAAATCAAGTCCTGCTTCCTCAGCAATCTTCTGCGCTTCCTTAGCAGAAACGATTCCAAGCTGTTCTCCATCCGCTCCAATCAGACGAACCTCTTTGTCTCTGATTTGTTCGTTAATCATTAATTCGCTAATGGTCGTATACCTCCATAAAATAAAAAATAGTGGATAGGCAGACTATCCACTATTATCTCTAACAATTATCACCAAACTATAAATGTTAAAAATATGAACTCTAAGTCGCTCGCTTGCGCTTAGGTGAGAGTGGATACTCTACTTGTTTTCAACAACTACTAAAATCTACCACACAATTATCACAGTGTCAAGAGGCTAAACCCATAATTTGATATATTTTTTGCGAGGTGTCTTCTGTGTTGTCCGGTTACATACTTTATTGTATATATTATGCACTTTGCTGTCAACGCCCTGTGCGACGATCATCGCCAAAAATTCAAGTTCTTTTCTCATTTTGTATTCTCCTTTCCTTCGAGCCTGCTTCCTACGATCTGCAAAATCGTTACCAATGCTCCTCCTATAAGAAATGCAATTACATGAAAATTTCTAAAACCAAGCTGCGCCACCGGGGTATCGAGTGTGGTCGGTCCCATGATGATCGCATACAAAGAACCGATCATAAGTCCGAGGATCGTACACATCGTCTGCATCCGCTAATTATCCAGACACTTTTTAATCCCCTTTACCACGCTTACCGCTCCTGTAAGTACACCAAGTCCGAAGATAAACAGCCCCGGAAAAACTGCAAAATTGAGATGTAAAAATTCCTTGATCCCGTCAATGATCGGAAGGTACAGACCAAAGATAAGTAACAGCGTCGAGCCCGAAATTCCCGGAAGGAACATGGCGCAGATCGCGATCATGCCGGCTATGAAAATATAGATTGCAAGCGGAATGCTGAGCGCATCCAGCTTCGCACCGTCTAAAAAGCTGATCTGGTTTAATTTCGTGATCGCCCACACAACAAGGATGCCGCCGGCAATATATAAGAAATTTTTCGGTTCCTTATAAAAGTCCTTCATCTCCTGACGGACAACAAACGGGATAGACGCAAGCACAAACCCAAGAAACAGCGAGCTTACCAGATAGATATGGCTCTCAAACGCCTGACTGAGCACTAAAACCGCGCCGATCATTCCAACGCCCCAGCCGATTCCAAGCTTCACCAGATAAATAAAAGCCTCCTTCCGCTTCTGCCCGCGCTCGAAGATCAGATCGTTGATGCTTCCGATAAAGCGGTCATAAAAGCCGAGAATAAATGCGATAGTGCCGCCGGACACTCCCGGAACACTATCGGCAAGTGCCATACAGATTCCCTGAAAAAATTGTTTAACCATTGCCAAAACCTCCAAATCTTTTTTACATTGTTACCATACAAAGAAAGGTTAAATAGGCGCAGGATATTTTCTAAACGTTTCTTAAACAAAAAGAGAACAACCACGGATCCTTCCGCAGTTGTTCCCATAATTATTTCATATTCAGCCGGTATCCGGCTCCCCAGATCGTCTCAATGATCTGCGGATTCTTCGGGTCATCCTCGATCTTTTCACGGATGCGGTTGATGTGTACCATCACGGTTGCACTGTCCCCGACATAATCATATCCCCAGATTTTTTCAAACAGCGCCTCCTTGGAAAAAACGATATTGGGATTTAACGCCAGAAACTTTAACAATTCAAACTCCCGGTGCGGGAATTTGATCTCTGTATCGTTCTTGTAGACCTTCCAGCTCTTGGTGTAGATCCTTACATTCCCGATCGTAACCACGCGCTCGGTAACGATCTGCTCATCCTCCTCTTTCTCCTGCGTTATGTGTGTCAGACGCTCATACCGTTTCAAATGCGCCTGCACACGCGCCACCAGCTCTGCCGGATCAAAAGGCTTTGCGATATAGTCATCCGCTCCCAGCCCAAGTCCGCGGATCTTACCGACCGTCTCTGTCTTGGCAGTGACCATGAGGATCGGGATCTCCGCCTTGCTTCGGATTTTGCGGCAGATCTCATAGCCGCTCATTCCCGGCAGCATCAGATCCAGTATCAACAGGTCAAAATTTCCCTGGCTCATCTGCTCCGGCACGTTTTTTCCATCCTCATTGATTTCGACCTCAAACCCGCTGATCTCTAGGTAGTCCCGCTCAAGAAGTGCGATCTCTTTATCATCTTCAACGATCAAAATTTTAGCCATATTCTTTACCCTTCCGATTTTTCATCTGCCTTCGGCAGCCCTATTTCAACCACAAATCCATCCTCGTTTCTGGCTGTGATCGTTCCGCCCTGCTGTTCTATGATGTACTTGCAGATATAAAGTCCGAGTCCGCTTCCGTCCTTTTGGGTGCTTCGCGACTCATCGCCCCGGTAGAACTGGTCAAAGACATACGGCAGCTTCTCCAGTGCGATCCCCGCACCGTTATCTGCAAAGGTAACACCGATCCCATCGTCCGTTTCCTCTACCGTGATCCGGATCGAAAGTTCATCCGTCTGCGCATATTTCATGCTGTTTTCGATCAGATTGTCAAATACCCGCTTCGTCTGCTCGGTATCGATCTGCACCGGGCAGGCTTTCATCCGCTCATCCAGATGAATGGCATACCCTTTTTGTGCGCTCTCCTCCTGCTTCTCCTTTACATAATCAAGAAGCCAGTCCGACAGGTCGATCTGCTGCCGGAAAAAAGGCATATTCCCGGTTTCTAACTTTGACACAAAAAAGAGCTTTTGCAGAAGGATCTCCATATCACATGCTTTCTGGTACGAGATCCGTAGATACTGCTCCTGCTTCTGCGGCGTGTTTGCCACCCCGTCAAGCATTCCCTTGATAAAGCCCTTTACCGAGGTGAGCGGTGTCCGCAGGTCGTGGGAGATCCCGGATATCATCTCCGTGCGGGCTTTTTCGTACTTCACGCTCCGCTCCATGCCCTCCTTCAGATGCTGCTGCATCTGGTTGAACGTATCGCAGACCTCCTTAAATTCATCCGGCGCATCGTACACGATTGGCTCTTCGAGATTGCCGTCATTGATCCGCACAGCCGCGCAGTTTAACTCGTCCACCGGCTTCATGATCTGTCTTATCATGCGTCTGGTAAAAATCTGGCAGCAGATTAAAAGCCCCGCGATGATAATAATCCCCGCGACGAGGAACACGATGATGAACATCTCAAATACCCCGCGGTCGATTCCAAGCGGCAGCCATTCCTGCGGGCTGTATGCCGCGTAGACCATATAGGTGTTCTGATCCTTTTCCACCGTGCAGCGCGCGATCACAATATTCTCCATCCGGTAAAGCCTTACCGCCGGTGTGTCAAACTCGCCGCCCTCGAGCTCCTCGATACATTCCTTTTCGCTGTGCTTGGCGTTGGAATAGATGCAGTTTTCCTCAAGATCCGAAACATAAAGCTCAAACTCATACTTTGCAAGCTCCTGACTGAGTGTTTCCCAATTCTTCGGATCCTCCTGCTGCCCCTTCAGACATAGCTCCACCTCGTAGGTCTCATCCGGAAGCTGTGCGCTTTGTTCTATGATCTTCATAAACTCTTCTTTAAACAAAAGCACGCTGATCCCGCCGATCCCGAAAAGGATCAGCAGAGAGATCAGCACCATTGCCGTGTTGGATATGAAGATTCTTCGTTTCATTGTCATACTTATGTCTCCTGTGATGATTTATTCCCGAAAAGCAGACCGACGGTATAGACCTTGCTTCCTTTTTCTGACAGAATACGCCCATAAGAAAAAGAAAGAGTAGATAATTCCTAAACATTTCCTAAACAAAAAATTCCGCAGATGCATTTTTTACATCTGCGGAACCAATTCAATCTGGATACAGCACTACTCTGCCGGTTCCGCCGGAATGAACACCCGCTCACTCCGCTCGGTATGTGGCTTCGGTGCAGCCGCCTTTGCCTCCTCGCAGAATACAAGCTGGGAGTTGACCTTCTCCTTGCCGCGGCGGTCTAACTTCTCATAGTTGCCCTCTGCGTCCATCACACGCGCCTTGACATTATCCGCAAGCTCGACCTCAAGTACATGGTATGCCTTTTTCTTAAGCTCATCATCCAGTACCGGGAATACGATCTCCACGCGGCGGTCAAGGTTACGCGGCATCCAGTCCGCACTGCCCATGTAGATCTCGCTGTCACCGTTGTTCTCAAAATAGAAAATACGGCTGTGTTCTAGGAAATTGCCAACGATAGAGCGCACCGTGATGTTCTCGCTCACGCCCTCGATTCCGACACGCAGACAGCAGATTCCGCGCACGATCAGATCAATCTTTACGCCTGCCGCAGATGCCTCGTAGAGTGCCGCGATGATCCCCGGATCACAGAGTGAGTTCATCTTTGCAACGATGCGCGCCTCTTCCCCGTTTCTTGCATGTTTGGTCTCGCGATTGATCAGATACAGGAACTTGTCGCGCAGCCAGTACGGTGCGAGCATCAGCTCATTCCAGGAACGCGGCTCGGAATAACCGGATAACATATTAAATACCGCAGTCGCATCCTCGCCAATAGCTTCTTTGCATGTAAAAATACCGCAGTCTGTATAAAGCTTTGCCGTAGAATCATTATAATTTCCTGTCCCGAGATGCACATATCTGCGGATTCCATCTTCCTCTCTGCGGACACCAAGCGCAATTTTGCTGTGCGTCTTCAAACCAACTAATCCATAGATAACATGGCAGCCTGCCTGTTCAAGCTTCTTTGCCCAGACAATATTATGTTCCTCGTCAAAACGTGCCTTAAGCTCCACAAGAACCGTAACCTGCTTGCCGTTCTCCGCAGCCTTCGCAAGTGCTGCGATGATCGGTGAATTACCGGACACACGGTAAAGTGTCTGCTTGATTGCAAGGACATCCGGATCCGTTGATGCCTGGCGGATAAAATTGACAACAGGGTCAAACGTCTGATACGGATGATGCAGAAAAATATCGCCCCTTCGGATCGCTGCAAAAATGTCGGCTCCCGCTTCGATCTCCGGAACCGGCTGTGGCGTTGGCTGCTTATAGCGTAGATGCTCATAGCCCTCAAGTCCGGACATTTTCATAAGGAATGTCAGATCAAGCGGACCTGCAATCTCAAAGATATCTTCCTCTGCCACCTTAAGCTCGGAGCGAAGGAACCGGAGCAGCCGTTTATCAGCCTTATCCTCAATCTCCAGACGTATAACCTCGCCCCACTGACGCATTTTTAATTTGCTTTGTATCTCTTTTAGCAGATCCGATGCTTCATCTTCATCAATGGTAAGATCCGCATTTCGCATTACACGGTATGGATAAGCGCACAGCACTTCGTAATTGGAAAACAGCACCCCAATATTCCGTTCGATAATCTGCTCCAAAAGAATGAACACACTCTCATTCTCAGCAGCCGGTATACGTACCACACGCGGCAGAACGGAAGGTACCTGAACTGTTGCAAAAACAATCTCATCCTTTTCTTTCTTCGCATTTCTGCTTCCGAGAAGAGCGGCAATATTAAGCGTCTTATTGCGGATAAGTGGAAATGGGCGTGATGCATCCACTGCCATCGGTGTAAGCACCGGATAGACATTTTCCATAAAGTAGCGATCTACAAAATCTGCCTGTTCTTCTGTCAGATCTTCATGGGAATCCATAATACAGATTCCTTCTTTCTTAAGAAGCGGAATCAAGGAACGCATATAGGTATTATACTGTTCCGTAACAAGTTTTCTCGTCTCCCGGTTGATTGCCGAAAGCTGTTCAGCCGCCGTCATTCCCGCGATGTCCTTTTTCTTATATCCGGCATGCACCATATCTTTAAGTGACGCAACACGAACCATAAAGAACTCATCCAGATTGGAGGAGGTAATGCTGATAAACTTGGCCCGCTCCAAAAGAGGAATTGTCTTATCCTTTGCCTCACTAAGCACTCTCTGGTCAAACTTGATCCAGCTCAGTTCCCGGTTTTCATAATATTTTGGATTTTCAAAATCAATTTTTTCCATGGTCAGTTCCCCTCCCACCATCAATGATAATTGTATACACGTTTTTCTTTCAGAATTGGCTTAATGCTAAAGACATTCTCAAAATATGCCGTTTTTGCATCAAACAATGCCTGCTCTAAAGAAATATCTTCAAGAGATTCTACTGTAATCACAAGGTTACGCTCTTTTAAAACAATACGGATATCCTGAAATTTCTGCTTATGACTCTGGTCAAGTGCATTTGCCACACGAAGGATTGCAGAAAGCTTGGCAACCACCAGATACCCCTCCTGGTCAATCCTGTCAGACACCTCTTCATAATCTTCAAGCTGTAAGGTATTATATAAAACCGTAAGAGCAACAATTTCGCGCTCTCGATGTGACAATCCGATAATCTCCGATGCCATAATAATCTCATACGCACAGTGAGGACTATTTGCCAAACTGATATACTTGCCACAATCATGCAGGATGACGGCAACCTGAAGTAAAAGCCGCTGACGGTTTTCCATTCCATGCACCTTTTTCATGGTGTCAAATATCTTTGTGGACAGCTTTGTAAGTGCCTTGATATGTGGCGAATAGCTGTTAAAATGACGGGACAGGTTCTGAGCAGCCGCAAGGATGTCCCCCTCAAAATCATGTGTGCTTTTGACTAAATGGTTACGTTCTGCATAATCATATGCGATTCCGTCACTAATATTTACACCTGGAACCCACACATTTTCCGCATCCATGATACTGACCATGGATTTGAACATGATGATCGATGGCACAATGAGCGGATCCTTTGCATTCGCAAGGTTTAACTCCATGCAGATCTCTTCCACACTCTTCTTTTGCAGCTTCTCGATGTACTTGATAAAGCGCTCTGCCTTCACCACATTGCCCTCGGTATGTTTCTTATCAATATGTGCGATCAGCTCCTCGCAGTAATCGCTCATGAAAATCACATAATCAACCCCGGACTCCACATACAGTGCGCGGAATACCTCAAGTTTCTTGTTGACATACTCCTCAATCTGCGTCTCATACAGCTGCAGTGCCTGCCCCCGCTTATTAAGCAGTTCACGCAGACGAACGGTTCCCATCTCCAAATGCTGTGTCGTCTGAAGCTGTCCTTTCTCAAATGTAGTGATCTGGATGCCTGAGCCTCCGATATCCACTACGGCTGCCGATGTCTGGATCATTTCCTCAAACGGTGCTCTTGCAGCAATGGACTTATAGCCGATAAAACGGTATTCAGAGTTGCTGATGACCTTGATCATAAATCCGGTACGCAAAAATACCTGATGTACCACAAACAGTTCATTGGATGAATCGCGAAGTACCGCTGATGCATACACCTCATGCTCTGTTACCTTATAGCCTGCCATGATCGAAGAAAATTCTCCAAGTATCTCACAGAGTTCATCCACGCGCTCATATCCGATCGCACCTTTCTGGTACACATCGCGTCCAAGATCCAGCCTGCTCCGGATATAATCGACTTCATGGATCTTCTTTCTTGAAGAGATCTCAAAGATCTTAAGACTGACCTCGTAAGACCCTATATAAATTGCCGCAAACATCGGAATTGCCATAATACCATCTCCTTTTGTGCATAATATTCATTCGCCAGCCACAACACTTAGCCGCATTCTGCCTCATCACTGTTTAATTATTTTTGTGTACCGCTTTTAAATAAAAGCGGTACACGCAAAAATTCCCAAAAAGTCTGATGGCAGAATGCCGATAAACTCAGTGGCTGTGGCTTGTGATTGTATGATTAGTATGTTCCGAGGATTTTGAGGTAGGTAGTCTCCTCGCGAAGCCCGCGCAGTGCGTTCTGTACCGCGGTGTCCTCGAAAGTACCCTCGAAATCTACGAAAAATCGATATTCCCAGTTGCGATCCCCGATCGGGCGTGACTGGATATTCGTCATGTTCAGATTGTTATAGATAAAATGTGAAAGCATGCGGTACAATGAGCCGCTCTCATGTGGGATTTCAAAGCAGATACTCATGCGCCCTGCGTTCTTGCGGTAAATCTTCTTTCCGGTCACAATGATAAAGCGCGTCTTGTTATTCTTGTTGTCCTGGATTGCATTCTCAAGCACTTTAAGGCCATAGATATCCGCAGTAATCCTGCTTGCGATTGCCGCCTGCGATGCAATGCCGTCATCTTTGACTTTCTTGGCTGCCATCGCGGTGTTTTTCAAGCTGATCTTACCCCAATTGCGGTGCTCCTCAAAATATTCCCCGCACTGCATCAAAGCCTGCGGATGGGAATAGACGGTACTGATATCTGACAATTCTGCTGTCGGAAGTCCAAGAAGCGCATGCTCGATCGGTATGATCTGCTCCCCTACGATATAATTGTCGTAAGCAACCATGAGGTCATAATTTTCGGATACAATTCCCGCTGAAGAATTTTCGATTGGAAGGACTGCATAGTCCGCATCGCCATTCTTGATGGCTTCCATCGCATCCTTCCAGGTGTCTACATGGTAGTTGTCACAATGGCTTCCAAAATATTCCTTCATCGCCTGCTCACTATAAGCGCCCTCCACCCCTTGAAAGACGATACGTGCATTCTCAAAATCCAGCTCGTCCACCGGAGTAAAGCCGATTTCTTCCCGGATACCGTTTTCACTCAATAGCTGGTATTGCTTCTTACGGCTCATCGCCATGATCTGGTCGAACAGTTCCCGGATGCCATTTCTGTTAAAATCCGAGTGTGCTTTTGCGGAAAGCGTCACAAGCTTCTGATGCTCGCGCTCACGGTCAAACACCGGCTTGTGGTTTGCGATCTTGTACTGTGCAACACCCTCTGCCACCTCCATGCGCTTCTCGTAAAGCTCTACGATCTGGTTGTCAATCTTGTCAATTTCATCTCTTAATTCGAGTAAGTCCTTCATATTCGCTCCATCTGTTGTTTTCCGGCGTTTTTATCCGCCGTTTGTCTTATATAAAAATATAGTATAAAACGGCAGGAATGGCAAGACTGCCTTGCGTGAAATGCTTGTAAAATATATAATACAAAACAGGAGGGAACATTATGCGCAAACTATTGATCCGAATACTTATCGTACTTCTTTTCATCGGCGTTATCGGGCTGTTTGTCTAC
This sequence comes from Agathobacter sp., assembly GCA_050873865.1. GTDB lineage: Bacteria > Bacillota > Clostridia > Lachnospirales > Lachnospiraceae > Roseburia. The sequence goes on along the minus strand of JBNMJQ010000016.1, from coordinate 29,087 downwards.
AATTATCTCAGCAGCCGGATCATCTATAACACCAACTATGTCAACGGCAACACTGCCGGAAATCTCTATAATGCAGGGTTGTTCTGTGAAAATAACGGGGTTGTCTTTTTTGCCAATCCCGATGACGGGAACCGTCTTTACTCGATGGATGCAAACGGCAGCAATCTTAAAAAGCTCTGCAACGATACGGTCATGTACATAAACGCGGACAGCCATTATGTCTATTATGTCCGGGATAACGATCTTTCTGCAGCCGGACACAATTTTTTCTCATTCCACAACAACAGTCTGTGCCGTCTGGATCGCAAGGATTCCCATATAACTGTTCTTGATCCCGATCCATGCCTGTATGCCTCACTGATTGGAAACTATATCTACTATCTGCACTACGATACCGAAACTGCAACCACATTGTATAAGATAAAAATAGACGGCACAGAGCGAACAAAGCTGTCCGATACTTATCAATTTACCTGCAGCAGTGACGGGCAGTATTTCTACTACAACAACATGGCAACTGATGGCAGTATCTGGATATATGACACAGCCACCGACAGTACATATCAGGTTTACAGCTGCAACAGCTATAAGCCGACCGTTTCAGGTGATGGCAATGCCTATTATCTGGATGTGGATCAGAACAATGCACTTATCCATACCAACATACATACCGGCAATCCAACAGTCCTGACAACAGACAGCATTGATACCTACAATGTCTATGGCAGTTATATCTACTATCAGCGCTATGACAAAGAATCCCCTGCACTGTGCATGATCAAAAATGACGGCAGCAATGCAAGGGATCTTGCACTCGGAACATATAGCTGTATCAATGTCACGAGTTACTATATTTATTTTACCGATTATTTCACCGGACTTGTCTATTACACCCCAACCTCCAATCCGGGAGAGCTTACACTCTTTGCTCCCGGCAGGATAGACGATAGTAAATAGTTGTCCTTTTATGCCCCAAAATCAAACAGGGACAGCTGGTTTGATTCCGGGATATCACCAAGCAGCCCAAGATCTGCCATCAGATCTGTAACATTTTTTGATACCTTGGTCCGCTCCCTGAAATCATCTTTCGATAAGAATGGGCCATCCTTTGCAGCCTCCGCGATTGCGATTGCGGCGTTGTCTCCAAGACCATCGATGCTGTTGAAGGATGGCATAAGTTTTCCGTCAATGATCTGAAAACGATGCGGTTGTGCCCGGTACACATCAATCGGCATAAAATCAAACCCACGCGCATACATCTCCTGCACAATGCGCATGTCACGGATCGTATCCTGGTCCTTCTTGGATGGATTCTCCATCTTCTTATATTCATCAAGGTAATTATTCAATCGCTCTTTTCCCTGACACATCAGCTCATAGCTGAATCCGGTTGCACGGATGGAGAAAAATGCTGCATAGTATGCAAGCGGATAAAAAACCTTACAGTACGCGATGCGCCATGCCATCATAACATATGCCGCCGCATGCGCCTTCGGGAACATGTACTTGATTTTCTCGCAGGACCAGATATACCAATCCGGCACGCCGTGCGCGATCATATCAGCCTTCCACTCCGGCCACTTGTCGCATTTTTTCTTGGCAACCATTCCCTTACGGACAGCCTCCATGATCTTAAAGGATTCCTCGGAATCAAGCCCCATACTGATCAGATAGATCATGATATCATCTCGCGTACAGATTGCGGTGGAAATCGTTGCCGTTCCCTCCTGGATCAATGTCTGTGCGTTGCCTAACCATACATCCGTTCCGTGGGAAAGTCCGGCGATACGGATCAGGTCGGAGAACTCCTTCGGCTGGGTGTCAATCAACATGCCCATCGCAAAATCGGTACCAAACTCCGGAATTCCTAAGGCCCCCAATTTGCAGCCTCCGATATCTTCCGGTTTGATGCCAAGCGCAGAGGTATTCTGAAACAGCGACATAACTGCCTGATCATCAAGCGGAATCTGCGTCGGATCAACGCCGGTAAGGTCCTGAAGCATTCGGATCATGGTCGGATCATCGTGTCCTAGAATATCAAGCTTCAAAAGGTTGTGGTCAATGGAATGGTAATCAAAGTGTGTGGTCGTGATATCAACTGTCATATCGTTTGCCGGACGCTGTACCGGGGTGAATGTATCAATGTCCTCCCCCACCGGAAGAACAACAATACCACCTGGATGCTGCCCGGTCGTTCTATGGATTCCGACACAGCCGGCAGCAATCCTGTCGATCTCACAGCTTCTTTTATGTACGCCACGCTCCTCAAAATAATTCTTTACATATCCATATGCTGTTTTATCAGCAAGCGTACCGATCGTGCCGGCCTTAAAGGTCTGCCCTTCCCCAAAAATAACCTCCGTATACTTATGTGCCTTACTCTGGTATTCTCCCGAGAAATTCAGGTCTATATCCGGCTCTTTGTTTCCTTTAAATCCGAGGAATGTCTCAAATGGAATGTCAAAGCCTTCTTTTGAAAGAGGTCTTCCACACTTCGGACAGATCGCATCCGGCATATCGCAGCCACCACGCCCGGAGTATGACTGAACAAGCTCCGAGTCGAAATCACTGTACTTACAATTAGTGCAAAGATAATGTGCATGAAGCGGATTAACTTCCGTGATACCGGCCATCGTTGCCGCAAAGGAGCTTCCGACAGATCCACGCGATCCAACCAGATAACCATCCTCATTCGACTTCCACACCAGTTTCTGTGCAATGATATACATAACGGCATATCCGTTTCCTATGATAGAATTAAGCTCACGGTCGAGTCTCTCCTGCACTACCTCCGGCAGGACATCACCGTACATTTTATGAGCCTTGTTATAGCAGATATCACGCAGCATCTGATCGGAATTCTCGATGACCGGCGGGCATTTATCCGGACGGACCGGTGAAATCCGTTCACACATATCCGCGATCATGTTCGTGTTGGTTATGACAACCTCCTCTGCTTTTGCAGAGCCAAGATACTCAAACTCCTTTAACATTTCTTCCGTGGTCCGAAGGAAAAGCGGTGCCTGCTGGTCTGCATCATCAAAGCCCTTTCCTGCCATGATGATTCTCCGGTAGATTTCATCCTCCGGATCAAGAAAATGCACATCACAGGTCGCAACAACAGGCTTATGGAATTGCTCTCCAAGCGAAACAATTTTTTTGTTGATGTCGATCAGGTCATTGTCATCAGCGATTGGGGAATCCTCATCCCGGATCATAAATGCATTGTTGCCAAGCGGCTGTATTTCCAGATAATCATAGAAATCAACCAGTCTCGCTATTTCCTCATCTCCCCTGCCGTTTAAGATTGCGCGGTAAAGTTCTCCCGCCTCGCAGGCCGATCCGATCAAAAGACCATTGCGGTATTTTAAAAACTCGCTCTTGGGAATACGTGGTCTTCTATGATAGTACTTGATATGCGACAATGAGATCAGATGATACAGATTCGTTCTTCCCTGATCACAGGTTGCAAGAATAATCGCATGGTAAGTAGGCATCTTCTTGATATTCTCTGCCGATGCATTTGCAAGTTTATTGACCTCAGCAAGTGTATTTGCGCCCCGATCCTTTAACATCGGCAGAAATTTCACAAAGATTTCCGCCGTACATCCGGCATCATCAACCGCACGATGATGATTTTCCAAAGACACACCGACTGCTTTTGCAACCGTATCGAGTTTGAAACGGTTTAAGGATGGCAGCAGGATGCGGGCCAACGCAACTGTATCCACGTAAGTCGGCGCAAAGTCAATTCCAAGCTCCTCGCAATTTTTCAAAATGAAGCTCATATCAAAATCCGCATTGTGTGCAACCATAATGCAATCTTTACAGAATTCCACAAATTGAGGAAGAATCACATCAATCGTCGGATAGCCGACTACCATGTCGTCTTTGATGGAGGTCAGTTCCTCAATGCGGAACGGAATCGGCACCTGGGGATTTACAAAAGTTGAAAATTTATCAGTGATTGCTCCGTTTTCTACCTTGACTGCTCCAATCTCAATAATCTTGTTTACCTTCGGGCTGAATCCCGTTGTTTCAATATCAAATACAACATATTTATCATCGAGCGACTGATCCCTGCAATTTGTCACAATATCCTTTAAATCATCAACCAGATATGCCTCAACTCCATAAATCAGCTTGAAATTGTCCACGCCCTCTACTACATGGTTGGCATCCGTAAATGCCTGCACATCACCGTGGTCAGTAATTGCGATTGCCTTATGCCCCCACTTCATGGCACGCTTTACAATATCCTTAACATCCGATACCCCATCCATATCACTCATCTTATTGTGGCAATGCAGTTCCACACGCTTTTCCGGAGCGGTATCCATACGGATTGAAGTAAAATCCGGAATTTTTTTGATTCCGACAATTGATCCGATCGTCAGGTCACTGTCAAACTTATCAATCGTTGCAATACCCTTTAAGCGGACAAATGCTCCCGGCTTGATTCCGCCAAGCAGCGCCTCAAGCTGGTCGTTATGGGAAAATACCTTGACCACCATCGTATCGGTAAAGTCCGTGATGGAAAAAATGACAATGGTTCTCTCGTTTCGAATCTCCCTCGTCTCAACCGTAAGGATCTTGCCACGGATCGTCACCTCGCCAATCGGCCCATCGATCTTTGCAATATCGATGCTCTCATCCTCAAAATCTCTTCCGTAGATTACATCCGGATTGTCGGACTTTTTCATGGAATCGCGCTCGAATTTGCGGCGGAATTCGCCCTTTTTTTCGAACTTCGGTTTCTCTTTTGCAGCTTTTCCTTCACCAGATTTTGCTTTTGATGCTTTCGATTCTACACTATTCGTTGTGTTCTCCGGAGCAACAAGCAGCTCATCTTGTGCTTTATCCGCATTTTCCGGACTATTTTCACCGCCCTCTGCGTTGCGCTTTAACGCCATTCCGGTACGTTCTACGATCTGTTGCACCTCAAGTCGAATTTGCTTCTCAGCATTCTGCCGGTATTTGCTTTCTGCCGGTTCGGAATACTCCACCTGAATGATCAGATCCATACCACAGCGCTCACAGTAGACCTTCTCCAAAAACTCCAGAAGTTCGTTTGTGCGCGTCTTGGCAATAATTGTCTTCTCCAAAGTAAGGATCAGGTGATTCGGCTTATCAAACTCCTTCTTCGCCGTTCGAAGCAGATTATATTCAAGGACACTATATGCATAAAGCTCCTCAAGCACACTATCAAAGTAGATTTCCGTTAGTGTTTTTGCATTATATTGTTCCGAAAGGCGGAATTTTTCAATAATCTTGACTGCAACATTCTGATTCGCAAATATCTGACTCTTGATTTCTTCTTCAAGCTTCCATATTTTACTTTTAAAGATCAATCTTTCTGCAAGCAAATAAATGCGAATATGACTGTGATCATGATTCGCACTTATCTTTGTTACCTCAGCGGTATCCAATAATCTTTTTAATTCTTCGTCAAGCTTAAGCGTTGGAAATACTTCCGCAAATGCCTTTGACATAACTATTCACCCCAATGATCCAATTCATAGCGAAGCGCCGGCAAAAGTTCTGCCTCCGGTACCTTCTTAAAGATCTCACCATGCTTGATGATAAGCCCTTCTCCGATTCCTCCTGCTACGCCTAAGTCCGCCTCTTTTGCCTCTCCTGGTCCATTTACCACACAGCCCATGACAGCCACCTTAATATCGAGTGGATATCCGGCCACCAAAGTCTCCACCTGATTGGCAAGCGAGATCAGATCAATCTGAGTTCTTCCGCAGGTCGGGCAGGATACAACCTCCACGCCTCCCTTTCGGATACCAAGTGTGCGGAGGATCAGCTTGGCAGACTTGATCTCTTCAAGCGGATCTCCGGTCAGGGACACACGGATGGTATCTCCGATACCCTGACTTAAGATCAGTCCGAGCCCGATGGAGGACTTGATGTTTCCGCTGATGAGCGTGCCTGCCTCCGTAATACCGACATGCAGCGGATGATCTGTCTGTTCCGCGATCAGTTCATGAGCTCTTACACACATGAGAACGTCTGAGGATTTTATGCTGATGACAAGATTATCATAGCCCATATCCTCGATCAGATGTACCTTATCAAGAGCGCTTTCCACAATTCCCTCTGCTGTTACACCGTGGTACTTCTCCACAAGATTCTTCTCCAATGAGCCGCTGTTTACGCCTACACGAATTGGAATATTCCGCTCCTTTGCGACATCAACTACCGCTTTTACGCGCTCAACACTTCCGATGTTTCCTGGGTTGATCCGGATCTTATCTGCACCGTTTTCCATAGCAGCGATCGCCAACCGGTAATCAAAATGAATATCTGCGACAAGCGGGATCTCAATCTGCTTCTTAATCTTTGAGAGAGCTTCCGCTGCCTCCATTGTCGGAACCGCACACCGGATAATATCGCAGCCGGCCGCAGTAAGCTTATGTATCTGCTCAACCGTTGCGTCCACATTCTCCGTCTTTGTGTTTGTCATGGATTGGATCAGAATCGGGTTGCCACCTCCAATGACACGGTTTCCTATATATACTTCCTTTGTATTCTTTCTTGTCATTTCCACCTTCATACTCCTGTCATACATCAGATAAATAGCTTGCGGATATCGTTAAACATCACAACAAACATCAATAATAGAAGAAGTGCCAGACCAATGAGGTTGACATATCCCTCCTTCTCAGGGTCAACACGCTTTCCGCGGATAGCTTCCACTATCAGGAATACCAATCGTCCTCCGTCGAGTGCAGGAAGTGGTAACAGATTCATAACGCCAAGGTTTGCAGACAGCAATACACCCCAATAAAGCATATTAAGGAACGCATAGAAGTATCCACTACTTGCGACTGTCTCCTCGTAGACATCTCCCATATTCTTCACGATACCGACCGGTCCCGACAGATCATTGACAGAAGCCCCTCCTGTAAAGAGCATCTTTAGGCTCTGTATCGTATTGTAAATCCAGAATCGCACTTCATAGAGTGCATTTAAAGCATTTTCCGCTATATTTCCCTTGACATAAGTACTGTTTCCGATAAAGCCATACAGATATCTTCCACTCTCCTCGTCAAGCTTCGGTGTCAGCGTTGTCGTGTAAGTCTGTCCCTCGCGCTCATAAGTCACCTCGACCGGCTCCCCATAATGAAAGGTGGAATATGAGCTTACCTCGCGGTAAAAATGTACATGGAATCCGTTTAATTTGACAATTGTATCGCCACCCTGCATTCCGGCCTCCTGCGCCGCATATCCGTCAATGACATCATTGATAACAGGAGCGTCATATCCCACGCAGCAGATGATGATGAATGCGAAGACAAATGCCATGATAAAGTTAAAAAACGGACCGGCAAACACCACGCTCATTCTCGCCCAAACTGATTTATTTGGAAATGCGCGAGGATTGTCCGAGCTGTCATCTTCTCCCTCCATCATGCAGGCTCCACCAAACGGAAGCAGCTTTAGGGAATATTTTGTTTCCCCTTTGGTAAATCCGATGATTGTAGGGCCAAGTCCTAAAGAAAATTCATTTACCTGGATTCCATTTGCCTTTGCAAGCAAAAAATGACCAAGCTCATGAAAAATAATAATGATACTAAAAATGAGAATTGCGATTATAATTTTCAAATTACCACCTGCTGTCTATAAAATCATATACTTCCTGTTCTGTTGCAAGAATCTCACTTACATCCGGATCCTCTTTAAATACACACTGCTCCATGGATGCCTCGATAATATCTATAATATCAAGATATCCTATCTTACGATTTAAGAACATGGCAACTGCCTTTTCATTTGCCGCATTGAATGCAGTTGGGATATTTCCCCCTCGTTCCATCGCGCGGTATGCAAGCGAAAGTCCTCGAAAAGTCTCTGTGTCTGGCCGTTCAAATGTAAGCTGGCCAAGTTCAAACAGATCCAGCCGCTTTCCACTTAGGCTCCTGCGGTTCGGATAATAGAGTGCGTATTGGATTGGCAGACGCATATCCGGTGTCCCCAGCTGTGCGATGACAGCGCCGTCCTCATACTCTACAGCTGAATGAATCACGCTCTGCGGATGTACGACTACCTGGATCTGGTCTAGCGTAACATCAAACAGCCACTTTGCTTCCATAACTTCAAGCCCTTTATTGACGAGTGTGGAAGAATCGATCGTGATCTTCCTTCCCATCTCCCAATTCGGATGCTTTAAGGCGTCTTCCACCTGAATGTCCTTTAGCTGGTCGATTGTCCTGCCACGGAATGGTCCGCCTGAAGCGGTTAAAAGAATCTTTGCGATTTTATTATTCCGCTCTCCGTTTAATGATTGGAAAATTGCACTATGTTCACTGTCAACCGGGAGGATTGGAACATTGCATTCCTTTGCGAGTGGCATAATAATATGTCCTGCTGTGACAAGGGTTTCCTTATTTGCAAGTGCAATGGTCTTTCCTGCCTTGATTGCAGCGATTGTCGGACGGATTCCAAGCATTCCGACAATTGCGGTGACAAGAATATCCATCTGCGGCATTGTCGCAATCTCAAGAAGTCCCTCCATGCCATACGCTACACGCACATCCAGATCTGCTACTGCTGTCTTAAGTGCCGCCGCATCCTCCTCGCTCCATACACTTACGAGTTTGGGGGTAAATTTTCTTATCTGTTGCTCCATAAGGCTGATATTGTGTCCACACGCGAGGGCAACAACCTCAATGTCCTTATGCTCATCGATTACTTCAAGTGTCTGCGTTCCGATTGATCCTGTCGAACCAAGTATCGCAACCTTCTTCATTTTCGTTCCTCCTGTTGCCTGCATGATTGAAAATCTTCTGATGCTTCATAACTGTTATACTGCCAGAAAATGCAGAGCAAGATAGTAAATAATCGGTGCCGTTATGATCATACTGTCAAAACGGTCGAGAATACCGCCATGTCCCGGGATCAGATGCCCGTAATCCTTAATATCGTAATTGCGTTTAATCGCACTTGCTGTCAAATCCCCAACCATAGAGATCATTCCGGCAATAGCGGCGATCACAGCGATAATGGCAATTTCCTTTCCACTGATATTCATTGGATTGCGGAACGCAAAGCAATAAAGTGCTGCCAGAAGAGCTGTTCCGACCACGCCTCCAATGCCACCCTCCACAGACTTCTTCGGTGAGAGCTTCGGCGACATCTTGTGCTTACCGATAAGCTTTCCAACGCAATAAGCGCAGGTATCACATCCCCAGGAGCAGATAAAGATTAAAAACGCCAGATACATGCCGTTGTTAAGTCCACGTATCTGATAGATATAGGATAACATGACCGCGACATAGAATATTCCAAAAAAGGCTGCCATAACCTGTTTTGCGCGATATTTCGGATAAGTAAACACATAGATAAACATAAGGACAATAAGAAGTCCAAGTATGAGGATCATGACATCATCGACAAATCCGGTTGCAAGATTTATATAATATAAAACCGCTGCAAGATAGCATGCTACTGCAAGGATAGATCTTTCAAACCGGAATACACGGTATAGCTCAAACATTCCAATTACAGAGATAGCCGCCGTAACGCCAAGAAGTATATTGCCTCCCGCAAGTATACACGCAATCGCCAATACAACCAGAACTATTCCGCTGATCAGTCTCGTTTTAAACATATATTTCTCCTACTCCTCTTCCTTTATGCCGCCATAGCGTCTGTCACGTTTATTATACGCCTCAATAGCCAATTCTAATTCCTTTTTATGAAAATCCGGCCATGGGACATCCGTAAAATAAAATTCGCTGTATGCAAGCTGCCAGAGCAGATAATTTGATAACCTTTGCTCTCCGCTTGTTCGGATCAAAAGATCCGGGTCCGGGATATCTTTTGTGTCCAGGTATCCGGAAAAAAGCTTTTCGTCCACCATATCCATGGAGATGCTTCCAGCCTTGTAATCTTCCATCATCCGGCGCATTGCACGCATCATTTCATCGCGGCTTCCATAATTGATTGCAATGGTAAGATTTAAGCCTGTGTTAGAAGCTGATGCTTTCTCAAGCTCGGCGATCCGTTTCTGAAACGCTTCCCCCAGCCTTGTCGTATCTCCGATCACGCGTACACGCATATGATTCTTTTCTGCAGTCCTGATACAGTTCTTCAGATAACTTTCCAAAAGTTTCATCAGCGCATCAACTTCACTCTTCGGTCGATTCCAATTCTCCGTTGAGAACGCATACAATGTCAGATATTTAATGCCAAGCTCATCTGCGGCCTGGCATACCGTTTCGACATTCTTTGCACCTACAGTATGCCCATAATTACGAGGCATTCCTTTGCTCTTTGCCCATCTTCCGTTACCATCCAAAATAATCGCAACATGCTGTGGTATTTTCATCTTAATCTCACTCTCCATGCAACAAAGAGGACATGCCAATGTCATGTCCTCCCTTAAAATTTCCAAAATTAAACCGTAAGGATTTCCTTTGTCTTTGCCTCGATTGCCTTATCAATCTTTGCGACAAACTGATCTGTCAGCTTCTGGATTCCATCCTCAAGATCCTTGATCTCATCCTCGGATATATCTTCAGCCTTTCCGACCTTTTTGAAATGATCCATTGCATCACGTCTTATATTGCGTACAGCAACCTTTGCGTTCTCGCCCTTTTTCTTTACGTCCTTTGCAAGCTCCTTACGTCTTTCCTCCGTAAGCTCCGGAAATACAAGACGGATTACTTTACCATCATTGGTCGGATTGATGCCGATGTCCGAAGTCATGATAGCCTTCTCAATCTCCTTTACAAGGGATGCTTCCCATGGCTGGATCTGGATCATTCTTGCCTCTGGAACGCTGACGTTGGCAACACTCTGCAGCGGAGAAGGTGTACCGTAATAATCTACGCGGATCTTGTCAAGCACGTGCGGATTTGCACGTCCTGCGCGGATTCCCGCAAATTCCTCTTCGAGGTTGCTCAGTGACTTTTCCATTTTATCCTGAAATTCATTCAATCTCTGGTCCATTATGAATCCTCCCTATTTATACCGTAACAACGGTTCCGTTAAATTTGCCGCTTACTGCATTTACAATACTATTCTCTTCATTCAAAGCAAACACATACATCGGCATTTTGTTTTCCATACACATGATGGAAGCAGTCATATCCACAACTGCAAGCTTCTGTGCAATGACATCCTCAATAGAGATTTCATCATATCGCTTTGCACTAGGATTAACCTTTGGATCGCTGTCATACACGCCATCAATCGCCTTAGCCAGAAAGATGCCGTCTGCCTCGATTTCAATAGCACGAAGCACAGTTGCTGTATCCGTTGAAAAATACGGATGGCCGGTTCCGCCTGCGAAAAATACGACCATGTTGTGCGCAAAATATTTGTTTGCACGATCCTTTGAAAATAACTTTGTCATTGACCCGCACTCGAACGGTGTCAATACCTGTGTCATCATACCAACAGAACGGAAAATCTCTGAAACGTAAATACAGTTCATTACCGTTGCAAGCATTCCGATCTGATCTGCCTTTGTACGGTCAATCGTCTCACTGGTTCTTCCTCTCCAGAAGTTGCCACCGCCAATTACGATTCCAACTTCAGTCCCCTGATCTACAAGCTGCTTTACCTGCTTTGCAACAACAGTGACGGTAGCCTCATCAAAGCCATGATGCTTCTCACCAGCCAGAGCTTCTCCACTTAATTTCAATAAAATACGCTTCATAAGACGATTCCTTTCTGTTTATCTACCTTCAAACAAGCCCTGTACATCAATGTCAGCATAGCACTGAGAGCAGAATCCCTCAATGACTGCCCCATTGTTAATCTGGACAGAACGGGATTTGATATTACCCATAATCACAGCAGATGTATCCACTACAACAGGTCCCTGGACATCAATATCACCCTTTACGGCACCGGCGATTACCGCAGATGTAGCTGTAATATTACCAATGATAACAGATCCGGTACCGATCTTAACGGTTCCGGTAGAGACAATTTCGCCCTCGATTTTAGCGACATCAGCAAAGACTTCAGAAGCGCTGCTGTTTCCGTTAATCGTTCCTGTCACGGTAATCTTGCCGTTGCAAGATACATTTCCGTTGATAGTTCCCTGAATATCAAATGAACCTGCAGACTGCAAATCACCGGTAAGTGTTGTGGTTGCAGTGATAACAGAGACCTCCTCTGATACCTGGGCCGGTGCAGTTCTGACTGGTGTAGCCGGAGTGATTGTTTCCATATTTGGTGTGTCCATTCTATTTGTCTCCTTTTCGGTTTCTCTTTTAAATGTCGGAAATACAGTTGCTGCTTTCTTTTCTTCCTGAACCGGTGGAAGTGTCTCCTCAATTGTATTTGCTGACGCACTCTCTAACAAGCCATCCAGCTTGGAAAGCTCAGATTGTACATCCACTTCTTTGCTCATAGTGTCAACGACAAGATTGTCTTCCTTCTCAGTTTCCGGAAGCTTCTCTCCACCCGGAACTAACTCATTGACAGCCTGTGAGAAATCATCCTTAAAGTCTTTAAAAAGTCCCATTTCTATTCCTCCGTTTATTCTACACTGTCAGCCTTGATATACTGAATCAGTGTTGTATTCTCATCAATCGGCAATATCTGCGCATCCATAGCCCGCAATTCATCGATCAGCGGTGCAAGCGCTTCTACCGTTGTTGACTTATCCGGTGCATCATGCAGTAAAACCACAGAGGTCTTATATTGTCTGACGCCATCGATAACATTTGCAACTACATCTTCTGATGAATAATTGGACGCCGCATCTCCCGCAGAAACATTCCAATCAAAATATGAGATCTGGTTGCTATTCAAAATATGTACAAACTCTGCCATATCAACATTACTGATTTCATTGCTGCTGCCACCCGGAAATCGGTAATAACTGCTCCGGACGCCGGTCACATCATACAGGAAATCAGATATCTGTGTCAAATCACGTGAAAACGCATCGGTAGATGCATAAATAGTGCTGTATTGGTTGGAATATGAATGCATTCCAAGTGTATGGCCTTCACTTACAATACGATTCAACGTCTCATAATATTCTTCGTTAACCTTTCCGCTCACGAAAAAAGTAGCCTTTAACTGATACGAATCAAGGACATCTAAAATCGCATCTGTATTCTTTCCCGGCACACAATCAAACGTCAGATATACGTAATGTGTATCTCCCTCTGTCGCCATATTATCGTCTGTATCTATTCCTCGAACGACATCGGAATAATCCGGTGTCTCCTCGGTATCCTGTGATGTCTCGGTCTCCTCTTCCTGCGAAGGTTCTATCACCGGTTCCGGCTGCCTGGGCTGCTCTGCCAAAGCAGCAGACTGTGCCAGATAAGCTTTTTCAAGGACATGAACTCTGTGATTCAGCTTGCCAAGACACACGGATAAAATAATAATTGCCAAAAAAGAGCCCAGCATCCAGACCGCAATTGTCAAAACAATAATATTCTTCATGCGGTTGACACGTTTTCTTCTTTGTCGCTGTAACTCCAGTGCCTCTTCATCTACTGTACTCATGTACCTTCCTCCAACACGCAATATCCTTTATATATTCTATCACATTTTGTCATGTTGTAAAGAACTTTCAGATTCACACTCGAAAGTAATTGCGCGTAGAGCAAAAGAAAAACCCTTGTATTCAAGTCGATGAATACAAGGGTCAATTTCCAGGTCAACGTCAGATTTGCAAATTAAGCAAGCTGTGCTGCTACTTCAGCTGCAAAATCTTCGTTCTTCTTCTCCATTCCTTCGCCTACTTCAAAACGAACGAATTTAACAACGGTAAGGTCCTTGTTTACAGATGCAAGATAGTTGGCAACGGACTGCTTTCCGTCCTCAGCCTTAACATATACCTGATCTAACAAAACAACGTCCTTTAACTGCTTATTGATACGTCCCTTAACCATTCCTGCCTTAACATTTTCCGGCTTAGCGCTCTCCTTCGGATCTGCGTCGATCTGAGCCTTGATGATCTCTGTCTCATGGTCAATATAAGACTGCTCAACATCCTTGTCGGAAATATACATCGGATTCAATGCAGCGATCTGCATTGCAATATTGGTAAGAGCTTCCTTTGCTGCATCATCGGATGCACCATTTGCTGCAACAAGAACACCAATTCTTCCGCCGCCGTGAATATAAGAAACAACAAGATCTCCGGTAACCTTCTCAAAACGACGTACAGAAAGCTTCTCACCAATGGTAGCGGTCTTTTCAACCAGCTCGTCCTTAACGGTCTTTGAAGCATCATCCACATAAGTCTCAGCAAGCAATGCCTCAACATCCTCGCCATCCTTGCCACCGTTCAAAGAAGAAGCAAGTGCCTGCTTAGCAACGCTTGCGACAAAATTCTGGAACATCTCGTTCTTTGCAACGAAGTCAGTCTCAGAGTTAACCTCTACAACAACGGCTGTGTTGCCTTCGATTGCTGCACGTGCAATACCTTCTGCTGCGATACGGCTGGCCTTCTTCTCTGCCTTTGCCTGTCCGTTCTTTCTAAGGAACTCAACAGCTTCATCCATATTGCCATTTGTCTCATTTAATGCCTTCTTGCAATCCATCATTCCTGCGCCGGTCATTTCACGCAGTTCTTTTACCATAGCTGCTGTAATAGCCATCCTAATTATCCTCCTAAAATTACTCCTCTACCGGAGCCTCTTCTGCAACGTCTGCTTCCTCTGCAGATACAACTTCCTCTGCACCCTGCTTAGCTTCGATAACTGCATCAGCCATCTTGGAAACGATAAGCTTAACAGCACGAATTGCATCGTCATTTCCCGGGATAACATAATCAAGTTCATCCGGATCACAGTTTGTATCAGCGATACCGATCAATGTAATGCCAAGAGCCTGTGCCTCCTGAATGCAGATGTGCTCCTTCTTAGGATCTACAACAAAGATAGCATCCGGGATCTTCTTCATTTCCTTGATACCACCAATGTTCTTCTCAAGCTTATCCCATTCTTTCTGTAACTGGGCAACTTCCTTCTTTGGAAGAACTTCGAATGTTCCATCAGTAGCCATTGTCTCGATCTCTTTTAATCTTGCAATACGGCTCTGGATAGTACGGAAGTTGGTAAGCATACCACCTAACCATCTCTCGTTTACATAGTACATACCGCAACGCTCTGCCTCAGACTTGATTGCATCCTGAGCCTGCTTCTTGGTACCAACAAAAAGAATTGTTCCGCCCTGTGCTGCAATATCAGAAATTGCATCATAAGCCTCATCTACCTTGCCAACTGACTTCTGTAAGTCGATGATGTAGATACCGTTGCGCTCGGTGTAGATGTATGGAGCCATCTTAGGGTTCCATCTTCTTGTCTGATGTCCGAAATGAACACCTGCCTCAAGTAACTGTTTCATTGAAATTACGCTCATTTTCTTTACCTCCGTTTGGTTGTTTTTCTTCCATGTGCTTCCAATTTAGTTGCCACCGGACAAGCGTATATCCGGCACCGGCACCTTCCACACATGTGCTTATTTATTTAAAGCCTTTGGAATTATATCATACCAAAGGCTCTGCTGCAAGTATTTTATTTAATTTTATTGGGAATCCGGCGTTGCATTCTCCTCAACCACTGCTTCCGGTACCTGCGCAGTAATGATCTTTGCAATGGTATCCATATCCGCGCCGGCCGGAATCCGGTATGTTCCCTCCCGGATCAGCCCATCATAGTTTTTCTCTTTCATATACTGCCTGAACGAATCGACGTCTGCAATCAGGCCACAGGCAACCAGCTTTTCGGCTGCAGTCCTGCATACCTCACCGTCAGCCACCGTAAATATGACATCATCCTCCAGCGATGCATGATCCTGTTGCGCATCACCGGAAATGTCTTCACTTTGAGTCGTATCTTCTGCGTGTTCCGTTTCCTCTTCCTGCTGTACATCGTCCTGCGCTGCATCATTTTGCACGATATCTTCCGGCCGCGCATTGTCCTGCACCGCATCGTCTTGGATTGTTGTATCTTCCGGCTGTGTGCTTTCAGTCTCAGGGATCTGCGTATCTGGCTCATCCTCCTCCGGAATAACCATTCCGAGCTCTTTTGCGCGGGCAATCACGCGTTCGTCCGTCATGATACCACCATGCAGCTGAATTGATATCATAAAAAAGAGCGTGCAAAATATAATTCCCAGGCCCAGGCCTCTTAAATAGTATTTCAATCTCACTTTATTATTCCTCTTTAAACAATCCGATTACCAGCTTCACTTCTCCGAGTCCAAGTCCAAGCTGCTTCGCAATTTCCACATCCGACTTTCCCATTCCATGTAAGAAAAGGATGTCCTCATTATGATTGCGTTCCTCATCACCGGTCTGCTGTTTTACCGCCTCTGCAAGTGCCGTTTCGGAATCAACGTCCTGTGGCGCTTTCACATCCTCCTCCAGTTTTTCCGCAACATCTGCAAGCTTTTGCAAAGCTGCATTTTCTGTTGCTTTCATCTGTGCGGAAAAATTCGAGAGTTCTCCGGCAAGGTCAGTCAGTTCCTTATGCTTATCATTTAGCATACTGTATAAAAACATAATCTCGTTGTGTGATTTATCCATCGCATCAAGAACCGTATCTGAGTATTCGCTGATAGCCATGATTTTTTCATTAGAAATTTTTTCCATTGCGCGTTCTGAAAGCTCTAGTGCATCGTCCATCTTGTTTTCAATTGACTCTTCCACCTTCGCGTCAGCATCACCCATCTTCTTTTGAATGATCGCGCGGATTTCGTCTTCACTCAGTTTTGAAATCTGGTCCAGATCCTTTTGTGAAAGACGATCCCTGACCATAAAACTGCCAAGCAAAAAAACAATTCCTATTATAATAAGTACAATTTCAATTCCTGTCACGTCTTTATCCTCTATATTTTAATATCAAAATTACCGATTGTGTTCTTCCTTATCACACGCCCGGGCTGTTGTTTTTCCTCCTGTTTTGTTTTTTTTCTCTTGCTTTCCATCTGATACAGCCCATGTCCCTCTTCTCTTGCATCCGCATGATTCTCAGTTCCTGCGCTGTCCTCTTTTGCTTTGACCTGATGCATCGCAGCAGACTCTTTCTGCTCAACCTGCGTCTGTATGTTCTGCTGGTCAACAAGCGGCTTAGCATCTTCCTGATGTTTCATGTTGCCAACATCTTCTGTTCTTTGTATCATTCCATTAAAATCAATTGGTCTTATTGACATTCTTCCTCCACTTTACATCGCACAAGCTTTAATTTGTCCGTCTTCTTTTCTGAACCGGCAATAGCTTCGTTTTTCTTTGACATTGTAAGAAAGATCCGAAATAGCGATTGAAACACCGGCAAATACATTGCGGTTCACCTGAACATACGCACCACTTGACGCTTCCATATTCTCATGAATCACCCGCATTTCGTCTGCTATTTCTTCATATCTTGTAAGCTGCTCCTTATATTCGGTTGCAAGCTTCTGCATATACACAAGCTTATCCTTAGGAATGCGTTCTCCCTTTTTTAAAATAGAACTGTAATTGTCAAGGATAAGCTTATTATCTTCCATATCCTTTGTCAGTGAAGTTTTCTCTTTGGAAAGTTCCATATAACGCGCTTTTTCTTCCGGCTTGACTCCAACCTCAAGGACTGTAGCAGTTCCCATTTCGGAGCCGATATTGTCCGCTTCTATATACTCTCCTGCACGTATTACTCCACCTGTGATAAGCCCCTTCCTTCCGTGAACTGCAATCGAATTAGCAGCTGAAACATCACTATTTATAATGGTTTCCGCTTCAACATAACCGCCCGAAGTAACCGTAGCTCCCTCAATGTATTTTGCAATCAGATGATTTCCTGCGTAAAAAACACCCTTATACATGCCGTGAACACCAAGTTTGACAACAATCTGTCCGTCCGCATAAAGCTCTGCCCCTTCCACAACACCTTCTACGATAATATCACCGGAAGCATGAATGGAAAAACCTGATTTGACATTGCCATGCACCAAAACATTGCCGGCATAATCAATATTTCCTGTGGAATTATCGACATCCGCCGGTACCTCATATACATCCGACACAAAAACTTTATCATCATATAAAGAAGCATGGCCATTCACCTTTGAGTACAGTTCGGTCTTGTCCTCATTTATCTCAATATTTGCTCCATATGACAAGCGAAGTGTTTTTACAGTCCGTGGTTTGACCATCTCACCCATGACATTCTTCCCGGGTGTCCCTGGATCTGCCGGAATAAGCCTTGCAAGAAGTTGTCCCTTCTCAACATGGCTTATTGTGTTCAGTTCCTTATAATTGACACTTCCATCCTCGTTATGCTTCGGTTTCAGATCCCTGCTCGTATTGAAGAAATACTCTATCGATGCATCCTTTCCATGAACCGGCGAGGTTCCACGCACAAACACAAGATTCTTACAATACTCTCTCTTTTGCAGGAAATTGTAAACGGCCGTCTGATCCATTCCATATTTTATTTTACGAAATGCCAGTGATTCAACAATATCTCTGGCATTCAGCATTCTTCCCCCATCGGAAGGCGGATAAAAGCGGCAGACAACCTCCATCTTATCTGAACTGATGGAAACATCCATCATTTCACTTACCTCAATCCCGTCCCATGGGCCTATATGAACTTCGCTTTCTTTCTCTTTGCACTGCATCGCTGTATACAGGCTTTTCAGCTCATAGTTCTTGTAATTCTTCTGTTCCAGGTATAAAGTTACTTCCTTTATGTCAAGAACCTCTCCGCCATCCGACGGCGGATAAAAATGCAAAAACGCCTGTCCATCACGGAAAATCAATCGAAAATATTGATTTGCCATCCCCATTTACTCCCATTTTATTCTACCAGAATATCCATATAGCTTCCGAGCTTTTTGCGCATCTTAAGTAATGCTTTCGTGTGGAGCTGTGACACTCTGGACTCCGATACCTCAAGAACCTTGCTTATCTCCTTTAAAGTCAGATCCTCATAATAATATAACTCAATGACCTTTCTCTCTTTCTCGGTCAAAAGAGCCAGCGACTCTGTAAGTTTTTCTTTCAGCTCCGCTTCCTCAACCACATCCTCCGGTCTTGCAAAATGCGAATTATGTGTCGCATCCATGACCGGCTCCGGCCCAGCCCCCTGTTCTTCAAATTCATTCAAAGAAACAACGTTTGTAACCTTCAGCTGTGACTGCCAATTGCCAAGCTCTTCTTCCGACACTCCAAGTTCTGCAGCAATCTCCTCATCGGATGCATTTCGCCCTGTACGCATCTCGACATTCTTAATTGCCTCATCTATCTTTCGCTGTCTTTGCCGGACAGTACGAGGGATCCAGTCCATTTTGCGAATCTGATCCAATATTGCCCCGCGGATACGAAGACTTGCATACGTCTCAAACTTGACATTCTTTTCCATATTAAATTTGTCAATTGCATCTATAAGTCCAAAAATCCCGTAGCTTACCAGATCCTCATACTCGACATTATAGCCCAGATACATACTGAGCCTTCCTGCCACAAGCTTTACCAGCTGTGAATACGCAATGATGAGCTGTTCTCTTAATTCCGGTGTTGGCTTCTTTTGGTACTCTTTCCAAAGTTTGTCCGTATCGACTGCTTTCATCTAAATCCGCCCCAACTTTATTCTTCTTTCTCCGTTGCATCAATATTTTCCATGGTCTCTTCTTCTGATGCTTCCTCCTCCGGTTCTTCTTCCTTGTCTGCCATTTTTTTGATTCCAAAATCCAGAATCATCTTCAAAATATTACCGATCATCAGAAAAAGGATCAGTACAAACAGCAGCTGCTTCAGATAATCCAGAAGATCCATGTGATGTAAAAGTGCAAAAACGCTGTCAATCACTCCCGCAGCCAGCATTACAATCGCGGGAATATAATGTGTTTTCATGGCTATATTACCTTGATTTCCTTCCCAACTGCCTTAATGGTATAATCACCGTTCTCACAATTTAATTCAACTGTACGTCCGTAATTAAGTCCCGTATCCTCTGCAATAAGCGGAATCTGCAATTCTTTCAAAAGATATTTCGCCTCTTCGATATTTCTTGCACCGACATTCCCCACAGAGGACAGTCCACTCACCTCAAACATGCAGGCTCCGCCCGCGATTTTGGCAACCAGACGTCTGCGGTTAGCGCCTGCAGCGGTCATCTGCTTCAGCAGTTCCGCCGTTCCCGTATCTCCAAATTTTGCAATATTTGTATTATTCTTCAATTTCGTACTATCCGGGAGCATATAATGCAGCATACCACCAATTTTTGTTACCGGGTCGTATAGTACCAATCCGATACAGGAGCCAAGTCCTAAAGTAATCAGAACATCCGGGCTCTTGGCGATTTTCAGATCAGCCATCCCCACCTTAATCACGTTTCCCATATTGCGTCTCTTCCTGCGTCCATTCTACATCTGAATACCAAGTGATGACAAGATTGTTGCATAAGAATCCTGCTCAGGCATTAAAATAAAATAGCCATTTATCATTGTGTCATCCCCGAATTCTGTTTCAATTAACAATGCATTATCCCCATACTGCCCGAACATGATCGCAGGAACGCTAAGTATTGCTCCAGCCATATCAACAGAAACATATGGAATAGATGGTGCAATCGTCAGGTTCGTCATGTTTGAAAGTGCTGTCAGATAGGATGCTGTAATAATATTACCTATTTCCTTTAGTGCTGACAATTCCATTTCATCAAACGGCTCATCCGGCTCTTTGTGGGTTCCCATAAGCTTATCTGCAAGATAATGTGCCGAATCAAGCTTCATCAAAAACATCATGCTTCCGGTGATATCCTGCGAAACTTCAAGAAAAATTCCAACAATAATCTCATCTTCCGGACAAATTGCACTTCCGAGCTTCGACGCATCCATCAGTTCAACTTTGGGAACATTCATGTTGATCTTCGAGTTGAGCATTGTGGCGATTGCCGTGGTTGCATTGCCTGCACCGATATTACCAATTTCTCTAAGGACATCTATATACATCTCATTGATTTGATCCAATGTAAAATTGCCCATGATACCTCCATAAACTATATATAGTGAGGCATGACCTCACTATATATACATCTCAATTATTATCTTTTTCCTCAACAATTGCACCAATCTCAAAGAGTGAAATAAGCGTGTCACCCTTCTTTCCAATGCCGTTGATGAACAATTCCTTACCGTTCTTCGCGCTCTGGGCAACCGGTTCGATCTCGCTGTCGTTGAGTGTTACCACTTCACACACCTCATCAACGATCACACCGATCAGTCCTTTTTCCTCGATCTTCAAAATAATGATACGCGATGCATTGGTAAAGACATCATCTTCAAGTCCCATCTTCTTGCGCACGCTCATTACTGAAACAATCTCGCCGCGAAGATTGATGATTCCCATAAAATAGGACTGTGCTTTCGGCACACGTGTAATCTTCTGCATGCGGATGATATTATCTACATATCCAATGTCCATACCGTACTTTTCATTTCCGATCTGAACCACAATATACTGCTTTGTAACGCTGTCTGTTGTCTCAATACTCTTTTCAGCCATCTTCATTCACCCCCATTACACCAGTGTGTTTGTGTCAAGAATCAACGCAATCTCACCATCACCAAGAATTGTTGCTCCACTGATAAGCTTATTGCCATTGATGTATTTGCCAAGAGACTTGATAACAATTTCCTGCTGTCCCATCAGATTATCTACAACGAGTCCGGCCTGGCTATCCCCTCTCTTAACAATAACAACGGTCAGTTCTTCCGGCTCATCCTCTCTCGGTTCAATGTCCAAAAGCTGATCAAGACGGATAAGTGGTATAACGTTACCTCTTAAGTGAATAACCTCTTTGGCCTGAACATACTTGATATCCTTGACCGGAATGCTTTCGATATTTGCAATCGATCCAAGTGCAATCGCATACTTTTCATCACGCACTTCAACCATGAGAGCCTGAATAATTGCAAGTGTAAGCGGAAGTCTTACTGTAAAGGTAGACCCCTCTCCAAGCTTTGTGCTGACCTCTACATCTCCGCCAAGCTGCTCAATGTTGGATTTTACAACATCAAGACCAACACCTCTTCCGGAGATGTCCGTGATCTTGTTTGCCATAGAGAAGCTCGGCATAAACAGAATCGCAAGTGCCTCCTTCTGGGACATTGATTCAGCCTGCTCCATTGTAATGATATTGCGCTCAACCGCTTTTCTCTTAACAGCTTCCACATCAATACCGTTACCATCATCTCCTACCTGAATGATAACATTATTTCCCTCCTGGTAAGCATGTAAGAAAATTGTACCGGTTTCCGGCTTTCCTCTCTGTGCGCGAAGTTCAGCACTTTCAAGTCCATGATCTGCAGAATTGCGAAGCAGGTGCTGCAACGGATCACCAATCTGGTCAACAACGGTACGGTCAAGTTCCGTATCCTCGCCGGTCATGACAAGTTCCATTTTCTTATTGAGCGTACGGGCGAGATCGCGGATCATACGCGGGTACTTCTGGGTAACAGTCTCGATCGGAACCATTCGAACCTTCATTACAGATTCATGAAGACTTGTTGTAATCTGCTCTAAGTATTCAATCTGGTCATGGAATCCCTGTCTGTTAGACTCTCCGTTTTCAGAAGAGCTCATGGATACAAGGGCATTTTTTGCAATTATAAGCTCGGAAACCTGATTCATAAGCGCATCAAGTTTTTCGATATCAACACGGACAGTTCTGCTTGTTGCAGCCTTGGCAGGAGTCTGTTTCTTTGCTCCTGTGGCAGGTGCCGCAGCTTTCTTTTCTGCCGGTGCCTTTTCCGTAGCAGTTTTTTCAGCAGGTGATGCTACATTCGCATTCTCTGTCTTTGTCTCCTCCGGCTTGGCATCCTCGATTACTCCTCCCAGAACGTTTTCGATTTCAGAAACATTCTTTGCAGCAGCAATAATCTTGTCCAGACTCTCTGTTGATGCAATGTAGAAGCTGAAATCAAGTTCAAACTTTTCATCTTCTATATCCTGTGAGCTCGGTCTGTACGCCACAATGTGTCCAAGTTCTTCCACTGCGCGGAATACAAGGAATGCACGTGCCGCCTTTAAGAGACATTCCTTTTGTACATAAACTGTAATACCGTAAATCTGGCAACCGGATTCTCTTGCTGAAGCAATATCGGCAAGTTCATGGTTGTTCAGATCAAAATTTGCGTATTTTGCTTCCTGTGCAACCGGTTCCTCAGTCTTTTCTTCTGTCTTTGGTGCCTCAGCCTCCGCAGCCGGCTGTTCCGGCGCCTGTTCTGTCGGCTGTCCGTTTGCTTTTGCAATGAAATCATTCAGGGACTTGATAATAAGCTCATTATCTTCCGTACCCTCATCTGAGGTTGCCTTAATATTATCAAGATATTTTTCAATTGCATCAAGGCACTCAAACAGCAGATCGATCATTGAGCTGTCCACCTTGATCTTGTCACTGCGCACTTCCTGGAACACATTCTCCATGTCGTGCGTCAAATGCTGCATACGCTTAAATCCCATCGTACCGGCCATTCCTTTTAAGGAGTGTGCTGCACGGAATACTTCATTGATGGTATCCTTGTTATTCGGTTCATTCTCAAGTGTCATAATGCAATCACTTAAGTTCTGCAAATGCTCTGCACTTTCATCGATAAATATCTCGAGATACTGACTTACATCCATTTTATCTTACCCCCACATTCTTGTTTATTGACTCAGCAACTTTTTTAAGAGGAACAATCTCATCCACGATTCCGGTTTCCGCAATCGTCTTCGGCATGCCATATACGACACACGTTTCTGCATTCTGCGCAATCACATACACCGGTTTGTGCTGGCATAGGGAAAGGATCCCATTTGTACCGTCCGCACCCATTCCTGTAAGGACAACGCAGACAATCTCATCATACCCGCAATTGGATAATGAATCATACATCACATTCGCGCACGGTTTCAAGCCACCGATTGCCGGCATATCGTTGAGCACAATCCGATGTGAGCCATCCGCCTGTGCCCGGACCTCCATATGTCTGCCGCCCGGCGCAATATAGACATGTCCCTTTTCAAGACGTTCACCATCCACTGCCTCCGACACTGCAATCGGGCTGATCTCGTTAAGCCGGTCCGCCATCGACTTTGTAAAGCCGGCAGGCATATGCTGCACTAACACCATCGGAGCATCCAGATTCTTGTCCAGATACGGTATTACATCCTGCAAAGCCTTCGGACCTCCTGTAGAGCACGCAAGCGCTACCAGCTTGTTCCTGGCTTTTCCCGATTGTATCCGTTTTACAGAGGACATTGTCTTTCCTGCCGTGGCAGGAGCCGTCTCCGTCCGGGTGTTTTTTGCGGTCACATAACTCTTCGTCTTGAATACAGATATCAGAACAGAAAGAAGCCGCTGTTTAAAGTCTTCTCCCTTTGCTTCTATGATATTGGTCGGTTTCGTCACAAAGTCAAGTGCACCGCGCTCCAAGGCCATGATCGTCACTTCCGCATCCCGTGTGGTAAGTGTGCTGACCATGATGACATTCGCTTTGATATTGTCCTTTTGTAACTGCTCTAGTAATTGCAGACCATCCATCCGGGGCATGTTGACATCCAAAATCACGGCGTCATATGTTTTTGTCTTTAACTTTTCATAAGCCTCAAGACCGTCCCTGCAGTAATCTGTCGCCTGAAAATTACTATCTGAGTTAATTATATCACAGATAACTCTTCTCATGAGTGCAGAGTCATCGACAACCAAAATATTTTTTGCCATATTTATCTTGTCTCTTTTCTGCGGATTCTCCGCTCTTCGTCAAATACGAATCGTACAATATTTTCCCTGTCACGCAAGTTTTTAAAAAAGAACTGTCCACGGCAGATATACCGTTCCATATCGTTTTGCATCTGCTCGCACGATATAATTTTTGTAACCAGATAAAATGTCTGATCCATCCGTTCATTGTCCAGACGGATTTCAGATACCTGATATGTTCCCACATCCAGACGGCGTCCGGTCTGAAATCTAAGTCCTCCACCGCTTAGATCAAGCATCGTGCCCTTCTCATAACAATCAATATACTCCGGCTTTTGAATTTCAGCAAAAAGCTTCTCTGTCGTCTCAAGTTTTGCAATTTCCGGTGTGACCGGAACATAGCGCATATCCAAAATGCAGTCAATCCGGAAAAATTCTCTTCTCTGAAGCTTAACCGGTTCCGATGTAAGCTGCATCGCGAGTACAAAAAGATTATCTTTTTTGTATCTTTTCTGCACAACCGCATTGCAGGTAAACAGACCTCTTTTCGAATAAAAGAGCATTTTGCACCGCAGTCCGATCTGGAATAGAACCATACGCCCATTCTCTGTCGGCATGGCAATTTCAATCTCTGTATCCGATATATAATCAAACAGACAGCTCTTGTAGGTTCTCACATCACCATCAACGATTTCACCGCTCTCCTGCATTTGAAGCTGCTGGGTAAGCTGAATGTCAATTTTATCTCCAAGCTGTGTCAATTCATTCAAAAGCATATATTTCCTCTATCCTTTTCTACTCCAAAAATTGGAAAACATCTGGGATATTCCCCAGCGGATCTGTATCTGGTTATGGGTTCCATCCAGCAGATTGCCTGCAAGCACTTCAAAAGCCCTTGCAGACGGTGAATTCGGCACATTAAGTGAAACCGGCTTCTGGGAGCGCACCGAGCGTTCCAGCGCACTGTCCTGCGGAACCATTCCCAGATAATCCAATGACCCATGCAAGAACTGCTCAACAACATAATTAAGCTTTTCGTATACGGCATATCCCTCTTCGTTGGAAATAACCTTGTTGGCAACCACATGGATTGTTGTGCCATTTGCCACAAAATTCGGATTCCTATATAGCGCTTTCAACAAAGAATACGCATCCGTCAATGAGCTTGGCTCCGGTGTCGTAACCAAAAGAACTTCCGGGCTTGCCATGACAAACTCAAGTACCTGATCGGAAATTCCTGCGCCGGTGTCAATCAGTATCACATCTGCAAGTTCATTCAGTTCCCCCAGCGATTTGACCAGATACTGTATCTGCTCCATATAAAGATTGTTTAATCCGATCACACCGGATCCACCCGAGATAAAGCCAATATCCAATGGTCCCTTTGTAATTATATCACGGATATTCTTCCCCTGATAGATCAAATCGGAAAGATTATACTTCGGAATTGTTCCAAACATAACTTCGATATTTGCAAGTCCAAAATCCGCATCAAATATAATCACGCGCTTGCCCGCTTTTTGAAGCTGTATTGCAAGATTGACGGTCATGTTACTCTTTCCGACACCGCCTTTTCCACTGGTTACGGTAATCACACGGGCAGTCTGCATATTATTCTGATTTCTTAATTTGATAACATTTCTAAGCTGTTCTGCCTGATCCATGCTATTATCGGCCTCCCAATAACTGTTTTACAATCTTTTGCGTATGGAACACTTCAAGATCTGCCGGAACATTCTGTCCGTTTGTCACATATGACAGATCCGCGCCGGAATACAATTTGATATTTAAAATATTTCCATACGCCGTTGTTTCATCCAGCTTTGTAAAAATCAGCTTAAATTCGCTGATCTCGTGATAAATATCAACAATCTCCAATAGATCCTGATATTTTGTCGTGGCACTCAGCACAAGATAAACCTCTTTGTCATATTCCGGTGCCAGACCGCCTATCAGCCGCTTCATATCCTCACGCTGTGCCTCATTCTTATGGGAAAAACCTGCCGTATCCACAAAAATAAGGTCATAGTCCGTCAGCTTTGCCACTGCCGAATTTAACTCATCTGGAGAATATACAATCGACATCGGCGCATCCAGAATATTTGCATACACCCTAAGCTGTTCCGTAGCTGCAATACGATATGTATCTGCCGTAATAAAAGCAACTTTCTGATTTGACTCCATCTTGTATTTGGAGGCAATTTTGGCAATTGTGGTTGTCTTTCCAACCCCTGTCGGTCCGATAAAAAAGATTACACGTGCCTTGCCTTTTCCGGTCTCGATCGTATTCGGGCGTCCGAGCTTTAAAATCAACTTCTGATAGACATTTGCAAGAATCGTATCCACGCTGTTACCCGGACGTATGAATCGCTCCACTTCATCAATTATCTGATTTGCATAACGCTCATTCACTTCATTGTTTAACAGGGTCCGATAAATGATACGGACAAAATCAAGTTCTTCCGAACTTGTGGTTTTCTCTTTGTTTTCTTCTTTTTGTCCTACTCCAAGTTTTTCCTCCAGCATACTAGACAAATCATCCAACCGTTTACCGATTGCCCGCTCCTCCAGCTCCTGTGGTTCATCCGCAGTCCTCTCGATCTGGGAAGATGTATTTTTTCTTGTGCCTGTCACCGGACGTTCGATTTCCGGGGTTCGGACAGCCTTTGGAATTTCAATTTTTTCATCTGCCGCTACATTAATATTATCATGAAGCTTCTGGGGACTCTGTAATGCGGAAAAAGAGCTTACCACATGATCTTTTTCCTCCAAAGCAGCCGTTGCCTCATATGTAGAACTTTTAAACGCAGCAAAAATTCCCTTGGGCTTGATCTCCTTTACATTCATGATCACAGCCCCAGGACCCATCTCCCGCTTTGCCTTTTCAATTGCTTCTTCTTTTGTTTTTCCCTGAAATTTGTTGATTGTCATTTATGCAGTCACCATCCCTACTGATTGCAGTTCCACATTGGAATCTACTTCATTATAAGATACAACAATCAGATCTTTAAAATAATCCTCTGTCAGTTTTTTAAAGTACATACGCACGATTGGAGAAGTAATGATAATCGCACTCTTTCCAAGATTTTCCAGCTTGCCGATCTCGGTTTCAACGGATGCCATGATCTTTTTGGTCCGCTCCGGATCGAGCGTAAGGTAAGCTCCCTGTTCCGTCTGTTTCACAGAAACCATAATTTCCTGTTCTATCTTCGGATCAAGTGTTACAACGCTTGTTGTCTCATTGGCTGGGAAATACTTGTTGGAAATCGCCCTTTTAAGAGCCTGCCTTGTATACTCGGTAAGGACATCCGTATCTCTCGTTGTCTGAGCATGATCTGCAAGTGTCTCAAAGATTGTAAGCAGGTCCCTGATAGAGATTCCCTCCTCCAAAAGATTCTGTAATACCTTCTGGATCTCGCCAAGTCCAAGAAGCTTTGGCGTAAGTTCGTCTACCAATACCGGATTGCTTTCCTTTAAGTTGTTGACAAGATTCTGCACATCCTGTCTTGTCAGAAGCTCTGCAATATGGCTTCGGATAACCTCTGTCAGATGGGTTGCAATAATAGACGGCGGATCAACAACCGTATATCCCAAGCTCTCTGCTCTCTCCCTCTGGCTCTCCGTGATCCAGATTGCCGGCAGATGAAACGATGGTTCAAATGTCGGAATACCGGTAATTTCCTCTTCCACATACCCAGGGTTCATTGCCATATAATGATCAAAAAGAATTTCCCCCTCTGTTACCTGGATTCCTTTGATCTTGATAATATACTGATTCGGATTAAGCTGAATATTATCACGCAAACGTATAATTGGCACAACCGTACCGAGCTCTAACGCAATCTGCCTGCGGATCATAACCACACGATCCAGAAGGTCACCGCCCTGGTTAACGTCTGCAAGTGGAATAATGCCATAGCCAAATTCAAGTTCAATCGGGTCAACCTGCAAAAGAGATACAACATTCTCCGGTTTGCGGATTTCCTCCGCTTCTGTCTCCTGCTGTTGCACTTCCTCCTCGATACTCTCCTCTCCGATGCTCTTTGACATTGAACGTCCCGAAATGATAAAAACAAGGCCAAATGCAAGGAACAGAAGTGTATTAAGCGGTGTCGCAACTCCAAAGAAGATCAATACAACACCAACAAGATACAAAACTTTTGGCACTCCGAAAAGCTGTTTGACCAGCACTCCGCTAAAGTCCGCTTCATTTGCTCCCTTTGTAACAAGAATACCTGTGGAAAGAGAAATCAAAAGAGATGGTATCTGGGACACGAGTCCGTCACCGATGGTAAGAATACCATACTGTTGCAGAGCTGACATTGCGTCTAATCCCTGATTCATCATGCCCATTACCGTACCACCGATCAGGTTGATAAAAGTAATGATCAGACCTGCAGTCGCATCTCCCTTAACGTACTTGGTAGC
>JBNMJQ010000015.1:0-54059 GCA_050873865.1 Agathobacter sp. | reverse complement strand
GAATAGCACCATCACAAATGCCCCGCTAAAAGCAGCACCATATTTTAGCCCTCTCCTTCTAAAGAAACGATAAAGTCCCATTCCAACTAAGGAGACATGTAAGCCGGAGATTGCCAGAATATGTGAAATTCCGGCGTTCTGATAGAGTTTTTGCACGCCAGTGTCCAATCTGTTCTTATCGCCTACCAGCATGACAGCCAGCACCCCTGACGCATCTGGAGCTGCTATCTGCCCAAAAACACTGGATATTTTCTGTCGCAGTTTCCATAAGCGCTCCTGCAGCTGCATTTTCTTTTGCAGCTGCCACAAACCTTTAGAAAGTAAAACATCTTCCGCCGGCTCTGGCGATTTGCTTTTCCTCCCTGGCGAAAAAAAGGCTTGCTCTTTTCCTGTCACAGCACTTCGGACCTTTGGCGCTTTCATTGCGAAATCAATTTTCTGACTAAAATAGAAATTTCTTTCGTCAAATCCACCTTCGTTTGTCGCCGAAGAGAACATATTAACTTTTCCATTTACTAAGAGAATTTCTCCGATCGGATATTCATCGGATTGCAGATAGAGAATCACCTGATTGCAGGCGACT
The DNA here is from genome assembly GCA_050873865.1 of Agathobacter sp. Taxonomy (GTDB): domain Bacteria; phylum Bacillota; class Clostridia; order Lachnospirales; family Lachnospiraceae; genus Roseburia. The sequence goes on along the minus strand of JBNMJQ010000015.1, from coordinate 53,476 downwards.
TCTGATTGCTTTGATACTGCATAGCAGTTTTTCAGATAAACACGCAACTGTTCCTTGCGATATTCTTTTTTATAAATCTCTCCGCAGAGGGAGATGTCCGCTCCCTCGCGTATTTGTTCCAGTTCCCTCTCTCGGAACTGTATCTGGGATTGCATGTGTATACAGCCACATATAAAGATCAGTGTCAGACTGCAAAGCCGGATTACAAGCCGTTTATAATTGTGCTGCACCAGATATGGCACTACTGCATGGCAGGCAATAACTGCCGCAGCAATCCGTGTTGTAACTGCAAAAACGGTAAATCCTTCCGCCATAAAATGGCCATCAAGCAGTCCCAGGACAAAGACGCACGCCCATAAAAGAAGTGGTCTTTTTCTCACTCGGTTATTGTCTCCGTTTCCGTTGTTTCCTGTGTTTCTTCTTCAGTTTCCGTATCCGGTTCAGCTTCCGTTCCATTCTCGGCAACAATACTGTAATCTGCCTCATACATTGCAGACAGATCATAATTGTAGCGGCACTTTCCCGAAGTATCGCCATTTACTGATATCTGTACTTTATCTACACTTTCAAGCTCCGATAAAGAATTGACAATGGAATACAGCACCACCTGCTCGGTAATTTCCTCGTTCTGATTCCGGAAGGTCTCATCAAGATTGACATAACATACGCCATCTACTACCGTAAGCGTGATGAGCTTTGTTCCGGAAGGAATTGTCGGCTGAAGTCCTTGTGTTTTCGGTCCACTCGTCAGTTTCTCAATCACAAGCTTTTCCAGAGAAATATTGGAGCTATAGTAGACATTACGCTTCTCCGGAACCAGCTTTGTTCCATCCTCACTTGCGAAATACAAGGTAAGTGTTGTCTCCACGCTGGAATTGATCTGCTCCCCCGGATTCTCAACAAAACTGTCAGCATTTATACTTCCGACCAGATTTCCGTTCTTGTCCTTGTATGGTTCTCCCTCTACGGTAAAATTGACATAGGATACTCCCTTGATCTGAACCAGCGTTTTTACTACTGCTGCGCGAAGCAGAACCTCATCCGCCGGAGGCAGGGAATAGATTCCCTGATCGAAATCAACCGCCAGGGAATACCCCGTGAAAACAACTGACTCAACATTCACGCTGTCCGGAATCGTCTTGCGAAGATCCGATTGTTCCGGGTCCTGTTTCAATCGTTCCAGCAGATCCTTTGCAATCTGCGTTGTCTCCTCCCCTGCCGGATCACAATATGCCGTCTCAAGTTTTGTTCCGTCAATATTCAAATAAAATAATTGATAACTGCCCTGATTCCCCTCGTCCCTGCATGCGCCAAGCATGAGAACCATAAAAAGTGCCAGCACAGTCAAAATAAATTTCTTTTTCATAGTGCTCCTAAACAATATATTTCAGCGGGATACGTACATCAAACGTTGTTCCCTCTCCAACTACACTATAGACCTTGATTGCACCTCTGTGCATCAGGATACTGCTTCGCGTGATGGCAAGTCCAAGTCCGGTTCCGCCAATCTCTCTCGAATGAGATTTATCCACACGGTAAAAACGTTCATAGATCAGGTCAAGGGATTCCTCAGGAATGCCCATGCCCGAATCTTCAACCTTCAGATAGAAATACTGATGATCTGCGTTTAATGACACGTGTACCCAGCCTTCGCCATCATCTCTGTTGTATTTGATTCCATTTTCCACAAGGTTTGTAATAGCAAGTGTCAGCTTAACCTCATCAACATCTGCCGTTATCGGGCGGAAACTTTCAAGGACCAGTTCCACCTTCTGCTTGTCAGCAATAGGCTGAAGTCTTTTAAGGATCTGCTCCAGCAGTTCATTGATATTAACTGTCGTAATGTTCATATCTGCCGCCGACTTATCCATTTTGACAAGTGACAGAAGATCGTTGATTATCTTTGTCTCACGGTCGATTTCATTGGTAATATCCCCCATGAACTCCTGATACATTTCAAGCGGTGCATCCGGCATACTGTTAATGGAATCTGCAAGCACCTTCATTGAGGTAAGCGGTGTCTTAAGCTCATGTGACACGTTCGACACAAACTCCTGCCTGGATTCATCCATCACGCGCATACTCGAAAGCATCTCGTTAAACTTCGTGCATATCTGTATCGTTTCGGTGTAATCCGTCACTTCAAGCTTATCTGCCCCATATCCCTTTTGAATTTCATCAATTCCCTGCGATACTTTATGCAGCGGCCGTACCAGATAAATGACATAGAGGATTCCAAAGAAGATAAACAGGGACACAAGCACCATTAAAATGGTCATTGCATTCTGCCGCAGATAGCTCTCATTCAAAATGATATTGTCCGTTGACACACTGACAAGCATGACACCAAGCACTCTTCCATCCGTATCATCCGGGTTGATGATCGGTGTCGTCATCTCAATGTAATGATTGATGGAATCATAATTGACAATCGATTCCCCGGAAAAGCTCTTAATAACTTCCTCCGAAATAATTGTCCGGTTACGGTCCAGATTATATGTGTCATAAACAATCTTGAATGTGTCGTTTACAATGATCGCACGTCCATCATATATCGTCGTAAGCATGTCGATCTGAGCCTGGATATTTGCCGTGCTGTCTGTCGTATCCGTCAGGAACTGACTCGTGGCGACCTGGTTGGCAAGGATTGTCGTCTGCCGCAGGACTTCGCTCTCCCGGATAGATACCGCACGTGATTCATAGGAATTTAAGACTCCTGTACACAAAATAACACTCGGCAGGACCGTCAAGATAATGATCAGAAGGATCAGCCGAAACTTCATACTTTTTATAAACGCCCATAAGCGCGACTTTTTCTTCATTCTTTTCTCCATCCGCTACTTCTGGTAGTAATAGTATCCCACACCCCACTTGGTATGAATGTACTTCGGCTCGCTCGGATTGCTCTCCACCTTCTCACGCAGGCGCCGTACATGAACATCCACGGTTCTTTCATCCCCCGGAAAATCATTGCCCCATACCAGCGCAAGAAGCGTCTCCCTGCTGTACACTTTGTTCTCGTTCTTGATAAAAAGCTCCATCAGATCAAACTCCTTTGCGGTAAGATTGACCTCTCTTCCAAGAATGAATAATCTCCGGCTGTCTGTGTCGAGACGCAGATCACCTTTTTCGATAATAGATGGATTTTGTTCCTTCTTCGGCTGTGCCGAGGTGCGCCGCATAATTGCCTTGATTCTTGCCTTGACCTCAAGGATGTTGAATGGTTTGGTAATATAGTCATCCGCCCCATACTCAAGACCTAATATTTTATCCATGTCATCCCCTTTTGCCGTGAGCATGACGATCGGCATATCGGAGAATTCCCGGATTGCCTGGCAGACCTCAAACCCATCCATCTTTGGAAGCATGATATCAAGCAGGATCATATCATAATGATTTGCTTTTGCCATAGAGAGAGCTTCTTCTCCATCATATGCACAATCCACTTCCATTCCATCCTGCTCCAAACTGAAACGGATTCCTTTTACAATCAGCTTTTCATCGTCAACAACAAGAACTTTTTTTGCCATTTTACACCTCAATCAACCGTAATATATTCTTTTATTTTTGAAAAAACAGCTTCCTTGATTCCCGGTATCTCCATGATTTCCTCGATGGAAGAAAAGCGCCCATGCTCTGTCCTGTAGGCAATGATATTCTTCGCTTTCGCCTCACCAATGCCCGGAAGACCGGTAAGCGCCACCTGATCCGCAGTGTTGATGTTTACTAGTCCGACTGTCTGCGGCGGCTGGCTGGAGTCCGAGGCATTCTGGCTGTCCCCCTGTGGAATCGGATTTCCGGTCTCCCAGCCATCCTCCGCCCATGAATCAGCCTCTACAATTGTCGGGACATACACCTTCTGTCCATCACAGACTGATCCAGCCAAATTCAGATAATCTGTATTGGCATCCTCCGAGAAACCGCCTGCTGCCTCAATAGCATCCCAGACACGGCAGTCCTCCTTAAGGGTATACACGCCCGGACTATCCACCGCGCCGCACACATGCACCACAATCGTCTGCTTCTCTCCATGAGCAGATTCTGCCTTCTCTGGCAGCGGTTCGTAATCCGTGGAACCGGTATTCTCAGTTTCTTCCGTGGAAAGCAGGTCAGCACTCTCTGTCCCGCTGCTTTGAACCGCATTGATCAAAACAGCTTCATTTCGGCTGCCACATCCGCACAAAAAACAGATTGCCGCAGCAATCAAGGTCATTTTTATTCTGTTTATCATATTGTCTCCCTTCGAATCGGGAGAAAGATTAGTGTCTTTGTTTATTTTAACGACTTTTTACACCTATTACAAGTGTGTTTCATTATTATTTCACTTTTTTCAGGCGAAAGAGCCATCTTAAGCCTCCTCAAACACCTGTGTGGACAAGCAAAGTAAAAGCGCCCGTCTTACAAGCCGGGCGCTTTCTCACGCAAAGCAGTTATCTGTTTTAAAAAGTCATTTCATTTCATCCAACGTCTTTTCAAGCTTTTCAATCATTTCATCCACATGTGCCTTCTCTATGACAAGCGGTGGAACAAAACGCAGCACATCGCTTCCTGCCGTAATCACGATCAGACCATTTTCGAGTGCCTTTGCAGATACCTTTCCAACCGGAAGTGTACATACAAGTCCGCGCATCAGTCCCATGCCACGGTGAGCCGTCAGGCAATCATATTTGTCTACCAATTCATCCAGGCGTCTGGCAAGATATGGTGCAACCTCATTCACGTGATCGATGATTGAAAGCTCTTCAAACTGATCAAATACTGCCGATACAGCTGCACCGACGAATGGGTTGCCACCGTATGTCGTTCCATGGTCTCCCGGTGCTAGCGATTTGTCTGCTACTTTCTGGGTCATCAAAAATGCACCGACCGGAACGCCGCAGCCAAGTGCTTTGGCAACCGTCATAATGTCCGGCTTTACATTGTACTTCTGCCATGCAAACATCTTTCCGCTGCGTCCCATTCCACATTGGATCTCATCGAGAATCAACAGTATATCATGTTCATCACAAAGTGCCCGCACGCCGGATAAAAATGCCTCATCCGCCGGATAGATGCCACCCTCACCTTGTACCGTCTCCATGATGATTGCGCAGGTCTTATCGGTAATAAGTGCTTTCACGCTGTCTAAATTGTTAAACTCTGCGAATTTAACCCCAGGAAGCAGCGGCTCAAACGGCTCCTGATAATGCGCATTTCCTGTTACGGACAACGCACCGATGCTGCGTCCGTGAAAAGAATGCTGCATTGCAATGATCTCATGGCCTGCATGGCCGTCTCTTGTATAAGCGTATTTCTTGGCAGCCTTGATTGCTCCCTCAATTGCCTCGGTTCCGCTGTTCGTAAAGAATACGCGGTCCATGCCGCTTGCTGCAAGAACCTTCTGCGCAGCAGCGATCGTTGGCTCATTATAGTAGAGATTGGAGGTGTGAAGCAATGCATCTACCTGATTCTTTAGCGCAGTCTTATGCGCTTCGTTGCTGTATCCCAGCGCACATACTGCAATACCCGCGGCAAAGTCCAGATATTTCTTTCCATCTGTATCATACAGATAAACACCCTCCCCGTGATCAAGCACCAGTGGGAACCGATTGTATGTATGCAGCAGGCCGCTCTCGGCAGCATTTATGTAATCACTTTTATTCATTGTAGAATTTATCCTCCTGATCACCTAAGATAGCAGTTCCGATTCCCTTATTTGTAAAGATTTCAAGGAGCAGGCAATGTGCGATTCTTCCGTCAAGAATATGCACTCTTGAAACACCATTCTCGATTGCATCAATACAATTGTTCAGCTTCGGCAGCATACCTCCGCCGATAAAACCGTCTCCGATCAGTTCCTTTGCTTCGGAAACCGTAAGTTCAGAGATGAGCGTGCTTTTATCGTCCGGATCTTTGTACACTCCCTCAATATCCGTTAAAAATGCAAGCTTTTCCGCCTCAACTGCTCTTGCAATCGCGCAGGCTGCATCGTCCGCATTGATATTGTAGGTCTGGTAATTCTCATCCATACCGATCGGACATACGATTGGAAGGAAATCCTTCTCCAAAAGGTCGTGCAGAATCTTTGGATCAACCTCTGTGATTTCTCCGACAAAGCCGATATCCTGTCCGCCGGACAGCTTCTTCTTAACCTTGAGCAGCCCGCCGTCCTTGCCACTGATACCGATGGAACGCACACCGAGCTCCTCCACCAGCTTGACAAGCGATTTATTGACTTTGTTCAGCACCATCTCAGCGATCTCCATCGTTGCCTCATCCGTCTTGCGAAGACCATTGACAAACTCCGGCTCCATTCCAACCTTCTCAACCCAGCGGCTGATCTCCTTGCCGCCACCATGAACGATGATCGGTTTAAACCCAACCAGCTTCAACAAGGTTACATCCTGAATCACCTGTTTTTTTAATTTTTCATCCACCATCGCAGATCCGCCGTATTTAACAACGATAATCTTGCGGTTAAAACGCTGGATATACGGAAGTGCCTCGATCAGCACCTGTGCCTTGGCTAGTAATTCATCCATATTCTGTTCTGCCATTTTAATGTCCTCTTTTCTAACGGTTAAAATTTGTTATATTCTGATCATTTAAAGTAAAGTCATAGTAATTTAGATCTTCGCGAAATGTCCAGCCCTCACCTTTCCAGAACTGATTACCGATTTCGTTCGACTTAAACGCAATCAGGTTGACCTTGTTGATATGCTCTGCCTGAAGAGCACGCATACAGGCAACCGCCATTGCCTTTCCTATTCCGTGCTTGCGGTAGCTCTCATGCACACATACATGATACAGACAGCCTCTGCGCCCATCATGGCCGCACAGAATAGCACCTACGATCTTACCCTCAGCAATTGCAACCACGCTTGTGGAAGGGTTCCTCTCAAGGAAGCGCTCCACTCCCTCCTTTGAATCATCAATAGAACGGATTCCAAATCCGTGAATACTCATCCACAGCTCATACACTGCATCATAATCCGCGATCGTCATTGTCCGAATTTCATAAGAAAAATCCGCCATGCCCTGCACCTCTTTCTACGGGAACATCGGAACCATCCGAAGTCCTTCCGCTTCCTCGAATCCAAACATAAGATTCATATTCTGGACTGCCTGTCCTGCTGCGCCCTTTACCAGATTATCAAGTGCGCCCATCATAATGATCCGTCCGGTGCGCTCATCAATCACAAAATTGATATCCACATAGTTGCTGCCTTCTACCCATTTTGTTTCCGGACACATACCCTTTTTCAGCACGCGGACAAAACGCTCATTTGCATAGTATTTATCATATACTGCTTTGATCTCTTCGTAAGCAGGATACGTTCCATCCGGCTTCTTATTTAATGTCGCATATTCGGTTGCAAGAATACCACGGTTCATCGGAACAAGATGCGGTGTGAAGCTGACGGTGATCTGTTTTCCGGCTGCATACCCAAGCTGTTCCTCGATCTCCGGTGTATGACGGTGTGTCGCCACGCCGTATGCCTTCATGCTCTCATTGACCTCGCAGAAGAGATTGGCAACCTTTGCGCCACGTCCCGCGCCGGATGTGCCGGACTTTGCATCAATAATGAGTGTGTCCGGATCGATCAGCCCTTCTTTTACCAATGGATATGCAGTCAGAATGGAGCAGGTCGTATAGCAGCCCGGATTGGCTACCAGTCTTGTGTTCTCTGTGATCTTGTCTCGATTGATCTCGCAGAGACCATAGACCGCTTCGTCAATAAACTGTGGACTCTTGTGTTCAATCTTGTACCATTTCTCGTACACCGCAACATCTTTGATACGGAAATCTGCGCTTAAGTCAATGATCTTTACTTTATTTAAAATATCCTCTGTAAGCACGCCTGCCAGAAAGCCCTGCGGTGTGGCAGTAAAGATGACATCTACCTGATCTGCAAGTTCTTCCATATTATCATCCATGCACTTTGCATCCACGATCTGAAACAGATTGCCATATACATCCGCGTAATCCTGATCCACATAACTTCTTGATCCGTACCATGCGATTTCTACATCCTTGTGATTCATCAGAATGCGCACCAGCTCCGCACCAGCATATCCGGTCGCGCCGATTATTCCTGCTTTTATCATAATTCAAATCCCCTTTATCTTGTTCCGCTTATTCATTCCCTTCCCCACGGAAGAGTCCGAATGGTTACTCTGCTTAATAATATAGTATACCTTCTTTATCTCGTAAAGAGAAAAAATGCACAAACTTTTGTATATTTATACATTGTTTTGTATATTTTTTCACTTGCGTTCCAATATGATTTGATGTATAGTTATCGTGACTAAAAAAAGAAAGTACCTGATTAAGAATAATACAAAAAGAAAGGGTGTTACTATGAAGGAAAAAGTTGTTTTGGCTTACTCCGGTGGACTTGACACCACCGCAATCATTCCATGGTTGAAAGAACAATACGATTACGAGGTAATCTGCTGCTGTATCAATTGCGGACAGGGAGAAGAACTTGATGGTCTTGAGGAGCGTGCAAAGCTCTCCGGCGCATCCAAGTTATATATTGAAGATATCACCGACGAATTCTGCGATGATTATATCGTTCCATGCGTACAGGCCGGTGCCGTATACGAGCACAAATATCTGCTCGGAACATCCATGGCCCGTCCGGGCATTGCAAAGAAGCTGGTTGAGATTGCAAGAAAAGAAAACGCAGTTGCAATCTGCCACGGTGCAACCGGAAAGGGCAATGACCAGATCCGTTTCGAGCTTGGTATTAAGGCTTTAGCTCCGGACATCAAAGTGATTGCACCTTGGCGTCAGGACAATTGGCAGATGGATTCAAGAGAGGCTGAGATTGAATACTGCAAAGCACACGGCATTGATCTTCCATTCTCAACCGACAGCAGCTACAGCCGTGACCGCAACTTATGGCATATCAGCCATGAAGGTCTTGAGCTTGAAGACCCATCTCTTGAGCCAAACTACGAGCACCTTCTTGTTCTTACCTGTCCACCGGAAAAGGCTCCGGATGAGGCAGAGTATGTAACCATGACTTTTGAGAAGGGTGTTCCTACTTCCGTAAACGGCAAGGAAATGAAGGTATCCGATATCATCCGCGAGCTGAATCGCCTTGGTGGCAAGCACGGCATCGGCATCGTAGACATCGTTGAAAACCGTGTTGTCGGAATGAAATCCCGCGGTGTATATGAAACACCGGGCGGAACCATCCTCATGGAGGCACATGACCAGCTTGAAGAGCTGTGCCTTGACCGTGCTACCATGGAAGTAAAAAAGGAAATGGGCAACAAACTTGCTCAGGTTGTTTACGAGGGCAAATGGTTTACCCCACTTCGTGAGGCGATTCAGGCATTTGTAGAATCTACTCAGGAATATGTGACCGGCGAAGTTAAGTTCAAGCTTTACAAGGGCAATATCATCAAAGCCGGAACCACTTCCCCATACTCTCTTTACAGCGAGTCCCTTGCAAGCTTTACAACCGGAGATCTCTATGATCACCATGATGCAGATGGTTTCATCACTTTATTCGGACTTCCGCTTAAAGTTCGTGCAATGAAGCTGCAGGAAGTAAAGAACAACCAGAAATAATAAATCTAAATTACAAAAAACGGATGCCAGACGGCATCCGTTTTTTTATAATGTTATGTTTTGCTTTTCCTGTTATCTGGCACTTCTGAGCTTAGCTACGATTTCTTCTTTCAGATCCAGGCCACGATTCTTGATATTGCTTCCCGCACTTCTTGATGTCAGAAGCCTTGAAAGGAAACGATAGGAATCCTCGTACTTGTCCAACGCAAATGCCATCTCTGCCAGAAGAAGGTCCATTGTATTCTGATCCATGCCACAAATCGGAAATGATTCACTCGCGATTGCTTTGATAAGACCATCATATGCCTGTGCATAATAAGCCTTCTCATCTGTTTTGCATTTCTTTACGGCATCAGAATCCTCTGTATTTCCATTTTTTATAAGTTCCTCTGCTTTACCTCTGCAAAGCCACGCCAGCTTCAGGCATGTATAAGCCTTCTCGCTGGTCGAACCCTTCTTGATTATCGTATTGAACAAAGACAGCTTATGGTGTTCGATTGCATAGTCGTAATCAAAAGTCTCCGGAAGATCAAGTGTCGTTGCAGTAAATTTGGAAGATACACCTTCCCGGATAAGCTTGATCTGCAAAGAGGAAAGATGTTCAAAATAACGGCTCATCGCAGTGTATCCGCAGTAAGGACAAGAGATCACATCATATTTGAGTGTATCAATGTACTGAAAACGTGGGCGTAAGTCCTTGTCCGGATCCAGCCTGCGCAGCTTAGAGGACTTTACCGATCTTGTCTTAAACTGACGGTCACACACCGTACAACAAATGGTGCGTTCCAGCAGGAAATCCCGCTCATCCGGTTCTGCCGGCTTAGATAAGCCATCAGCTTCGGCACTCTTCGCATCCTTCTTGTCCTCTCCATACAGGTCAACCTTGCCGGATACATCCAGCCCAAACTTCTCTAACCCATCAAAAATATTCATGTCTGCTCCTTGTCTTATAACTTAAATGAACTCTTCAAGGACACGATACGGTTAAATACCGGCTGTTCCGGCTTAGAGTCCTTTACATCCGCACAGAAAAATCCCTGACGGACAAACTGGAAACTATCATATGCTTTTGCTTCTGCAAGCGCCGGCTCCACCATACAGTGATCCAATACGGTAAGTGAGTTCGGGTTCAGATTTAAGCTTCCGTCTTCATTGTATACGCCAAGCTCTTCGTTGACGATATTCTCATATAAGCGCACCGTAACCTGCTTTGCATGTGCCGCAGATACCCAATGGATCGTTCCCTTTACCTTTCTGCCATCCGGGCTGTTTCCACCCTTAGATGCCGGATCATAGGTACAGTGGATCAGTGTGATATTACCATTCTCATCCTTCTCAAAGCTTTCACACTTTACAAAGTATGCGTTCATCAGGCGCACCTCATTGCCCGGGAACATCCGGAAGTATTTCTTTGGAGGCTCCTCCATAAAGTCATCACGCTCAATATAGAGTTCACGCGAAAATGGCACCTGTCTGCTGCCAAGCTCTGGATTCTCCAGATTGTTCTCAACGGTAAGATATTCTGTCTCGCCCTCCGGATAGTTGTCGATCACAACCTTTACCGGATCAAGAACCGCCATCATGCGGGAGCGCTTCATCTTCAGATCCTCTCGGATACAGTACTCAAGCATCGCATAATCCACAGAGCTGTTCGCTTTGGAGATTCCGCAAAGATCCACAAACTTCTGGATAGCTTCCGGGGTATAACCGCGGCGGCGGAGTGCTGCAATGCTGACAAGACGCGGATCATCCCATCCGTCAACGATCTTGTCCTCAACAAGCTTCTTGATATATCGCTTACCGGTAACAACGTTTGTCAGATACATCTTTGCAAACTCAATCTGCTTTGGTGTCTCCTCCGGTGAATTCTTATAGCCAAGTTCCATAACCACCCAATCATATAGCGGTCTGTGGTCCTCAAATTCCAATGTGCAGATAGAGTGGGTAATTCCCTCAATCGCATCCTCAATCGGATGTGCGAAATCGTACATCGGGTAGATGCACCACTTGTCCCCGGTATTATGGTGTGTCATATGAGCTACACGATAAAGGATCGGATCGCGCATATTGATATTGGAAGATGCCATATCAATTCTGGCGCGCAATACCTTACTGCCATCCTCAAACTCACCGTTCTTCATGCCTTCAAACAGTGCAAGATTCTCCTCTACGCTTCTGGTCGCATACGGATCATCCTTTCCCGGCTCGGTAAGAGTACCACGGTACTCACGGATCTCATCCGCAGACAAATCGGATACATATGCCTTTCCCTTCTTGATCAGCTTGATTGCTGCTTCGTACATCTGATCAAAATAGTTGGATGCATAGAACAGATTATCCCCGTAATCAGCTCCCAGCCACTTAACATCCGCCTGAATCGACTCTACGAATTCTGTCTTCTCCTTGGTCGGATTGGTATCATCAAACCGGAAATTAAACTGTCCGTTATATTTCTTTGCCAAACCATAGTTAAGTAAGATGGACTTGGCATGTCCAATGTGCAGATATCCGTTCGGCTCCGGTGGGAAACGTGTCCTGACTGTCGTGCAATGTCCCTCCGCTAAGTCTTTCTCGATGATCTGCTCAATAAAATTCTTGGATACTACTTCATTTTCCATTTCTTTTCCTCCACCGCTCCGCTTCGCCGCCAGAGCCATCATAGTGCAAAACGAGGCTGATGCACGCATGCAGCAACCTCGTTTCTGCGATATTCCCATTATAAAATCCAACACAGTCCTTGTCAACTCTCATTGCTGACGAATCCCAAAATCTGCATGCTGGATATTGTCTGCTTTCATACTGCGTTATACTTCTTCTGCTTTATCCAGGAAATGCTCCTCAAGTTCCTGGGAAGAATCTCTCAAATGATTGATCTCGTCGGATAGCCGGAATACATTCTCGGTCTGATTTACGATATTGGTTCCAATCTCGGATGCCATCGCAGCATTCTCCTCGGAAGTGGCAGCAACCGTATTTAACTCGCGCTGGATATCGTCAAACTCATTCTGTACTTTGCGGATGATCTCGTACTCATCCTTAACACTAGCAGTAGCTTCATCTGCTGAGCTGTTTACCACTTCAAACTGTCCGATCAGCTGATCCATCTGCTCAGAGCTTACCCTCGCCGCATCGGCACCCGCCATAATTTTCTCTGCGACACCGTTTACCGTATCCGTAAGGGTCGTGATGATCTGCTTGATGCTCTCCGCTGATCTGCGGCTGTCCTCAGACAACACACGGATCTGCTCTGCAACGACCGCAAATCCCTTGCCGTGCTCTCCTGCTCTTGCCGCCTCGATGGACGCATTCAAAGACAGAAGGTTTGTCTGCCCCGCGATTGCATTGATGTCATTAAGGATACCGGTAATCTCCTCCATCTGTCCGAGTAAGCCGGCGGTTGCATCACTCGCATCGCTGACCGTATGGGACATCTCAAGCATGGATTCCTTGACCTCCCTTGCCTCTTTGTTACCCTCTCCCACTGCAGCCGTAACCACTCCAAAGCTTTCCTCGATCTGCTTTGCATAATCGGAGTTCCTGTCAATATATTCACGCGACATATCCAGCTTCTCGCTGACCTTCTGGATCGCATGGCTTGACTCATCAACTACCTGTTCCATCTGTTCTGCCGAGGTCTTTACCACCTGGGCATGTGCTGTTACTGCATCTACCTGCTGTCCGCAGGCGATGATATCCTTATTCAGCTTCTCTGCAATCTGGTTTGCAACGATACCGTTATTTTTTACCTCATCCAATGCCGTCTGTGCCTGGGAATGCTTGTCCTGTCCGGTCTGGGTTCCCAGATACAAAAGGACAGCCGTCGCAATCCACAGCACGATCTTGGAAGTTGCTGCAATCACATTCGTATCAATCGTGTCCGGATAGATAAACATCACCGCTATGACAGGAATCATAAATGCGATCGCGTAATATTTAACGATCTTTTTGTCAAAATACCGGACCGACATGCCAAGCGTGACAAAGCTTGCAACAAACGTGACTGAATTGCCTCCGCACAATGCCGAATACACAAGCATTGCGTAGGAAGGAATCAAAACGATTATCATTGCCTTTGTAAAATCGCTGATCTTAAGGAATTTTGCCACCGTAACAATCAAGAGCGTGCCCCAGAGTACCGCACAGCACGCAACTGTCTTTGCTGATACGCCGTATGACCATACCGTTGTGGCGGTAAGTGCCAGTACACAGCCAAGTATCACCCACAAATTCGCCTTATGTACTTTATCCATAGTTCTCTCCTTTGTTGTCCCGACAACTGAAATTTTTACAAATTATACCATAGCTGATATGCCTCTGAAAAGTATCTGCCGTGAGAAATTTCGTTCAAAAACAGTCAGAGTGCTTATTTCGACTGCACATGTGTATGGGTAAACAGATGATCCTGACAGTATTCATAGTTGCCCGCGCATTTTGAGCAATAGCGGAATGTAAGTGTCGGATCATCCAGCTCCGTTCTTCCGCAGATCGCACACTTATGCTTTGCAATCCCGGACCCCGGTCTCGGCTGTGAAAACTGCGCCTGGAACTGCTTCTGCCTGCGCTTCTGTTTCATGGAAACATGGTGTTTGCAGGCATTTACAAACACGATAAGGTTCACAACTGCCAGCACGATCTCGGTGCTGAACATAATGCCGTACATCCATCCCATCTTAAAATAAGAATACACCTCGTATGCCAGCTCGATCACATAAAGGATCGTCAGCCACTTCATACGGATCGGAAGTACAAAATACAGGCGTACCTCTGCCTCCGGCATCAGAAGTCCAAGCAGCAGATACAGTGAGAACAGGATGTAATACATCGTCAGGTAGATTGGAAGTCCCGATACCATTCCGTCATACATCACACGCACCCCACACAGATACGAGATCCCGCCGATCAAAAGTCCTCCGATATCGCTGATTAAGATTCCTCCCCAGAAATAGACATTCATGCGGAATGAGCCAAGTGCATATTCGAGATTCTGTCCAAGCATCAGCAGGCATAGAATAAACAGAAGTGACCAGAAGCTAAGTCCGCTTGTCGGAACAAACACCCAGGTAACCAGCCGCCAGATCTGTCCGTGAAAAATATGTGCTGCCGAGAAATCCAGATAACTCATTACCGTTGACAGTCCTGCCGCCTCAAGAATGTAGCCGATCAGGTTTGCAAAAATCATATATCGCGTAATATTCGGGATCGCATATCGTCCGAATTTGCGTTCCAGTTTGTCCATCCAATTCATAGGTTCACTCTCCGATTTACTTTGTAGTTGTGCCCTCCGCCGGTTCATCCACCGGCATTTGCACAGTGTCCATTATACGGACTCTCTGCCGTTTTTGCAATGAATCCTTTCTATAGTTCATAAAAACTTTAGAAATATCGGCGTTGTTTTTTGTCATATGGTGTCGTATAATGTTATGTACTTGTTTGGATAAACATTCTAATAAGAAGAAAAATCCTTTTTTCATCTATGGAGGATCGTATACATGCAAAATCAAAACCTATACAAATTGGGAATCGACATCGGCTCTACCACAGTCAAAGTTGCCTTGCTTGACATGGATGACCAATTGATCTTTTCCGATTATGAACGCCATTATGCCAACATTCAGGAGACCTTGTCCTCCCTTCTTCAAAAGGCACATGATATCGTTGGTGACTGCACCGTCACCCCGATGATCACGGGCTCCGGTGGACTTACACTCGCAAAGCATCTTGACGTTCCTTTTGTGCAGGAGGTTATCTCTGTATCGACTGCGCTTTCTTTTTATGCCCCGCAGACCGATGTAGCCATTGAGCTTGGCGGTGAGGATGCCAAGATCATCTACTTCGAGGGTGGCAATGTCGAACAGCGTATGAACGGAATCTGTGCCGGCGGTACCGGTTCCTTTATCGATCAGATGGCAGCACTCATCCAGACGGATGCTTCCGGACTGAATGAATATGCTAAGAATTACAAGGCAATCTATCCGATTGCAGCGCGCTGTGGCGTATTTGCAAAGACCGATATCCAGCCGCTCATCAACGAGGGAGCTACACGCGAGGATCTTTCCGCTTCCATTTTTCAGGCAGTTGTCAACCAGACGATCAGCGGTCTTGCCTGCGGTAAGCCGATTCGCGGCCACGTAGCATTTCTCGGTGGACCGCTCCACTTTTTGTCCGAGCTTAAGGCTGCGTTCATCCGCACGTTAAATCTTGACGATGAGCATGCGATCACACCGGACAACTCCCATCTGTTTGCGGCGATCGGTTCCGCATTGAATTACAAGGAGGATGTGACCGCATCCCTTACCGATATGATCAACCGGCTTTCCGCCGGAATCAAGATGGACTTTGAAGTTGCGCGCTTAGAGCCTCTTTTTGCAGATCAGGCAGCATATGATGCCTTCACCGAGCGCCATGGCAACAACCATGTAGAGACAGCCGACCTGTCCTCCTACAAAGGCAACTGCTACCTCGGTATCGATGCAGGCTCCACCACGACCAAGATCGCGCTTGTCTCCGAGGACGGCAAGCTTTTATATTCTTTTTACAGCAATAATAATGGAAGCCCGCTTGCCACAGCAATCCGCTCTATTCAGGAGATCTATGAGAAGCTTCCTGCGGACGCACATATCGTGCATTCCTGCTCCACCGGTTACGGCGAAGCCCTGTTAAAGGCAGCCCTCATGTTAGATGACGGCGAAGTTGAGACGGTTGCACACTACTATGCTGCCGCTTTCTTCGATCCGAAGGTTGACTGTATCCTCGACATCGGCGGTCAGGATATGAAGTGCATCAAGATCAAGAATCAGACCGTTGATTCCGTACAGCTTAATGAGGCATGCTCCTCCGGCTGTGGTTCCTTCATCGAGACATTTGCAAAGTCCCTAAACTACTCCGTTCAGGATTTTGCCAGAGAGGCACTTTTTGCAAAACATCCGATTGATCTTGGAACGCGATGTACCGTATTTATGAATTCAAAGGTTAAGCAGGCGCAGAAGGAAGGTGCAAGCGTTGCGGACATTTCTGCCGGACTTGCCTACTCCGTCATCAAGAATGCGCTGTTTAAGGTTATCAAGCTCTCCGATGCCAAGGACCTCGGGGAGAATATCGTTGTACAGGGTGGTACCTTCTACAATGATGCCGTTTTGCGCAGCTTCGAAAAGATTGCAGGCGTGCATGCCACCCGCCCGGATATTGCCGGTATCATGGGTGCATTCGGTGCTGCACTGATCGCAAGGGAGCGCCACGAGTCAGACTATCAGACAACCATGCTTTCTATTGAGCAGATCAACGCACTCTCCTACACCACAAAACTTGCGCGCTGTCAGGGATGTACAAACCATTGTCTGCTTACGATCAATAAGTTCTCCGACAACCGCCAATACATAACCGGCAACCGTTGTGAACGCGGACTTGACAAGGAGAAGAACAAAGAGAATATTCCGAACCTTTTTGAATATAAGAATAAGCGTATTTTTGACTATACGCCGCTTTCCGCCGAGGAGGCGACCCGTGGCACCGTAGGTATTCCGCGTGTGCTTAATATGTACGAGAACTATCCGTTCTGGGCGACCTTCTTTACGAAGCTCGGATTTGCTGTGGTGCTTTCCCCACAGTCAACCCGCAAAATTTATGAACTTGGCATTGATTCCATTCCAAGTGAATCCGAATGCTATCCGGCAAAGCTTGCCCACGGTCATATTGCCTGGCTTGTCCATCAGAATGTAGACTTTATCTTCTACCCGGCCATCCCATATGAACGCAAAGAGTTCCCGGATGCGAATAACCACTACAACTGCCCGATCGTTACCTCCTACTCGGAGAACATCAAGAACAACGTTGATGAGATCACAAATGGCAATATGAGATTCTACAATCCGTTTATGGCATTTACCAGCGAGGAAACCTTGTCCAAACAGCTTGTTGCCTGCTTTGGCGCACCGGAATTTGCCATTCCGGAGGCAGAGATCCGCGATGCGGTAAGCGAGGCATGGAAGGAGCTTGAGGTCACACATCTTGAGATGCAGAAAAAGGGCGAGGAAGTCCTTCGTTATATGGAAGAAACCGGTCGCAGAGGTATTGTTCTTGCCGGTCGCCCTTACCATGTAGACCCTGAGATCAATCATGGCATTCCTGAGTTGATCAACAGCTATGGCATCTGTGTTCTGACTGAAGATTCCGTCTCACACCTTGGCAACCTGGAGCGGCCGCTTATCGTCATGGATCAGTGGATGTATCACTCCAGACTGTATTCTGCGGCCAATTATGTCAAGACACGCGATGACCTGGATCTCATCCAGCTTAATTCCTTTGGCTGTGGTCTTGATGCTGTAACCACAGACTGCGTCAGCGATATTCTGACCGGTTCCGGCAAGATCTATACCTGTTTAAAGATTGACGAGGTAAACAATCTCGGTGCCGCAAGAATCCGTATCCGTTCTCTGCTGTCTGCGCTCCGTGTCAAGGAGAAGCAGCATGAAAAGCGCACTCTTCGCCCATCCAACTACGAACGTGTCATCTTCACAGAGGAGATGCGGGCTAACTACTCCATCATCTGCCCACAGATGTCACCGATCCACTTTGACCTGCTGCTGCCTGCATTCCGCGCAGCCGGATATAATCTGGTCATCCCGGATGTGCCTGCACGCGAGTGTGTAGATGTCGGACTTAAATTTGTAAATAATGATGCCTGCTATCCGTCCCTGATCGTTGTCGGGCAGATCATGAGTGCCGTCATGTCCGGAAAATACGATATGACAAAGACCGCGATCCTGATTTCACAGACCGGTGGAGGCTGCCGTGCGACCAACTACATTGGCTTTATCCGCCGTGCCCTTATCAAAGCCGGCTATCCGGATGTTCCGGTTATCTCCATCAACATGGTAGGGCTTGAGAAGAATCCTGGCTTTACCTTCACCCCGAAGCTGATCCAGCATGGTCTCTACGCACTTGAGTTTGGCGACATCTTTATGCGCTGTCTCTATCGCATGCGCCCATATGAGAAGGTACCGGGAAGCGCCAATGCACTGCACGAAAAGTGGAAAAAGCGCTGTATTGAATTTATCACACAGGATAAGTTCCTCTCCCACCGCAAGTACAAGAAGATGTGCCGCGAGATCATCCGCGACTTTGATAATCTTCCAATCACGGATGAGAAAAAGCCGCGCGTCGGCGTTGTCGGTGAGATCCTTGTGAAGTTCCTTCCGGCAGCCAACAACTATATTGTTGATCTGCTTGAATCCGAAGGTGCCGAAGCTGTTGTGCCGGATCTGACAGACTTTTTACTGTACTGCTGTTACAACACGAATTTCAAGGCTGATTATCTTGGAGAGTCCGAGAAATCGCGCAGGATGAATAATCTTGCGATCAAGTTCTTCGAGTGGATGAGAAGCGCTGCAAGAGATGAACTGGAAAAGAGCACACATTTTGAGCCGACCGCTTACATACAGAATCTTGCCAAGCTGGCAGAGCCGATCGTTTCCTGCGGCAACCAGACCGGTGAAGGCTGGTTCCTGACTGGGGAGATGCTTGAACTGATCCATCAGGGAGCCTCCAATATCGTCTGTGCGCAGCCATTTGCCTGCCTGCCGAACCACATAGTTGGAAAGGGCGTTATCAAGAAGATACGCCATGAGTTCCCTTCCGCAAATATCGTAGCGATTGATTATGATCCGGGTGCATCCGAGGTCAACCAGTTAAACCGTATCAAGCTGATGCTTTCCACAGCGCAGAAGAATCTGAAGAAAGAAGCAGACCGGTAATATCCCATTAAAAATAATAATTTCTGACATAGCAAAAGCGCGAATGGCAATTTAACCATTCGCGCTTTTGTTTTTAGGAATTAAGAATCCATAGAGACACTAACAACCTTTTGAGTATTCAGATATCCGCAGTTTTTGAGTCCTTCGGAGATAACCTGATGCCATTCTCTTTCAGACAGTCTGCGTATCGTGTGATCGTCAAGTTCAATCTCACATGCTCCATCCGCTTTACAATTTGCCCCGCAGGATACACGGTAAAGATTGTTTCTCCGGATGGCGCCGATTTCTTCAAGCAGATTGATCATGCGATAGACAGTTGCAGCTCCAAGAGAAGGGTCTAAAGCAGATGCCTTGTAATAGATTTCCTTGCAGCTTGCACATTGCTCCTGCAGGATAATATCCAACAGCAGCTGGCGCTGCTTTGTGATCCGATAGCCCTTTTCCCGCAGCAGCTGAAGCACAATTGTCTTTTGCATCGTTGTTCTGTGGTAATCGGTGACCGATTTATTCTGTTGTTCCCGCAACTGATTATTCATATGCCTGCACCTCTTTAGCAACCGCCGCAGCCGCCGCCTGAATGACCTTTTTTGTACTTCTGACACTGACCTGCGGAAGGACACCCGATGCATCTTATGCCCTTTTTCTTTTCCTTTCGTATGTATACGATCGCTGCCGCCAAAATAGCAAGCACAACTAACACTACAATCAGATTTTCCATATAGTCTCCTTCCCGGTCAATTTATTGGAACCAGTCAATATCTGACCAATTATATCTTACTTTAACGCGTACTCATCAGCAAACTTGCGGTTAGATCTTACAATAAGAACTATAAGAACAGCAACCATAGCAAGTACAGCGATAAGTCCAGGTACAAATCCATTACCAACAGATCCGGTTGTGATCAAAGTACCAATCTGGTATACCAGAAATCCTACGGTATATCCTGTGCAAAGCTGAAGTGCAATTCCTGACCACAGCCACTTCTTACTCTGCATCTCTGAGTTCATAGCACCAAGAGCTGCGAAGCAAGGTGGTGTATAAAGGTTGAACATCAGGTATGCAAGTGCTGCAACCTTGGTAAGTGCCATTGCGCTGGCAACAACGTTTCCGTCTCCGACAAGTGCAAGTTCATCAGTATCGATGAATGCGCTAAGTCCATAACATACTGCAAGAGTACCTACTACGTTCTCTTTTGCGATAAATCCGGTAACTGCTGCTGCTGCAAGCTGCCAAGCTACAACACCACAGATTGGGAATAACAGGTATGCAACCGGATGAGCGATGCTTGCAAGGATGGATGTTCCCTCCATGCCCTCCTCGACAACCTGGAACTGCCAATTGAAGGACTGCATGATCTGTACGATGGTGTTACATACAAGGATGATAGTACCAGCCTTGATAATGTATGCTTTACCACGCTCTAACATGGAAAGTGCAGCTCTCTTGAGACTTGGAGCCTTATACTCCGGAAGCTCGATGATGAAGAATGACTTTCTGTATTTGTAACCGGTAACTGCCTTAATGATCAATGCTCCGAGCAGGATAAGAAGAATACCTACAAAGTACATAAGAGGTCCAACCCATGCAGAATCCGGGAAGAAAGCTCCTACGAACAATGCGATAACCGGAAGCTTTGCACCACATGGCATAAATGTGGTCAGCATCGCTGTGGTTCTCTTCTCTCTCTCGTTACGGATGGTACGGCATGCCATGATACCAGGAATTCCACATCCGGTTCCGATGATCATAGGAATAACGGATTTTCCGGAAAGACCAACACGCTTGAAGATCGGATCAAGAACTACGGTAGCTCTTGCCATGTATCCGCAATCCTCTAAGAGTGCGATCAGGAAGTACATTACCATAACCAGCGGAAGGAATCCGACAACGGCACCCACACCACCGATGATACCATCAACAAGAAGTGACTGTAAGAACGGATTTGCATTCTCTACAAGTCCCGCAACCCACTCCTGGAAGGTCTCGATCCAGCCTGTCAGCCAATCTGCGATCCATGTACCAACCGTTGACTGTGAAATATAAAATACGAGGAACATGATCAATGCGAAGATCGGGATACCTACCCAAGGGTTGGTAAGAACTGCATCAATCTTATCCTGCCCGTTCTTTTCCTTTGTAAGGACTTTACGCTTTTCAACCTCACTTACGATTCCCTTTACGAAATCGAAACGCTTTCTGTCGGCCTCTTCTACGGCTTCTTTGCTATGTAAATCGACATTTCCCTGAACGTATGGAGCTTTCTGTCCTTTGCCCTTTAAGGATGCTGCTGTCTCAACAACCTCCTTGAGTCCGCCTGCTGCAGTAGATACGGTCTTTACGACCGGGCAGCCCAGCTTCTGGGAAAGAAGCTCTACATTGATCTCGGTATCTTTCTTCTCGTTGATATCACTCTTGTTCAACGCTACGACAACCGGAATCTCAAGTTCGAGAAGCTGTGTGGTAAAGAATAAGCTTCGGCTTAAGTTGGTTGCATCTACGATATTGATGATCGCATCCGGATTTTCATTCTTTACATATCCGCTGGTGATGCTCTCCTCTGACGTAAATGGAGACATTGAATATGCTCCCGGCAGATCGACTGCGATCAGTTCTTCCTTTCCATCGTAATAAGCCTTCTTGATCAGGCTCTCCTTCTTCTCAACGGTAACGCCGGCCCAGTTTCCGACCTTTTCGTTTCTTCCGGTCAGTGCATTGTACATGGTCGTCTTTCCACTATTCGGATTTCCCGTTAATGCAATTCTCATGACGAATCCTCCTCATTTTATTAATTTCGTTAAGGGTAACCATAGTTAGCATTTTCTAACTATTGGTCATAAAAAAAAGTGAATAAATCACTTTTTTATATTGAAATAGCTTTCGCTAATTCAGTATCAATGTTGTATCTGGCATCCTTGATCGCAACTACGCAGCCACCTTTGATATGTGAGATAACCGTGATCGGTTCTCCCGGATAGCAGCCGAGTGAAAATAAGAACGCCTCCATCTCGTCATCGTCTGTAACGAGTTCTTTGATGATGTATTCAACACCAGCCGTTGCTTCCGCTAAACTCATACGTTTCACCTTCCGTCTCTATTTATTTCAGAAATAAGCTTTTGAGTTAGCTTTTTCTAACCATGCATAGTCTATTATAACTTTTATCAGTTGTCAATACTTTTTCTCAATAATTTTTCAAATTTTTTCTATCATATTCCGGCTTCTTTTTCCAGCCGCCGTTTTTCCTTTTTTGTCTCCACAACATGTGATATTGCCGCCACCGGATGATGAAAAATCATTCGTGGTCCCGCAAAACGCATCACCTGACGGATCTGTTCCCTCATATCCTTCTTGTAGCAATGTACCCTGCAGTTGGAGCAAAAGGTCTTTGTCTCCATAAACGGGCATTTGTCGCTGCGCTCTCTCGCATACGCATCTAATGCCGCACATTCGCTGCACAGCCCGCCCCTTGTACGATGCTTCTTCTTACAGTAAAGTGCAATCATCTGAGATACCATCGCCTTTTCCTTTTCGCGCTTTACCGATATATCTTTTGACATCAGCTTACTCTCCCATGTTCTACGGAATAGATCTTGTCTGCGATCCGCATGGTGGATAGTCTGTGGGAAACCAAAACCACCGTCCGGTTCTCCCTTTCCTCGCGAAGCGACTTTAAGATCACTGCCTCATTGAGGCTGTCCAGATTGCTTGTCGGTTCATCTAAGAGCATCAGATCTGCATTATGTAAAAAAGCTCTCGCCAATCCGAGCCGCTGGCGCTCTCCTCCGGATAAAGTATCTCCCAGCTCGCCCACCGGCGTATCATACCCATTCGGAAGTTTTTCGATCCATTCATGGATGGATGCTTTTTTGCAGGCCTGCACAATCTCATCCTCTGTCGCATCCCATTTTGCGACACGCAGGTTGTTGCGGATACTATCGTGGAACAGATGTGTTTCCTGTGTCACAAAACTCTCCATACCGCGCAGATTCTGTGTGTTGATCCGCTCAACATCCGTGTCTGAAATCCGGATGCTGCCCTTATTGGCCTTCCAGAACCGCATAAACAGCTTTAACAATGTGGACTTGCCGCTTCCGCTTCTTCCCGTGATGCCGATCACAGCCCCCTTTGGGATATCGACAGAGACATCCTGAAGGATTGTTTCCTGACCGTAGGAAAATGTCACAGTCTGTGCCTGTGCTCCCGAAAAAGTGACCGCCGGGTTGCCTGAGATCTCCTCCGCTACCGGCTCCTCGTCTAAAATATCCAGCACACGGTTGCCCGCCGCAAAGGTATTCTGCAAAGTACTTCCAAGGTTTGCAAGTGCCACAACCGGTCCGTAAGAGCTCATAAGTGCGATAACCGCAAAAAGCATTGCCGAAAATCCGATCTGTCCGCTGTTGTTTAGCAATGCAGCCGCAAAAAGCATCACAAGGTCAAACACCAGAATTGTCATGTTAGTAACTGCCTGATTTTTGCCCGCTGTATGTTTCAGCTTCCGTTCTTCCTCTGACATCGCTGCAGTCCTTTCATTCATTGCAGCCAGCCGTTTCTTTCCCTGCCCGTATTGCAGGATCTCTCCCAGGCCGCGCAGGCTGTCGAGCACAAAGCCGGAAAGCTCCCCGGACCTTTTGCGGAAGCGCATACCGTCATCGCCCCCACAGCTTGCAATCCAAAGCGGGATGCAGACACCGACCGCAAGGTATGCCGCCAGCGCGATCAATCCTAAGATCCAATGGAAACGCCCGATATAGATACACATGATCCCGGAAAAGATCACAGCAATCGCGATCGGTGAAATCGTATGCGCGTAAAACACTTCCAGGAGTTCAATATCCGAGGTGATCACAGCAATCAGATCTCCCTTGTCCTTTCCCTCCAGCTTTGCCGGGCAGAGCCGTCTTAACGCTCCAAATACCTTGTCGCGGATCAGCGCCAGCAGCTTGAACGCGATAAAATGGTTGCAGGACTGCTCTGCATAGCGCAAAAAGCCACGGACAATGGCAAGCACACACACGATAATAAACAGTGCATACAGTGGAAGCGTATCCGCTATCCCTGCAACACCTGCCACGGCATATCCACCGCAGATCGTGATAAAAGCTGCCGCCAGATTGCCGAGGATTCCCATAAGGATTGCAAGCAGCATATACCCCGTAAGGGGCTTTACCAATACGATCAGACGGGCTGCAATCTCAAATCCACTTCTTTTTTTCATGCTGTCTGCTCCTTCCTCGTATAGTTTTCGAGTGCCTGCTGTTTATCCCAAAGCTGTTTGTACACACCGTTATGCGCCAGCAGGTTCTCCTGCGTGCCATGCTCTGCAATCATGCCTTTATCCATCACATAGATATTGTCAGCATCTGTCACATTCGCCAGCCGGTGCGAAATCAAAATCACAGTCTTTGTCTTTGCTAGTGCACGGATCTGCTCCATAATATCATCCTCACTCTCCACATCAATATTGGAGGTTGCCTCATCAAAGATGTACACCGGACTGTCATGCAGCAGCGCCCGTGCGAGCGAGAGTCTCTGGCACTGTCCGCCGGACAGATTGGACGCATGCTCCGTAAGTGTCGTCTCAAGCCCGATCTCCTTCCGCAGGAAGTCCGCAAGCTTTACTTTTTCAAGAGCCTCCCACATCTGTTCTTCGGTCGCATCCGGATCGCCCATGCAAAGATTATCCCTTACCGTTCCCTTAAACAGATAGTTCTGGTGGCTGACATAAGTTACAGTTCTCATGAGGCTGCTCTCGGCAACCTGTCCAAGTTCAATTCCACCGATCGTCACAGAGCCTGTATAGTCCTTATTCTTCCCCGTAAGGATCGATGCGATGGTAGACTTTCCACAGCCGGATTCCCCGACGATCGCGACAAAGCTGCCGCACGGGATGCTGATATCGATTCCGTGCAGGATCTCCCGCTCCTTATCATAAGAAAAGTGAAGATCTTTGCAAAGAATCTCACACGCACCGGTAAGCACCTTTTCTCCCTGCTCTTTCTCCGGCAGATCAAGCAGCGCAAAAATCTTATCGCTTGCCGCCATGCCGTTCATCGCAATATGAAAGTACGAGCCGAGCAGCCGCATCGGGATGAAGAAATCCGCGGATAGCAGAATGATAAAAAGGCACCCGGAAAACGTGATGTTTCCGCTCCGGTATTGGGTTGCAGACAGGATCACGCCAAGCGCAGCCCCACCATAAGCGATCAGATCCATGATTGTGATAGAGTTAAGCTGCATGGTAAGCACCTTCATGGTGATCTTGCGGAACTTTTCCGATTGTTCATTCATCTCCTGATGCTTTTGTGCATCCGTCTGATAGATTTTTAGTGTTGTAAGCCCCTGCAGATTCTCCAAAAAGGTATCACCCAATGCAGTATATTGTCCCCAATACTTTGCCAGGAGTTTTTTCGCCCAGCGCTGCACCATGACGATAGTCACCGGAATCAGCGGTACACATAGAAACAATACCAATGCACACGGCACATTCACAAAGCACAGCACGACAAACAGTGTAAGCGGTGCAAGCATCGCATAGAAAAACTGCGGCAGATACGCCCCGAAATAGGTTTCTAACTGCTCAACACCTTCCACAGCTACCTGTACGATCTCCGAGGTGTTGATCTGCTCCTTGTAGGAACTTCCGATATGTAAAAGCTTGTCGTAGATCTTCTCCCGGAGGGTCTGTTTGACCGCTTTGGAGGAAAGATAGCTCATCCGGCTGCTTCCCACCGTGCACAAAAAGCGCACAAAAACTGCGACCGCGCAGACTAAGAGCATCCATGCTGCATACGACGGTGTCACATCCTTAGTCAGTGTTTTTCCAAGCAATGAAGTGATTGCTGCCATCATTGTGATATTCGCAGCCAGCGCTCCCCATTGGCATAAGACATTTCCCGCAATGTACTTCTTGCTCCCGCTTACTGTTTTGATCAGTCTCGTGTTTATCATCATGGCTGTTTTTGTTCCTTTATGAAATACTCTCTACCTGATATCCTGCATGCTCGATCGCAGCGCGGATCTCATCATCACTTACTTCTGTCTCCATGGAAACGATCGCTGTTTTCTTCTTGAGATTTACCCTTGCAGATACTCCTGCAAGCTCATTCAGGCAGCTCTCCACGCGGCTCCTGCAATGTTCGCAGGTCATGCCCTCCACGATGACTGTTCTCTGCTTTATTACATGATCCAGCTTCTTCGGCTTTATCTTGACATCCGAGCCTCCGCCGCAGCAGCCGCCTTCACCCTTAAAGTGCTTGATGGTGGCACGGATTCCGAACAGCATCATCACAATCAGAACACCAATAATAATTACATTTGCCATATACACTCATCCTTCTTTCAGTTAGTTTTTGCTAACATAGTTTAGCACCATCTCACCGGAATGTATAGATAATTTTTTGAAATTTAGTTGGATTTTGTTGGAAATCAATCAGACACAATTAGAAATTTTGACAAAAAAAGAGCCGTAAAGATTTACGGCTGTTCTATCATAATTTTCACAATGGCAGTTCCTTTTTTTCCAATTAGGAGATGTGGAATTGTCCTAAAATAATAAATTTCCGGATCTTTGATCTTCATTTGCCCAAGTTTTTCCCTTGCTAATGCCGCCAGATCTTCCTCTGATGAATCAATCTCTAAGAAGAAACTGATACATCTGCTCTTTTTCTCTTTCCCGGCATTGCAAGAGTACAATGAGCCATCCTGTTTTATCAGAAATATGTCATGGATCCCATCCTGCAAGAAGCTAAAGAAATGGACATCTTCTATCCTTTTTCCCGGCATTGAAGGCAGAAGTATCTCCTCCGATATGATGTCCTCTCCTATTTTCTCATACTGACGATACAGGCTTTGTTTTATTACCAGATATTCCTTCATTGCCTCCATTTTTCTTATTTTTTCTTCAAGCCTCCCGGCGGCATCTGTAAAGATCTGATCTCGTTTTTCACATTCAGCTCCCATAATTTCCTTGATCTCCATCAAAGAATACCCTGCGTTTTGGAGTATTTTGATATTATCCATCTGTTCAAGCTGATTAACTTCATATTCCCGATATCCATTTTTCTTCTTCTGGGAAGGACAAAGGATTCCAATCTCATCATAATAAAACAGTGTTCTTTTTTCCACACCACATAATCTTGCAAATGTACTTGTATTCATAAAAGCCTCTTGACTATCCCGTTACGTTATACTTTATAGTAACAAATGAAACATAAAAAGGAATATTTATATGAAGAAATTTACAGTTGATCCGCTAAACGGAAGTCTGGTCAAAGGAATGTTCATTTTCGCTCTTCCTATCATAGGTGTCAGCCTGATGACCACACTATTTTCCGTCATTGATACCGTTATGATTGGACAATTCGGACAACCCGATGCAATTTCTGCGATTGGCGTTTCTTCCGCCGCCATTGGTCTGCTCGTCAGTTCTGTAACCGGGCTGTCTGCCGGTGTCATCACGGTAATTGGCAAACTTTACGGGAAAGGCGATACATCAAAAATCAGTCAGCTTCTCCATGTGCTTCCCCTATCAGCTTTTTCCCTTGGACTAATGGTCTGCATAATTGCCGAAGTATTTTCCTGCCCGATCATGGGCTGGCTCAACTGTCCTTCTGCAATTTACCCGGATGCACTCCTATATTTCCGAATTTACTTTCTAGCCGTACCGGCTATGACCGTTTTCCAGTTCTTAGCCTGTGTAATCCAAGCAAAGGGCGATTCTTTTCACCCACTGCTATTTGAAGTTTGCTCACAAATTACAAATATTCTGCTTAATCTTTTCTTTTTGATTCTTCTAAAATGGAATGTACGCGGTGTTGTCACAGCAACGGTAATTTCTCAATACCTCAATATGTTTCTCATTCTCAGTTATCTGATGCACCAGCAGAATGAGCTTCATCTTTCTCTCAAGAGACCAAAATTCTTTGCCGGCACAAAGGGAATCTGGAAAATTGGCATTCCCGCTTCCGTTGAGGGAATTATCCTCAATATCACAGGAGTTATCATCTCTGCACACATCAATTCCTTTGATGTGGACGTAATAAGTGGAAACACCATTGCACAATCCATAGAAAGCCTGATTGTCATTTCCTTTATTGGCTTTGCCAATGCGGGTGTCGTTTTCATTTCGCAAAACTATGGCAGCAAAAATTACAGCCGTGTGAAGAAATGCTTTGTCTCCACGATCCTGCTTTCCTTCTTCATCGGAGAGATTCTCGGAATTTTCGTCTATGCTAATGCCGACCGGCTTCTATTGCTTTTTACAAATATACCATCCGTCATGCACTACGCCCGGATACGCCTTTCCTTTATGTGTCTTTCCTTTGGTTTGTGCGGAATCATGAATGTTGGGAGTGGCTGTATCCGTGGTCTTAGTGACGCAAAGTCACCTCTTATTATTTCGCTGATCTCGTCCGTAGGCTTCCGTCTTCTATGGATCGTGACCATTGCCAGAATGCTTGGAACAATCGAAGCACTATATATTGCCATGCCTCTTTGCTGGCTAATCTGTTCCTTTTTGGATATTATTGTGTTTATCCACGATTACCGCAAAAGCCTTACTGCGACACTTGCCTGACACCCCCTGCGGGTGTCGGAAATTCGTAAAGTTCGCTTAACGCTATCAAACTCCGATTATCCTTCTCCTGACATAAGAAACCGGATCTTGAAATAAATCCATATTTATAACACTCTAATCCAGTCTGTTGAACCTGCGTTATTTCATCTTGCACCATTTGTTCTGTCACAGGCTCTTTCCGAAATTTTGCCTCGTAAAAAATGTATCCTTTCTCATCCTGCGTCACAATATCAAATTCCCCATTCTTTTTTTTCACCGGATCATCATAATAATACTTTCCTATTTTTACGAAAATTTCATCCATCAGCCCTTGACGATTTCTTCTGATAAGGTACTGCCTGCACACATCTTCAAATATCTTTGGAACATATTTTGTTTCAAAATCTTCGGCAATATATCTATCATAAAAAACATCTGGATCCATAATATTCATGCGGGATATATTTCTGAAAACATATTTATAGTAAAATAGTGACAGATTATCGGAAATATAATACCCTGATTTCTTTTTGTTCCCCTCATCATTGATTGGTGCGACTTTTGCTACCACATCCATGCGTATTAGTTTGTCAAGAATATCCACAAGTGCCGGACCGCTAGAGACATTAGATTGATCCAAAATATCTTTATATCTGGAAAAACCTTTTGCCAGCGCCTCGAATACTTCGTTGGCATTTGTAATTTTTGATATTTCCGAACTTAAATACATCGACACTTCATTCTCCAGACGGGCTCCCGGTGATGCGATCAGCTCTATTATATTCTCTCTTACGCTCTTTTTTCCATCAATCAATCGGTTGTAATACGGTATTCCACCGAACACACTGTAAAGTCTCACTTTATCTTCATTGGAGAAGTCCGCATAAAACAATGCCGATTCGTAATAATCCATCGGCTTAATATTCAATGTAAGATCAATTCTTCCATATAACGGATTCTGTTTTGCCAAAAGTGCCTTCATTGTATCAACATAAGAGCCACAGATAATAAATTTTATATTAGAAGTATCCTTGTATCGGTCAATCACAGACTGCAACACACTATCTAGCCCTTTTACATTTTCGCGTAGATATGGATATTCATCCAAAACCAAAATAAGTGGTTCTTTTTCTGATCGTTCAAACAAAAATTTTAGCAAGCTTTCCATATCTGCAAACATCGGTTTTGGAAAATTGAACACCTCACCTACAAGCTCAGAAAGGCTATCGACATTATTTCGTTCCGTTGTCTGCTTGCATTCGTAGTAAATGCTTCTAATTTCCGTTTCCTTCAATGCCTGCCTAATTAACTCACTTTTACCAATCCTTCTTCTTCCGTAGATCAGAGCAATCATCTGCCCATCTGCATGAAACATGGAATATAATTTTTTTCTTTCCACTTCCCTACCATAGAATTTCATGATAACCACCTTTCCTCTTCTTCTAATCTTCAACTGCTACCCAATATCTCCAAATATTCGTTTTAGGAAAAAACAAGCAATTAAAAAATCCGTTATATTATAAATAAGTATAATTACTATCTGCATAAATGTCAATTTTTATTCGGTTCCGTCCGAGTCAGCTGCATCCGAATAAAAAAGTGCCAGAACCGACATCTCTATCGGAACTGACACTTTCCCATCTGTAACCTATTTGCAAGCCACCTGTATATCAATGACACCCTTTGCAGTTCGTGCAGTCTCCTCCGCAGGAGGAGCCTCCGTTCTTTCTGTTTTTCCAAATACTTCTGACGGCTAAGAAAACAGCCGTCACAAGCACCATAATCACAACTGCGGTTCCCATTCTACTTGGCAAGCTTTGCATTTGCTTTTGCCTGGAACTTCTCCTCGATGATAATGAACCGCTCATGTTCACCTTCCCCGATCAGCCCTGTTTCATCATAGGCTTTTACTGAAAATGTAAGCGCTCTTCCATCCACCTTGATAAGCTCTGTCTCGCAGGTAACTTTCATGCCAACCGGTGTTGCAGATACATGCTTGACATTGAGCGCCGTACCGACGGTTCCACAACCAGGGTCTAACTTGTCTGCTACACTCTCAAATGCGGTATTCTCCATAAGCGCGATCATTGCCGGAGTTGCAAATACGTCAAGGGCACCGCTGCACATGGACTTTGCAGTCTTCTCCTTCGTCACTACAATCTCTTTTTTACCTTTTATTCCTGTTTCCAGCATCTGCTATTTCCTCTCTTATTTGGTAAGTAAAAGCATAATATCATTGCTTCTCTTGATAAACCTAGTCATCGCATCTACGGACAATGGCTGGTTGGAGATCTTTGCAAGGTCATATAACTGCTCTGCAAACATCGGTACATGCTCAGAGTCCTTATTGTTCAAGATGTACTGAACCAATGCGTTGTTGGCATTCAAGGTCAGTGTCTGGTCTGCGGCAAACATATCCGGATCCATTCCGCCCATGCCGCCCATCGCATACATCTTCATCATATCCTGCATACGTCTTCCCTGTTCGGAAAGGGTAAGCACAGATGCAACATCCGCATTCTTAAGATTCTCAACCTTGATCGTAAGTTTGTCATTGTTTAATGCCTTCTTGAATATATCGGTCAGCGTTGCAGAAGCCTCGGTAAGATCTGCTTCGGAATCATCCTTTAAGGACTCTGTAACATCCGCATCGATACGCATGAACTGATAATCTTCATTTCTCTGCTCAAGCTGTGTGATAAAGGATGTATCAATATTATGGTCCAGAATAACAGCATTCATGCCCTGCTCTTTAAACAGATTGATATACTGTCCCTGCTGTACGCGGTCGGTTACATAATAAACCGTCTTTTTCTCCGGCTCCTTCTTGTTCTCCGCTTGATTCTCAGATGCAGCATCCTTTGCATCCGCGGCATCTGCGGATTCCTCAACAACAGTCTCACCCTCGGTGTTCTCTGGCTTCTCAACCGGTGCAAGCAGCTCCGGAAGCGTCTGATACTTATCATTGATATCCTTGAACAAGATATAATCGTTCATCTTGTCGCAGAACTTCTCATCCTTTAAGCAGCCGTACTTGATAAACGGAGCGATGTCGTCCCAATACTTCTCATAGGATTCCTTCTCTGTCTTACACATACCGATCAGCTTGTCTGCTACCTTCTTGGTAATATACTCTTCAATCTTCTTAACAAATCCATCATTCTGTAAAGCAGAACGTGAAACGTTAAGCGGCAGATCCGGGCAGTCGATCACACCCTTTAAGAGCATCAAAAACTCCGGGATTACCTCTTTGATATTATCTGCGATAAATACCTGATTGTTGTACAGCTTGATTGTTCCCTCGATAGAATCATACTCGGTATTAATCTTCGGGAAGTACAAAATACCCTTTAAGTTGAATGGATAATCCATGTTCAGATGAATCCAGAACAATGGCTCCTTATAATCCATAAATACTTTGCGGTAAAATGCCTTATATTCTTCTTCGGTACAGTCATTCGGATTTTTTGTCCAAAGTGGCTGTGGATCATTCAGTGGAACCGGTCTCTTTACAATCTTTAGTTTTTCCTTGGCAGGAGATACCTCAACGGTCTCCTTTGTTCCATCTTCCTTTTCCTTCTCTTCGGTCTTTGCAGCCTCGTGGATCTCCTCGATGACCTTATCCGTGTCACGCTTGTCTGCAACGTCAATTGTCTCGTATTCTTCCGGTGCATTTGCCTTAGAAAGGTAAATCTCTGTTGGCATGAAAGAGCAATACTTCTCAATCACTTCGCGGGCACGATACTCGTTTGCAAACTCCAGGCAGTCCTCATTTAAGTACAGGGTAATCTCGGTACCAACCTCATCCTTGTCTCCGTCTACCATATCAAACTCTGTACCGCCATCGCATGACCAATGTACCGGAACAGCACCTTCCTTATAGGAAAGTGTATCGATGGTAACTTCGTCCGCAACCATAAATGCAGAATAAAATCCCAGGCCAAAATGTCCGATGATCTGGTCATCTGTTGACTTGTCCTTATACTTCTCGATAAAATCCGTTGCACCGGAAAAAGCGATACGGTTAATATACTCTTCAACCTCATCAGCAGTCATACCAAGACCATTGTCGATAAACTTCAAGGTCTTTTCTTCCGGATTTACAATTACCTGGATCTTTGCTTTATAATCAGCCGGAAGTGTGTATTCTCCCATCATATCCAGCTTTTTCAACTTCGTAATCGCATCACAGCCGTTTGAAATCAGCTCTCTGTAAAAAATGTCGTGGTCTGAATACAGCCATTTCTTGATAATCGGAAACAGATTATCGCTATCAATTGAAAGATTTCCATGTTTATTTTCCATTGCTTTTGTCTCCTTTTCTGCAAATCTTTACATTATTTTTCAGGCACGGTCTCACTTTTGCCATGCTTTTTGCTCATGAAATGATGATAAATCTGCACTGAGCAAAAGTCAATATAAAATTAGCACTCTTTTTAAAAGAGTGCTAACAAGTCGTTGAAAACGCCGGATTTATAAGGTTTTCCAATTTCTTAAATCTTTATAAACTCTTGCTTTTTGCAGTCCTATTCCACACAGAGCACACGATAAGTGCAACCACGGTTCCAAGTACAATGCCAAAGAGTACATCCGTTGGAAAATGTACAAAATTGTAAAGTCTTGAAAATGCGATAAGTGTGGCAAGAACCAGTGCCGGTATTCCCAGCTTCTTATTATTGTAAAATAGCGCTGTCGCCGCCGTAAATCCATTCATGGAATGTCCGGACGGAAACGAATAATCCCCCGGTACCGCGACAAGCAGTGCCACTGTCTCATCAATCTGACATGGTCTGACCCGCATAACCGCATTTTTTAAAATCAGATTGCCAATTACAAAGGTAATGATGATCGAAAGCATCATCTGACACCCTGCCGGTCTCGTCCGCTTTATGATCATCAGAGCCACCGAAAGCAGTATCCAGAAAATCCCGGCATTTCCCATATCGGAAAGAATTGCCATCACACGATCAAGCACCGGATTATGGATTTTCTGTAAGGCATACAGCCAGTCAAACTCCCAATTCCAATAGAATACATTCATATTTTCTATTACTTCCCCTTTTGTTCTTCCAGATTATTTATTCCTCTGACTTAAAATGAGAATCATAGAGCGTAAAGAAATTGTTGGTGTGTATCTGAGCCTCCATTCCCTCAAACGTAACAGAATCCCATAGTTCTCCGTTAAGCTTGTATACGGCATCCGCCGTAAAAGCGGCATACGCATTCTCAAACTGTTCCTTTTCTCTTCGCTGCAGGATGATCTCCTTATTTTCTTCCGTCAGAGTCTCGTCAAATTTGTTTAAGCAGCGGATAAAATAATAACATCCATCCACTTCAATCCGCCCTGAGGTTGCATCATTGTCGAGATTGAACGCAATCTGCTCCACAGCCTCCGGGAGCTGTCCGCGCGCCGCAGTGATTTCCACATTGTCCGCCTCATTATAAGTTCCCGCCACTGCAAGGAAATCCTCTCCTGCCGCTAACTTTTCCTCCACAGTATCTGCATTTTGTGCATCTGTGAGGTAAATCTGCTGGATACGTATCACGCGGGCCTCATCATCGCTTACTTCCTTCTCCACGCCGGTCGTAAGTGTGCTATACAGCTTCCTTGCCAGCGCATAATGCTCATATGCCGTCTCCACATCCGCCGGCTTGACTCCCATAAATGTAATCTCGTCCTCTGAAAGCGATGCGTAGTAATCCTCTGCTGCCTTTGCAACAAGTTCCTTCTCCGTGTCGTCTAATTCCATTTCCCGCTCTTTTGCAATCAGGTCCATGCAGGTAATCCGGAGAAGCTCATCAATTGTAATGTCCTTTACATATGCCTCAAGAGATTCCTCCCCGAAATCATATCCCCACAGGTCAATTCCATATTCGCTTCCGTAAAGGTTCTTGTAATTGCACAGATAAATCATGGCCTCCGGGAGCTTTGCTTTGGTATCGTTGACCCGGAATACCGATGTATCCTCAATCACTTTCGGAGCACGGAACACATACTCCTTCCCACCGATCCTGCACCCACTCAAAAGACAGGCTGTCAATCCAAGAACCGCAAAAAAAAGTCTGCTTTTTTTCATATATTTATCCTTCAACAACCAGATACCGTCCATCCGGAATTGCAAACACTTCACTGGCATCTAACAATTCCTCATCCGACATATCCGCCACATCAGCTATCTCGTCAAAGTACTTACGCACCTCTTTCAGATTCTTACAGACAACGGCCATGCAATCCTCCAGAAAGTACTCAGCCTCCTCCCTTGTTTCTGCAACCGGCTCCGGAAAAAGCCGATCCTGTTTCTCTAAAAAAGTGTCCAATACAAGTTCATCGTATTCGTTCATTGTCATCTCTCCCATATGTTTGTGGTTATATCATTCGTAATTGTGTTCTATATATTACCATAAATACAGATCAATTCCAAGAGAAAGCAGTTCCTGATACAATCTTCCTACCGGAAGTCCGACGACATTATTATAATCTCCGTCTATTTTTTTGACGTAGACCGCGCATTTTCCCTGAATGGCGTATGCGCCCGCCTTGTCCATCGGTTCCTGCGTGGCAATGTAGCGCAGGATCTGCTCCCTGCTCATCGGGCACATGGTAACGTCTGTCTTCTCATAGAAGCTATGCTCCCCGGTTTTTCCATCTGAGCTGATGAATACGCAGGTCACTCCGGTATACACGCTATGTGTATTTCCGGACAAAAGCGTGAGCATTTTCTCAGCATCCTCCTCGTCCTTTGGTTTTCCAAGGATTTTATCAGCGTAGGCCACCACTGTATCCGCACCGATCACTAAAATATCCTGCCCTTTCGCTTCGCCCATAATCCGGGATGGCAGTCCATGTTCCAGGTAGGAAAGAATTCCCCCCGCGACCTCTTCCGCCTTTTGCCGGGATAACTCAAGCACAGCCTCACCCGGAACTGTTGTTGTAATGATCTCCTCTCCTTTTGCCGGACAGATTTCAAATTCCAATCCGATCTGCTCCAAAAGTTCCTTTCGCCTCGGGGACCCTGATGCCAAAATAATCATACTCATACTCTTATAACCTCCTGTAACGCAAAGGCGTAGATCAGACTCTCCTTTGCTTTTGTTTCATGCTCTTCATCAGAAAAAATTCTTGACAGCGCATCTGCGTACAGAGCAAGCTGCGTCTGATATCTCAAAACCAGCTCCGATGCCTGGGCTACGCGGTCAGTCTTGTAATCCAGCAGAACAATATCTCCATCCTCCAGCCAGAATACATCGACAATTCCCTGTACAAGTACTCCGAGATGCTGCATGACAAACGGCTTCTCCCGGAACAGAACGCCAGCTTTGTCGGCCTGTGCCATCCTAAGTGCCACACTGCTTTTAACAAATCCTTCAATCAGTGCAGGATTTACCAGCCGGCGCATCTCCTCCGGCAGCTCATCCGTTCTCTTCATGCGCTCAAGTTCTTTCTGCACAAATACACCCACCGCCTTATCATCTGTCGTATCCACCGCAAGAATTCCGGCAAAGTCAAGGCACTCCATCACACGGTGCACCGCCGTTCCGCGCAATGCCCCTTGGCTTACGCCATATATCCTGCCCGCTGATTCTGCTGCGTCTTCTTTCTTCGCGAAGTCCGGAATATAAGGTTCTCTCTCCTCCAATAAAAAGCCAGGACGTTCTGCCTCTGATGTTTCCTCATCGTACTTTTGCACCATGGACATATGCTTAAGCTCTGAAACAGAATATTTGATCTTGCGGTCTGCCTCTGCCTTATACGGATATTCAAAAGAAAATGCATCCCGCAGCGCTGCCACGGAAAAGTCCGGTGCCTGTCTGATTTCCTGCATCAGTGTCTCGTAATCCAGTTTCTTCTGCCCCATATCTTCCACAGTTTCCCACACCATGTCCTCCGGACTGTAAAATGTAAGCGCATACGCATCCGGATACGACAACAATGCAGGAATGATCCAATCCAGATAACAGGTTGCCTTCACCCGGTCCAGATATGGCAGGGGTACATGTTTTAACACGTTCCCCGTATATTTTGTGTAAACATCTTCCTCACTCTTAACAGTGCCTGTCAGGATAAGCTTTTCCTTCGCTCTTGTAAGTGCAACATACAACACACGCAATTCTTCACCAAGCGACTCCCTCTTTAAGTACTCGGCAATCTCCGTCCGGAGCAGGCTCGCGATCTTCCGCTTCGGTTTTTGCTGCATCTCGATAAGTCCCAGCCCAAGGTTGGCATGGACCACCATCTTGTCTTTTGAGTCCGACAAGTTAAATTTCTTAGCAAGCCCTGACACAAACACAACCGGGAACTCCAGACCTTTACTCTTGTGAATTGTCATAATGTGTACAACATCCGCATTTTCACCTGTCGCATCTGCCTCTCCGAAATCAATCTCATATTTTTCAAGAAGATTGATATAGCGTATAAAATGGAACAGTCCCTTATAGCTTGTCTGCTCATAGGCAATTGCCTTTTCCACCAGCATCTTAAGATTCGCCGCACGCTTTTGTCCCGCAGGCAGCAACGATACATAGTCAAGATACCCGGTTGCGGAAAATATCTGCATGATCAGTTCGTGAATCGGCAGTTCCCCGGTCTTTTGACGCAGAGTCTCATATGTCTTATAAAATGCATACAGACTTCCATCACTGGCTTCCCTCATTTGCTCCAGCGCCGCGGCTGCAAACGGAAGTTCCTTATTGCTGGCGGCGATTTCTGCCAGGTCCTCATCGCTTAACCCCGCCATCGGAGATTTTAACACGGCAGCCATCGGAATATCCTGATAGGGGTTATCCAGAATACGAAGCATATTAAGTACTGTCTGCACCTCAATCGTGGAGAAATACCCGGTAGAAGATTCTACATGGGCTGGAATTCCCATTGATGCAAGCACATCTGCAAACACACTCCCCCAATCCTTAAGGCTTCTGAACAGAATCACAATATCCGAAAACCGGACTGCCCGCAGCTGCCCTGTCTCTTTGTCTGTTATCTTCGTTTCTTCCATCAGCTTCCTGATACGTTTTCCGACCAGATATGCCTCCAGTTGTTTTCTGTCTGCATCTTCCGGCAGCTTTATAGCCGCTTTGTCCGTCTGTCCGTCTAATAGCGGATTGCTTTCATCCAGCAGAAGTACCTCCGGCGCAAATCCATCTGCCCCGGTGTAAGAGGCTCCGCAGTACAGTGCAGCATCCTCATCATATATGGCATCTCCCAGATCCTCCTGCATGATCTTATAGAAAATATCATTTGAGAAATCAAGCACCTCCTGCCTGCTTCGAAAATTTCTATGAAGCTCAATCCTCTTATGTTCTTCTGTTTCCGTCTCATACGCCTTGTACTTTTCCATGAAAAGTTCCGGACACGCCAATCTGAACCGGTAGATGCTCTGCTTGACATCCCCAACCATAAACATATTGTATACGCCGTTTTCATTTCCTGAAATTGCACTTAGAATTGCTTCCTGGACCTGATTGCTATCCTGATACTCATCAATCATGATTTCTTCAAACTGCCTGCGGAATTCATCAGCTGTCGGTCTGCTTTGCTTCGTCCCCTCATCCACCAAAATCTGAAGTGCGAAATGCTCAATATCCGAAAAATCCATAATCCTCATGGAGCGTTTCTTGTCGTCCATTGCATCCGAAAATGCGGTTGCAAGCCGGATAAGTTCCAGCGCAAACGGCCGGATTCTTCCTGTCTGTGCAAAGATGCTCTCAGCAGATTTGGAAAAATAGTCCGCTTTTAGCTTGTCAAACTCATCTTTGATTGCCTTTCTTCCTGCTGCCACAGCTTCTTTCTTTTTTATATCCCCATCAAATGACCGGATAACCGGTGCACGGGAAAATCCGGTGTTCGAAAAGACTTCATACAGTCCCCTGTAGTCACTCTGCCGTCTTGCCGCATCCAGGATCTCCATATCGCTCTTTAGCATTGCTTCATATTTCTGCGGTCCGTCCGGCTCTAGCGCAATGTCGTACAGACGGAGCGCTCTTTCATACAGGCTGTCCAGCACCTGTTTGCAGTGCGTGGCAATCTCCGCAAAAATTGGTGTAGCAAACTGTTCTTCGACCGACTCCGCCTCATAGTTTTCTGCAAGCCCCAAAAGCCACTCTCCCGGCCACGGACTGCTCGCTGACAGGTCGTACAATTTTACCACCATGTCTTTTACACTGCGGTCACTCCGTTTTCCTGAATAGGTATCCACTAATTCAAAGAAGGCTTTATTTTCTTCTTTGGGCCTTCCATATTCTGATTCAAATACAGCCTGCAGTACATCCTCCTTCAGCAGCCGTAACTCACCCTCGTCCGCGATCCTGAAATTCGGGTCCAGATTGATTTCTCCGAAATGATTGCGCACAACAAAAAGACAGAAGCTGTCTATTGTAGTTATCATCGCATTGTGAATCAGGGAAGCCTGCCGGATAAGATTCTGGTCATTTGGCAGCTCTTCCCGCTTCTTCTCAATTGCAGCTGCGACACGCTCCCTCATCTCAGCCGCCGCTGCCTTTGTAAATGTCACCACAAGAAGTCTGTCAATATCCATTGGGTGCTCACGATCTGTAATCCGCTTTATGATCCGCTCGACAAGTACCGCTGTCTTACCTGATCCGGCTGCAGCAGATACAAGAATATTTTTTGCTCTTGTATCGATTACCTGCTGTTGTTCCGGTGTCCATGAATGTCCCATCTGGTTGTTCTCCTCCCTTGATTCCTTCAGCCTTGCCGCATGCGTTCTAACGCTTCCTCCCTGGTCATGGCTTCAAACTTCCGATACCCATATCCCGGTATCCGCTCATCCAGCCCGCATACAGCCCTGTACGGACAATACACGCAGCTGCTCTCCTGTCCATCCCTGTACGGATTGACAGCAATTTCACCATCGTAAATACGGTTTCCCTCATTTACGATCTCCCTTTTCACATAATTCTCAATCACTTCAAATTCCTCGGTACTTGCGACATGCGATCCGCGCTCTGCCAGCTCTCCGTTTTTTTTGATTTCGACCGGAATAACAAGCGATTTCTTCTCGAAATCGCGGTCCATCGAGCGGTATATTTCTTCCTCGGAATTGACCAGACCATCCGGTCTGAGTGCAAGAAGCATTGCTTCCTTTGGGTCAGTGTCCACATCTTTTTCTTCCAGCACAGGATCGTCAATGTGATAATACAGAATGCCTCCCGGAAGTACACTTCCTGACGGATGCATATTCCTTGTGTACTCCATTGCAGCATTCATATAGACCACCAGCTGCAATGACAATCCCCGGTAAATGCGGATCAGGTCAAACTTCGTGGAACCGGATTTGTAATCAATGATCTTGACCAGAGTTCTCCCGTTTTCCTGTGCAAGATCCAGCCTGTCGATACGTCCCTGCAGCTGCATATACCGGTGATTCTCCAATGCTACCCGGAGTGAATCCAGATTGTCCATCCGGTCAAACGAAAGTTCAAATTCAGTCGGCACAAATTCTCCTGCCCGTACCTGGCTTGTGAGTGCCCAGACAGTCTGACGGAAAATGTCTGCCATCCGCTCCGTCATATGGCGATTTTCTGCGGTATCATAAATTGCCAGATTTGTATATTCATCCAACGTCTCCTGAAAAGAAATTGCAGCCAGTTCTTCTCTTTGTTCGTCCGGCACCTTAAACCAATCATAGTCAGACGCTTCCAGATGTCTGCTATATTTCTCCAATGCCGTATGATAAAGATTTCCGACATCAACACTTTCCATCCCGCTTTCTTCCCTTGGCTGCAGATGCAGTCCATATTTCAGGAAATGCGCATACGCACAGGCAGCAAACTGCTCCAGCCTCGTTACGCTCCCCTGCAGAGCAGGTCCGTAAATTGCCTTTGCAACCGCGCGGCTGATCGGCTCTGCCTCATAGGAACGGTAAGGCGCTCTTAACAGTTCTTCGGTCGGAATCACTGGATTTTCATTCTCCAGAAAATACTTTGCCAGAGCTTTCCACGCCTCATCATGCTCCCCATGGATCAGATAATCCCAGGCAGCCTGCGAAGTGGAATAATCCGCAATTTGATAAATATCCGCAATTTCCTCATGCTCCAATCGTGGAAACAGTTTCCTTATAGCATCGACCAGATAGGACGGGCTGACCTTCTTTCCTTCACTGTCAATCTTTGCATAACTGATATAAATGGCATCTGATGGCTTCGTAAGATTCCGGTACAGATAGAACCTCTGAATAAAAGCCTTCTCCCGGGCTCCGGGAGCTAGTTCCATATGATACGCCTGCATCATCTGCCGCTCATATTCGGAAATAATTCCTCCGGTGTTTGCGCTCTTTGGAATAATCCCATCATTTACGCCTACAAAAAATAAAATCTTGGTATAATTAAGTCTTGTTCTTTCAATATCACCGATCGTTACATTGTCATACCCCGGCGGAATTGCCGCTACCTGTGAAGCCGACAGACCTGCCTCAAGAATCTCTGTAAATTCTGCAATTGACAGATGTTCCTCCCCGAGCAGCAGATAAAATTTATCCAGAAGTTCCATCACGATACGGTAAATCTGCCCGTATTCCTTGGCTTTTGCCTGATCTCCACTCTCCAGGTATTCCTGCTCCCTGCTCCAAAGCTGCGCCTCTGTATCAAGCGAACATAATAGCCCGTACAGGGCTTCGATTTCCCCCTTCGCTGTGCCGTCCTCCCTTGAAAATGCCTTCGCCAGCGGAGCCAGCAGATCATATACTGCTATGCGGATTTCCTCCAGATGCTCCATATCATAAAGCTGCCTGTTTTTCGGCTGACGCAGCCATCTGGTACTCCACGCCCGCTGCCCCCGGATTCCGGTTGCAAGCAGATAATTATCCAGGCAGTCAATCTCTTCCTCTTCCATCCGGCAGAATCCACATCTTAAGAACCGCATGACAGAGTTATAATCAAATCCAGATTCAATAATTTCAAGTGTGGCACGAATAAATTCAATAAACGGATGGAATAAAACACCGGTTGTCTGGTCTAAGAAATAGGGGATCCGGTATTTAGAGAAAATCTCCTCCACATAATTTCCATAGGTTTCTACCGCACCTGTCACGACTGCTATATCCTTGTAGCGGTATGCCCCGCTTTGCACCAGACGGTTGATATTGCGGGCCACATAAATCAGCTCGGATTGCGCATCCTTTAAACTTGTAATATGAATGTCTGTCACACCGTCGTGACATTTTCTGTACCATGTCCGGAACAGATTCTGCTCCAGAAATCCAATTCCCGGTGCGTTTATAAAGCGCTTCTTTCCGGCATCTGCCAGCACAACGGGATCTAAACACTCTATTTTAAGTTCCGCCGCCATATCTGTAAGGGTACGGATGGTCTTCTTCGATAAATAAAACAGTTCATGTTCACCCTCACAGTGATAAAAATCTTCGGCTGCATCAATGGTAAGAAGCACATGAATCCGCTCAGCAATTGGAAGAAGCTTGTAAAACAGGCGGTTCTGGACCGGTGTAAAGCCGGTAAATTCATCAAACACCAATACGCTGTCCCTGAGAAGGCTTGATTTATCCGCAACCGAAATCAGCAGATTAAGTATTTCCTCCGCGGTGATATAAGTTCCCTCCATGTAGGCTTCGAATC
This sequence comes from Agathobacter sp., assembly GCA_050873865.1. Lineage (GTDB taxonomy): Bacteria > Bacillota > Clostridia > Lachnospirales > Lachnospiraceae > Roseburia. Next base: position 11,020 of record JBNMJQ010000015.1, on the reverse strand, counting down.
CCCGATACATTGTTACAACATCTTTTAACTTTTGTGCAAATGCCGGTGGAAGCTTTTTCCCATCCGCGAAATTTTCCAATTGCTTCCAGCCGATATTATACTGTGCCAGCTCCGAGATGAAGGATTTCAGTTCCTCAATATATCCCATGCGGCTCATATTCGGGCGAAGCACTGTCAGTTCGGATTCTCTCTCCTGCGCTACCTTGCGCAGAATCAGGTTCTTCCCTGTCTCCTCCAATACGTTAAGATTCCGAATCCCCATATCATCAAACACGCGATATGCCAATCTCTTAAAGCTCAGGACATCAATGTTCATGATGGCATGATTTGGTGCCAGATCCACAAGGGTCTGCTGGGTGGCAAGCGTAAACTGCTCCGGCACGATCACCAGGTAGTTTTTGGTTGGATGCTTTCCGGCCTCCCTGACAATCTGTTCAAACATATATTTTGTTTTTCCACTCCCTGAGCTTCCCAGGACAAACTGAAGTGCCATGTCTTTTCCCTGCCTGTCTATTTCTGATCTGTTTTACGTATAATTCCGTTGTTTATCCGTTCCATTTTCGGTCTGCTGCCGTTCTCTTTTCGTCCTTTGCCGCATTCTCCTCGTTCGGCTTTTATTCTTCGCTGGAAGTAATGACAATTTTGCCATCTTTCACTTCCATCTTTACCCTGCGATCCTCAATATGAGCCTCCCGAAGCAGATGCTCCGGAAGCTGCACCCTTCCGTGACGGTCAAGAATTGCGAACTCTTCCTGTTCAAGTTCTTTCGTGCTCTCTGCGCCAAATCCCGATGCATCCGGTATTACCTTCGCAGTGCGCTCCGTACTGATCTTGCCATCACGGATTGCAACGACACGCGGCACGCGTTTTGCCAATTCCACATCATGCGTGACGATCAGAATGGTCTGTTCCCATTCCCGGTTTAGCCGGTTGAACACGTCAATGATATAGTCTGCGGTCTGCCGGTCCACAGAGCCTGTCGGTTCATCCGCCAGCAGCAGCTTCGGATGATTTGCCAGAGCGATTGCAATCGCAATGCGCTGCTGCTCCCCTCCGGACAGCTGGCTTAGGCGGCTGTTCTTCTTTTCACTCATTCCGACGAGATCAAGCAGTTCCAGAGCCCGTTCCTTCCGCTTCTTTTCTGATGTGAAGCGCATCGGTGTCATCACATTTTCAAGTGCACTCATATATGGTAACAGATTTCTGGCATTATTCTGCCATACAAATCCAACGGTATCCCTTTTATACCTCACACGCTCTTTTTCTGTCATGGTAAAAAGGTTCTTTCCATCAACAAAAAGCTTGCCCGCACTCGGTTGATCCAGACCGCCCAGCATATTAAGAAATGTTGATTTCCCGCTTCCGCTATTACCAACCACTGCCAGCAGTTCGCCTTCCCGCACAGTCAGATCCAGCCCCTGCAATGCCATAACTTCAAGATCTGGTGTCTTATATATTTTTACCAGATTATCCGCAAGAATCATATATCCATTTTTAGATTCTCCCTCGCTTATTACACTCATACAACAGCCTCCATTCTCCCGGATTCGAGAGTAAAGGTCCGGTCTCCTGCCCCCAGAAGTGACATATCATGTGTTGTCATGAGAATCGTCAGGCCTTCTTCCACCACAAGATGCCTGAATAGCCCGACGACTTTTGCTGCAGTTGCACTATCCAGCTCTGCGGTTGGTTCATCCGCAAATACTACGGAAGGTCTGTGGGCAATCGCCCTTGCGATTGCCACGCGCTGCTGTTCCCCGCCAGAAAGCTCAGCCGGCATATGCATGATCCTCGGGGAAAGTCCTACCAGAGATAATACCTCCTCCACACGCTTTTTGTGATCCCCCTGATATCTTCCAAGCCGGAGGGCAAACTCAACGTTCTCATACACCGTCATCGTTGGAATCAGCGACACCGACTGGAACACGAAGCCCATTTTTTCCCTGCGCAAAGCTTCGAGCCTTCGTTCTGGAAGGCCTGTGATTTCTATTCCATCCAGGTATATATTTCCCTCGTCCGGCTTATCCAATGCCCCAAGCAGATTGATGAGCGTTGTCTTGCCGGAACCGGACTTTCCACGTAAAATGGACAGCTTTGCCCGTGGAATTTCTATAGATACATCCTGCAAAGCAGCAAAGCTCTCCCCCATTCCTGTTTTAAATACACGCGAAACATGTTCCGCCCAAATGATATGCTCCATTGTCTAATCCTCTCCTAATTTGAGTGCCTGCGCGATCCCGGATTTCAAAACCTGATGTGCCAATAGCCCAAAGCACACCAACAGTAAAATTCCGATCATTGCAAACAGTTCTGCCATATCCGAGCGGTTTAAGACCAATTCCATTGGCAGAACCTGATCCGATGCGGAATACGCAATCTGGATCAACGGCACAAACAGCTTAGACGCAAGCATTCCGATGCCCGCTCCGAAAAGCACAGGCAGAATACTTGCAAAAAACTGCTCGATGGAAAGCATCCATGCGACACTTCCCTTTCCAAGTCCCATTGCCCGCAAAACACCGAAAAGCAGTTCGCGCGATTTTACCGACAAGACCCAATAGATCAGATAACCGATGCCACAGAGGAGCAGCACGATGATAAAGCTCATAGTCAAAATGCCGTTGGTTCCCTGAAATACTGTATCCTGCCGTATCTTGTCCAAAGATTCCGCCAGATCAACACACTTCGTCAAACGAAGATTATAATCCTCGGCGAAACGATAAAATCCCTCCGTGGTAGCACCATCCGCAAGCCGAAACCAGATTTCATACGGGATCGTTCCCCATGCCTGTTGCAGCGTGGAGAGGTTTGCTACGATCAGATAGTTGTACTGTATATAGGAGGATCCATCCGGATTAAGTGCAACGCGCTGCGGCGTAAATCCCGGAAAATAATCCACGAAATCTGCAATGATACCAACAACCGCAGGATTATCTCCTGATTTGTAGGTGATCTTATCCCCGGCCTTGTAGCCTAATACATCCCGGAAGGTTGAGCTGCAGAGGATGTAATCTGCATTTACTGCCATTTCATTCAGATAAGTATAATAATGCCGGTCCATGCAGCCAGCCGGAAGCGACGTTGTCTCCCCAAATGTCCTGGTGTGGATTCCGTACAATGTAAGTGATTCTTTCGAGTAAGTTCCTGACAGTTCTGCGTTTCTGTCTGCATAAACCTGTGTCTTAGAAGCAATCCCCTCCACCAGATCATATTTTCCATAGTCAGCTTCCGTATAAACCAATGGAATCGTCTCATCAAATCTTCTCTGTGAGGAATTATCTTGCCACTTTTCCCGAATCACAATATCTGCTCCGACATGATAGGTTTCGTTTGTCTGTGCATTCGTCTCGATTGTTCTCGCCACACATGTGCTAAAACACCCCATCGCAACCGTCAGCATCAAGAATGTCTGTATAAAATATAGTCTGGTTCCGGTTCTCTGCAATTCAAGAAAAGCAGCATACGCAGCAGGCTTCCACCGGCTCTTTTTGATCAGATAAACAAGCTTTACCAGATACGGCCAGATCCGCAGCACCAGAAGTGATGCTCCTAAGATGAACAGGAAGGAGGACAGATACAAAAGCGGATCCAGAGACTTCCCCGCAACCACCGCCGCCTGTAATGTCTCCCTCTGTCCTGAAAAGCTGTAATATCCGTACAGCGAAATAGCGAGTATTATTAAATCCAGACATAACTTTTGCCATATTGGCCGGTTACTTCTTGCTTTTTTTCTTTTTTGTTCCACGATAGAGGCATTCTTTCCGTTCAATGCCGGAAGCACCATCATGACAATGGAAGCTGCAACCGCAAGGACAGCATAGAGTACTGCCTCCCCGGTAATACGCACCGTAAGTGCTCTACGCTGTGTAAATTCCATGAATGCACCTGTAGAACCGATTGCCCTGCAAAACAGACTGCCAATTGGAAGGCCCATCACCAGACCTGCCGCACCGAGTACTGCCGCCTGAAGGAGATACAGGGAAAACACCTGTGCTCTGGACGCGCCGCGGCTTCTGAACAATGCAATCTCTGCCTGTTCCGACACGTACATCTGCCGGGATATCATAAAAAGAAATGCACACAGAAGCGCCAGCATGGGAACCTGCAGAATTGTGAGCGTTGTCACAATTTTTTGCCGGCTTTTTGCAAAGGATTCCAAAATACTTAAATATGCCGGTCTCTCCACCGCTGCATTGCCACCACTGTATTCATTGAGAATGGAATAGGTCTTCTGCATCAGCGCTGTTGCATCCCGGTAATCAATCTTTGAATAGTCAAAGGTCAGATACCACCTGGTGATCTGTCCGTATTTCCTGACATTGTCTCCACACACCCAGTCATACATCTGTCCGGAGACAAACACCTCCTCCTGGTACTCATCTGGGGAAAAGATCCAATACTCATCCGTGCTGTCTGCCCAATTCACAATACCGACTATTTTTATTTTAAGTGGATTTCCATCCACATCTTTCAAGTATTTAAAGTCAACGATCTCATCCACCAGATAATCCTGTTCAATCGCAGCCTTTAAAGTTACAACCGCCTCAATGCAGCCGTCTGCGGATTGCTCGTCACTGTACATTCTTCCGCTGATCAGCTTTACATGATCCGGCAGTTCTGACATGGATGCGATTGAAATCTTGCTTTCCGGATCCTTGTTTGCCTTCGAAATCCGGGAAATCACTGTTGTCTTCTCCAATGAATCAAAGCGTACCTTGTTCTTTTGAAGAAGCCCCAGATTACTGCAGACAGTATCTGAAAGTGCTTCTGCCCGGAGATAGTCTGTATCATCGGTTGAATTTTTTGAAATGCGTCCCGTAACGGTAAGAAGACTGGGATTTTCGTTGTGGGCTGTAACATACGAATCAAAGGCCTCCTGCAGCATCCAGACGAGCGATGCATCCTGATACATGACATGGCTGGTTGCCACCGCTACGAGCAGGACAATTCCGGTCAAAATACTGAGCATCATCCATTTTTTATGTAATAATTTCTGCACCATCAACTGAAACATATTCCTACTCCGTTGCAAGCGTCATGCCTGCCTCCAAACCATCAATTACAAGACAGGCTCCGTTTACTGTCTTTCCTGACGTAAAATACCTTCTTCTTGTCCCGCCATCCAGCACCTCAACAACATATGAGCCATACTGATCTGTATATAATGCCTCTGCCGGAACTACCAGCACATGATCCAGGTCGACCACATTGTAGGTGACCTCCAATCCATACCGCTTCGCAGCTTCGATCTCATCCAGGCAGGTCATCACCGCATTCTGGCTTAAAAGTCCTTCATCCATTCCAGGTGTGCTGCTTCCAGACACAATAACCGCATCGTATGTATTCTTTTCCATATCATAGATTGTAACCCTCTGGCCATACCGCATCACTCCAGCCGTGTCCGCAAAACCGTACAACGCCTCATCCGTGTTGCAGATCCAGGCAACTGCTGTTTGCGGATTGATTCTATCATCCTTGCGGTAGGACTCCAGATACATGATCGTTCCATCATACGGCGCCAAGATCTGTGTCTGCGCCTTTGCCTCCTTCGCAAGCTCCAACCGCTCGGATACTGTGGCAAGATTTTCTTTTGCTACAGAAATTGCATGTTCATTCTCCAATTCAAGCTGCTCCAGCTCGTTCTCCAACAGTTCCTTCTCCGTGCCGCTGGCTTCGGCGATCACAGTTTTCTTCGCTTTCTCCGCAGACTTTGCGTTTTCCCCGGTCTCCTTCTTCTCGCGCTTTAAGCGCGCCTCTTTCAGTTCCAGCTCCTTCTGCGCAATCTCATCCACCGGGACTGTGATCTCCATGATCGGCTGCCCTTTGGTCACTTCATCACCTTTTACGACCAGCCATTCACCATATACCGCATCTCCATACCCGCAGGTATAGTAAGCCGGAGTCTGCAGCGGATAATACACATCCGCACCAACCGATACACTCACCGAAAAATCCTGATAGTCAAGTGTTATCGTATTATAATTACTTGAAATCGCGCGTTCCTGCACATACACGCAATCCCCCTCCTCCAGACCGTCCTTGATCTGCGCATACTGTGCACCCTTTACTCCGGTCGTGACATTCACACGGGAGCGGCTTTCCCCATCCATGCGGTAGACATACTCTCCGTTCTCATCCGAAAACAATGCCGTATTCGGAACTGCAAGCGCATCCACAACCTTATTATATATCAGACAGATAACTGCATATTTTCCAACAAGATCTTCTTTCCCATCGATCACACAAAAGGTCGAGTGCGCTTCTTCCTCATTCATCCGGATCGCGCTAAGTTCCGTGTCATCAATCGGAATATATTCCAATTCATATTCCTTGTCCCCGATCAGCGCATACATGCGGTCGCAGGATGCGATCATCTGCGAAGAAATGTAGTCACACATGACATATTGTGATCCTGGATTTGCAAGTGCAAGGACAACCGTATCCTCCGTCACATAGCTGCCGCTGCGAAGATCTGCCATTGCCGCGATCACGCCATCCTCCGGCGCGCATAGATAGCCGTCCGACAGATGTTCCTGCAGCCGGCGGATCTCGCCTTTTGTATAATCACTCTCCAGCTGCTGCAACTCTTCCTGCTGACGTTGTACCAGCATCTGCCTGTCAACGTCATTGTCCGTACCATACAGCTCATTTTCCAATTGTGCATGTTCTATTTTTAACTGTGCCAATTCATTGTTGTAGGAATTGTCTGCTTCCTTCTGCTCCTGCTGCTCGCACAGTGCCTCGTAAGCCGCCGATGTCCCCTCCAGGGTTCCAAGGACATCATCCGCTTTTACTTCCATCCCAATGTAGGCATCCAGCTCATCGATCACTCCGCTTTCCGGGAATGAAAGCTCTGTCATCTCCGGAAGCACAGCGGATTCATAGTATGCCACCTCATATACATCCTGCCTTGTGACCTGTGCGGTCTCAATTCCGGGCGAAACCGGTTCTATAAGCGCCGGAACTTCCGCCGCTGCAGTCCCACATCCCCCGGCAAGTATAGCGCAAAACAGCACTCCGCCGAGCCTCTTTATTCTCCTTTTTAAGTAGTCACATCTCATTTTCTGATTACTATATCTCCTTCTCCAAGTCCATCTATGATCTCCGTGTAGGAATCCCCCTTCATCCCAACGGTCACATATTGAATGCTCTGCATACCACCCGCATCCTCGACAAACACATAGGTCTGGTCGTCCGCCGTGTAAATGCAGGAATTCGGCAGGTACAGGACATCGTGCCGTTCGTCCAGCACAAGCGTAACATAGCCTCTGGTTCCCACCTCAAGCGAGGTATCGATCTCGTCCGGCTCCAGATAGATTGTAGATTCCACAATTCGTTTTACGGTCGTATCGTATCCCAGCTCATCATTGATCTGGACATGTACCGCCTGTCCCACCTCAAACTGATTGCCATATTCCGAATTTTCCAGCCGGAACAGGCACTCGTCAGAATTGATGATGCGGTACACCGTAACATCCTCATCGGACGTGCTTCCTTCCAGTCTTGGCAGGATAAATGTCACCACACCATCAATCCCGGCATATATCTTACAGCCCGCCAACTCTGTCTCAAGCTCTTGAATGCGTAGCTCTATGATCGTAAGTGCATCATCATTTGCGTCGGTCGTGTCCGTAAGGCTCTGCTTTAGCGATGCTTTCTGGCTCGTCCCCTCAGCCTCGGTCAGCGCACCGCTCTCAACCTGCTTTTCAACCTTTGCATAGTCATACGCATAAAGCTCTTCCGCCTGTGCATTCAGCCGCTCGTAATATTTCTTTTGATAATTGTAATTGTCGAGATCTGCCTGCAGATCCTCGCTGTAAAGCTCCGCAAGAAGCTGCCCCTTTTTCACTTCATCCCCGACCTTGGCATACACGCTTTCCACTCTGCGTCCCTCGGTCTCAAAATGAATTGCTTCCTCTGTGGTCTGCGCATACAAAAAGAAAAGCTTCTGTGTCAGATAGATATCCCCACGTTCCACCTGTGCCAGATTATAGCTGGTCTCCTCCACGGCTTCGACTACGACATTCGGGTGTTCGACCGTCTGCTCCGGCAGAACACTGCATCCGCCCAATAGCATAGCATCCACAAGCACAAATGCGATCAAATATGTTCCTTTTTTCACGATAGTTCCCCCATTTTTCTACCTTTCATCATACCTTATCTCACTTGCTTTTTAAATAGATTTCTGTGATTTATTCCTTCTGTTTTTGCCCCGATGCACCGATCCTGTGGTATTACAGCTTCATCTAACCAAAAACAGCCGGCATATTCTCTATGCCGGCTGTTTCCATTATCAAATCTATTCTATTCTCGTATTCTTCCTATGCTGCTTACCACTGCTCTGATCCAAAGTCCCCGGCAATTTCCTGCATCTGTGCATCCGCCTGTGCCATCAGATCCGCACAATTTTTAAGTTTGTCCTGCAATTCTTCGGAAAATACCCGATCCTTTTTATAGCGCAGCTGATGCTCTGTGCTCGCCCAGAAATCCATCGCGATCGTCCGTATCTGTATCTCTACCGGAATAGACCGCGAAGCCTCTGCAAAATCCACGCGGACTGCCGCAATCAGATGAAGGCTCCGATACCCGTTCGGCTTTGGCTGGCGGATATAGTCCTTAACTTCAATCACTTCAATGTCCCGCTGCTTCACAAGCATACGAGCCACATAGTACACATCCTCGATAAACGGGCAGACTACACGGACTCCTGCAATATCATGCACATTTTTAAGAAGAGAGCTGACCGTCATCGGCACGCCCTTCTTATGCATCTTGTATATAATACTCTCCTTCGATTTGATTCTGCTTGATATCGTTGAAATCGGATTGCGGTCATTGTTGAACTGAAACTCTCCCTTTAGGATATTTAGCTTTGCAACCAGCTGCTGCACAGCTGCCTCATGGATATAAAGCAGCTTTCGGTATTGCAGGTCCATATCCAGATACTCAACCGTCTGCGGTAGATAGACATCATTCCCGTTTTCTGGTTCTATATTTTCCTGTGACATCTGCGTTCTCTGGAGCTCCGTGGCTTCCTGCACCAACTGTTCCGTCGTGGGCTGTACCGCCCCTTCGGCGTTTTCTGCCCCCTGTGCCGCATCCTCTGTTCTTTGATATTCAATTACTGTGTTGATCTTCATTTGTTCTTCCATAGCTTCCATTATATACCACTGAAGCCTAAAAAGAATAAACATTCCATGAAAGAATTATTAAATTAGTGATGGAACAAACGCAGTCCGGTAAAACTCATGACCATATCGTGCTTGTCACAGGTAGCGATTACCTGATCATCGCGGATGGAACCTCCCGGCTGTGCAACATATTTTACGCCGCTCTTGAATGCGCGCTCAATATTATCGCCGAATGGGAAAAATGCATCGGAACCAAGTGCAACATCTGTGTTCTTGTCAAGCCATGCTCGCTTCTCCTCTGCGGTAAACACGTCCGGCTTAACCTTGAAATACTTCTGCCACTCGCCCTCTGCGAGAACATCCATGTAATCCTCACCCATGTAAAGATCGATCGTATTGTCACGGTCTGCACGCTTGATGTCATCCACGAAAGGAAGTCCAAGCACCTGCGGAGACTGACGCAGCCACCAGTTGTCTGCTTTTGAGCCTGCAAGTCTGGTACAATGGATACGGGACTGCTGTCCTGCACCGATACCGATCGCCTGTCCACCCTTGACGAAGCATACGGAATTGGACTGTGTATACTTTAAAGTGATCATTGCGATTGCAAGATCCATCTTTGCCTGCTCAGTTAAATCCTTATTCTTGGTCACAACATTGCTAAAGAACTTGTCATCGATCACCAGCTCATTTCTTCCCTGCTCGAAGGTGATTCCGAATGCCTCTTTGTGCTCGATCGGTGCCGGCTCATAGTTTGGATCAATCTCGATAACACAGTAATTGCCCTTCTTTTTCTCCTTTAAGATAGCAAGCGCTTCATCGGTATATCCCGGAGCGATGATTCCGTCAGATACCTCGCGCTTGATAACAGTTGCTGTGCTTGCATCGCACACATCGGAAAGTGAGATAAAATCTCCGAAGGAGGACATACGATCTGCGCCTCTTGCGCGGATATACGCGTTTGCCAGCGGAGTAAACTCAATATCCAGATCGTCTACCCAGTAAATCTTCTTCTCAACATCGCTGAGCGGAAGTCCCACTGCTGCACCAGCCGGTGAAACATGCTTAAATGAGGTTGCTGCCGCAAGTCCGGTCGCTCTCTTTAACTCACGCACAAGCTGCCAGCCGTTAAAAGCATCCAAGAAATTGATATATCCGGCTCTGCCGTTTAACACTTTGATTGGAAGCTCTCCGTTTTGCATATAAATGCGTGATGGCTTCTGATTTGGGTTACATCCATATTTTAATTCATATTCCTGCATGATCTTCTCTCCTTATCTGACTTAGCGAACGTTCTTATTTACAATTCTGCTCTCGTATTTTCCGGTTTCAATATCAATAAAACGCACGAACAGAGAAACTTTATTCTCCTCGTTCAAATTGTCCCATACAAGCTTGGTGAAGCTGTCGATGTCTCCATCAATATCCACCCAGGTCGGCTCTCCCTCAAAGCTTGGAAGTGGGTTGCCATCGCCCATGTAAGTGTGGATAAAACGTCCCTCGCCTGCAAGCGGGTTCTCATAAGCAAATGTATAACGGCTGCAGGAGTCCGGATTGCCGTTGTTGCTCTTTAAAATGGACATTGCATAATTGTATTTTCCATCTTCAATGTGCATGATTCCTGAGATACGCGGGGTAAAATTCGGAGCATCCGGCTCAAATTCGCGGGTTCTCAAAGACTGCTCGAAGGTCATCTGACGATCCATCAGATCATAGATCGTATCGGTCTGGTCGCCGTTGGTCACGATCGTTTTATTTCCAAGAACCCGAACCGGCGCGTAGATGATCAGGCTCGGATCAACCAGCTTCGACGGATCAAATGCCTCGGTGCGGATTCCCTCTTCATCCTCTACAAATACACGATTGCGGCTGTTCTCGCTTCTTCCCAG
>JBNMJQ010000014.1:0-54082 GCA_050873865.1 Agathobacter sp. | reverse complement strand
CGGATAATGATTTTTTATCTGGTTTCCTGATAGTTTTCCCCAGCCGATGGAACAGCCGTCCACACAGACCAGACACCAGCCCTTTGTGGCATCTGCCGGACGGATGGCATCCGCTTCCTGTAAGAAAACCGATTCGCCCCGGACAAAGCCTGCTGCTCTTGTATCCTCGCAGGAAAGATCAAACGAGCATTTTACCTCGTCACATCCCAGATACAATGCAAGCGCATGCGATGGTTCAAACCGGTTCTTCTTGAACTCTCCAATGTGTAAGCCAGCACGCAAAACATGGATTCCTTTCAGGTCCGGCGCACCGTCCGGCAGACGGTAAAGCTGATCCCCAAACAGCGTAAATGTTCCTGCGCTGATCCATTCTCTCTGCTTATCACAGACCGTCTCCTTTAAAAACTCCTCAAGAGCCTGCGTCTGCGCCTTATCCAGACAGGACTTCTTCTTTTTGTCGGCAAAGCGCCTCTCTGCCTCACCATATCCGGGCAGGGTTCCCTCTTTTACAAGAACCGCGGCAAAATGTCCTTCACCGTGCAACTTATGCGGCCAGAGCCGGAATGTTTTTTGATTTTCATCCCGTACAAACCAGGGAGCCTGTACCTCTTTCACCGAGAACTCCGGGTGATGTGCTAAGAAATAATCAATTGTCTCCTCGTTCTCCTCCCTTGAAAACGTACAGGTAGAGTACACAAGCGTTCCTCCCGCAAGCAGCATTCCCGCCGCATTGTCAAGGATCTCCCGCTGTCTTGCTGCGCATATCTCAACCTGTGCCATACTCCACTCGTCCATCGCATCGGGGTTCTTACGGAACATTCCCTCCCCGGAGCACGGTGCATCCACAAGGGCCGCATGAAAATAGGACGGAAATTTATCCGCAAGATGCGCACTGTCCTCGTTCGTGACGATCGCGTTTGCAATTCCCATACGCTCGATATTCTGGGATAATATTTTGCAGCGTACCGGGTGGATCTCATTGGCGATCAGAAGTCCCTCCTGCTTTAAAAAGGAAGCAAGCTGCGTACTCTTGCCACCGGGAGCCGCACACAGATCCAGCACCCGCATTCCCGGCTGTGGTGCAAGCAGTGCAGCCGCCGACATGGCACTCGGCTCCTGAATGTAGTAAAGACCGGCTTCATGATATACATGCTTCCCCGGTCTTGCCTCTTCGCCATAATAATATCCGTTTTCTGCCCATGGCACTGGCTGTTCTGCTTTAAATCTTTGCAGGACAGCCGTGTAGGTGGCATCATCCAATCCCTTCTTCAGAGGATTCATCCGCAAGGCCTGATAGCGGTCCTTCTCATAACACTCCAGAAAGGACTGCCACTCATCGCCAAGCATCTGCTGCATTTTTGTCTTAAATTCTTCTGGCAGATTCATATATGCTTCCATTATTTGATCGTAAATTTAACAGTCTTTGTATTTCCAGCTTTGTCTGTAACCTTAAGAGTGTACTTTCCTTTCTTGGAAACCTTTGTGCCACTCTTGATCTTCTTGCCGTTTAAGGTAGCTTTCTTGATACCGGATTCTTTATCGCTGTATTTAATCGTTACGGCTTTGCTGTACTTCTTGCCGTCCTTGACACCGGTTACCGTAGGCTTTGTAGTATCGTTTGCATCCTTTCCGGCACTCTTCTTTGACTTCGTGGTGTACGCATAGATTGTGGTATCGTCTGCATTTTTGCCCATGCCCTCAAAGGTGACTGTCTTCTTGTCCTTAGAGATCGTTCCGTTTGTAGAAGCTATCTCATATGGGAAGGTTACAGAGAAATCGCAGAAAGAAAATGACTCCTGCAGTTCATCCGCTAAATTCTCTGCTTCCTCATCGGAAATGTCAAGTGAATTATCTGTCTGCTGATTCTCTACTGAATAATAAAATTCTTTGCTTGTAAGTACAGCGCCCTCGCCCATCTGTGAGATGTCATAGTTATCTGCGCTTGTGCTGAACAGATAATATTCTGTTCCATCCACCGTCTTCTTGCCAGCGTATCCGCTTTCCTTCAATTCATCCTTGGAGGCATCTGCATACAGCGTATTAAATTCATCTTCCGTTAAGTAGATGTCCTCTCTGACAGAAATACTATCAGATTTGTCAACCGTGAGCCTGCACTCAATGCCGCAGCCGGTAAGCATGGCAACTACTGCCACTGCTGTGAGTAATAACCCAATTCTTTTCTTCATTTTACAACTCCTCCTGATATAGAATCACATAATAAAATTATGCATACGCATATAATACCATACTTATATCGTTTTGTAATGCTCCAAAATATGATTGTACATCGTCCGTACCGCCGGTGCCATGAAGTTCGGATTCATCGCCGCAATCCCAATAATGCGGCATGCCTCAGGCCGTATCGGAAATGTATCGACATCATATGGAATATCCCGCATGACAAGCTCCGGCATCAGACAGATTCCAAAGCCCTTATCGACAAGGCGGACCGTGGAAAGATCATCCACCACATGATATCGTGATTCCATCCGCAGATGGTTCTCCTTAAGGAAATTCTGGATATCAGCATCCGTTCCCTCTCTCTGCGTGACAAACTGATGCTTACGCATCTCCTCAATCCCCACATAATCGGTGTCCGGCTGCTTTGTTCCTTTCGGAAGCACACACACCAGCGGATCCCTGTAAAGAGGCTCGATTGGAATGTCCTTCGCACTGGACACCGACAAAAATCCGAGGTCAACAACCCCCGTCTTGATCCAATAGGCTACTTCGTCATAGGTTCCCTGATACACTTCAATCTTCACATCCGCATACTTTTCCCGGAAAGAATGCAGGATATCCGGCAGCCAGTTCGTGCACACGCTGGAAAAAACGCCGATCTTCACACATCCGGTCTTTAAGCCGTTCATTTCATCAATGACCTGCTTTAGGCTTTCATCGCTGTTTAGTACGGCGTTTACATATGGGAGCAGATGCTCTCCATAGTTGGTAAGTGCAATTCCATTTTTGCTTCTTGTCACCACGGAAAATCCAAGTTCGCTCTCCATAGATGAAATTGTATGACTTATGGCAGACGGCGTAAGTCCAAGGATATCTGCCGCCTTGTGAAAGCTTCCGATGTCTGCCACTGTCTTAAATACCTGATAGGTTAATAATGTCATGTTCTATCTCGCACACTTGTACTGCAAATCTTCCCAACGTCTGTCAACCTCTGCCTGGAACTGTTCGATCAGATCCTCATTTCCCGGCTTGAAGAGATGCTTAAACCGTCCCTGCTCACGAAGGAAATCCTCAATTGGAAGCTTCTTCTTTGGCTCATAGGTCAGTCTCCACTTTCCGTGGTCGACCTCGAACATCGGCCAGTAGCAGGTATCGACCGCCAGCTTACAGATCTTCATGATATCCGACATCTCATATCTCCAGCCTCTCGGACACGGTGTCATAATGTTTAAGAAACATGCGCCCTCCGTGTAGATTGCCTTTTCAGCTTTCTGGTGAAGATCCTTGAAGTCTGTGGTAAATGTAGTCTGTGCAACATACGGTACATCGTGATCTGCGATGATGCTTGCAAGATCCTTGCGGTTCTGCATCTTACCGTTGGACTGTGAGCCGACCGGAGTGGTCGTGGTATCTGCATACATCGGCGTTGCGGAGGATCGCTGGATACCGGTATTCATATATGCACCATTGTCATAGCAGACATATACCATATCATGTCCGCGCTCCATCGCTCCGGAAAGGGACTGGAATCCGATGTCATATGTTCCGCCGTCTCCACCGAAGGTAATGAACTTGTAGGTAGCATCCTCCGGGATCCTTCCGCGCTTTTTCAATGCCTTGTACGCCGTCTCCACGCCGCTTAACGTTGCGCCTGCATTTTCAAATGCATTGTGGATGTAACTGTCCTCCCACGCGGTATATGGGTACATATAGCTGGATACCTCAAGACATCCGGTCGCATTTCCGATCACCGCATGATCTCCCTCGTGAAGTGCACGCAGCACAGCTCTTACACCGATAGTCGCTCCGCAGCCCGCACACATTCTATGTCCCGGAGCAAGCCGCTCCGGTTTGTTTAATACTTCCTTCAAATTATAATTGCCCATTGCTTTTCTCCTTGTGCTTACTTGCGCAGTCCGATGTACTGGTACTGTTCTACTTCTGTGTTGTTTGTTACCGCGTTCTCTAACTCTGCAAAAATGTCATAGACATCCTGCACCGTAAAATCGCGTCCTGCAAGACCATAAATATAGTTTACTGCGGTAATAAGCACCTTCTTGCGGTACAAGCCGGCTGTTACTTCGCTGCCGAGCGGTCCGCCGTTGCCATTGTAGCTTTCGGTTCTGTCCATAATTGCAGCTGCCTTACAGTTTTTTAATGCCTCTGCAAGCTCCTCTGCCGGGAATGGACGGAATACGCGAAGCTTAATCACACCGACCTTCTTCCCCTGGTCACGCAGATCATCGACCGCCTGCTTTGCAGTTCCCGCTGCCGATCCCATAATCAGCATGA
Organism: Agathobacter sp.; assembly: GCA_050873865.1. Taxonomy (GTDB): domain Bacteria; phylum Bacillota; class Clostridia; order Lachnospirales; family Lachnospiraceae; genus Roseburia. The sequence continues at coordinate 49,609 of JBNMJQ010000014.1, read as the reverse complement.
TGTAATCGGCATCCTCGGTTCTGTACTCCTCGAACAAGCCATATTTCCTGCCGGATAACTCGCCGTATTTCTGTGCGACTTCAAGAATTACTTCCTTCGCGCGCTCCAATGCAAGCTCCTGATTCTTCTTTGCCTCCATCGCATAATTGGAAACAGAGTACGGGCCGACCGCGATCGGCTTGCCCGGATTGAGCAGAAATTCTTCCGGGTGATATTCTCCGACAAACGCTTTGACTTCATCATCCTCAAGCAGCTCGATGTTCTCTACTGCATGGCTTGTGATGAATCCGTCCTGACAGATCATAATCGGCAGATGCACGCGGGCATCCTCCGCGATCGGATATGCCTGAACAAAATTGTCATATGCCTCCTGATTGTTTTCGGCATAGATCTGTATCCATCCGGTATCTCTGGCTCCCATTCCGTCGGAATGGTCGCAGTTGATGTTGATCGGACCGGAAAGGGTACGATTGACAAGTGCCAGTGCACATGGCATGCGGTTACTTGCCGCAAGCAGCAATTCCTCCCACATAAGGGCAAGTCCTGCGGATGAGGTAGCGGTCAGGCTTCTTGCGCCTGCTGCCTCCGCACCGATCGTTGCACTCATGGAAGAATGCTCACTCTCCACCGGAATGAATTCGGTGTCCATCTCTCCATTTGCGATGTAGTTGGAAACCATCTGCGGAATCTCTGTGGACGGTGTGATCGGGAAAGCCGGCATAACATCCGGGTTGATCTGACGGATAGCATAGGAAACAGCCTCGTTTCCTGACATACGGTCTCTTCTTGCCATGATTATCTTCCCTCCTTCATCACGATTGCATCAAACGGACAAGCCTTGACACAGATTCCACAGCCTTTGCAGTGGTCATAATCAAAATCCAGTCTCTTGGAATCCTTTACCGGAATGCTTGAATCCGGGCATACCGGAACGCACAGCAGGCACTGCTTGCAAAGATCCGGGTAAAACACCGGTGTGTTGGTTCTCCATTCTCCGGTATTAAACTCCTTGGAGGTTCCCCCTGCGAAGGTCATAAGTCCTTCTGTCAGCTCCTGATGGGGCGTCTTTTCGTTAATTTTATGTATATCTGTTCTCATAACGTTCTCTCTTTCTTCGTCTGCAATATTCTTATACAGCCTACGCTGTCTCCATGAGCTTTCTCTGCCCCTTGAGTGCATCTTTCAGTGCATCGTAGGTCATGGAGAGTGCCTTCATGTTACCATCTATGACTTCCGGCTTCTTGGCAAACTTGTGCATATAGGATGCACGCATCTCATGGATGAACGAATTCCAGTCCATAACCCCGCTGACTGCAACTGCCGCTGCAAGCATCGGAGAATTTGGAAAATACTTTCCGAGTGCTTCCACGGAGATCTTTCTTCCGTCTACTGTGTATACATTGCCTTTATATCCTTTCAGATGCGGACGGATCTCCTCGACAGTCTTTGCAGTGTTGACAATAAGTGCGCCGTTTTCCTTAAGTCCTGCCGTCACGTCTACGGACTCTAACAGGGTCTCATCTACGACCACTACAAGATCCGGTGTATAAATGTTTGAATGCACACGGATAACGTCTCTGCTGATGCGGTTGTACGCGGTAATCGGGGCGCCCATCCGCTCCGGTCCGTACTCCGGGAAGCCCTGTACGTTCGCTCCTGTCTTAAATGCGACATCTGCAAGAAGAAGTGCTGCTGTCTTTGCGCCCTGACCGCCTCTTCCGTGCCATCTGATTTCTATTCCGTTCTTCATCTTTATGAATCTCCTTCATCTTATAGTTGATTTTTTCTCAACTTTCTTAATTATATCAGTTCATATACAGTTGTAAAGTGAAAATGTGAGCACATTTCATCCTAAAGTTGAATTATTTTCACTTTTCAAAAAGAGGCTCCGATAAAGCAAAAACAGCCAGATGAATCCTGCATTCATCTGGCTGTTGGGGTATCTAAGTATCTTACATATATTCTGTGAAACTGTTATTTCTTTTTCTTCTTTACTACAACGACTCCTGCGATTACTGCAACTGCTGCGATTGCGATCACTACTCCAGCGATCAGACCGGTATTTGAAGTCTTTGCAACTGCCGGGGCTACCTCAGTATCAGTTGCTTCGCTCTCGGATACAGTCTCATCCGCGGTATTATCCTCGCCTACGTTCACGCCGTCCTCCTTTACAAGAACAAGGGAGGAAATTGCCTCTACGGTCACTTCCCCGGATACGGTTGCAAGTGCCTGTGTTCCCGCCTTTTCTCCGGTGATATACACATTCCAGTCCCCTTCCGGAAGTGTGATCGTCTTTGCCTGCGGATTTGCATTGAATACCAGGTAGATCTCCTTTGCATTCTCGCCTTCCATTCCGCCTGCAATGTCAAAGCCGACCATATTCTCATCCAGGGAATCCAGTGTCGTGACATACGCTGCCACATCCTCTGCAGTGGACAGACGGAGTGCCGGATGCGCCTTACGGAACGCGATCAGTCCCTTGTAGTATTCAAAGACAGATGCGTAGGTTGCATCGTCCAGACTGCTCCATACAATGGCATTTACCTTGTCTCCGGCATTGTAGCTGTTTGAATTAAAGGTTCCATCGTCATTAACCTTGCTTCTTAACATCTCCTCGCCAGCCTGCATGAACGGAATTCCCTCTGCCGTCATATAGATTGCCGCTGCAAGATTGTTCATCTTGACAAGATCTTCCATGCCTGCATCGCTTCTTGAATTCTGCAGACGGTCAAACAATGTATTGTTATCATGACAGGATGCGTAATTGATCGTCTGGGACGGGCTTGGACACCAGGTGTCATTTCCGATAAAGCAGCGCTCGATCGTATCCTCTTTTCCTGCTGCGCCGGAAACAAATCCGGTTGCCTTCTCATCGAATACATTTCCCTTTAATCCATCGCGGATGGTATCATTGAAATATGCGAAATCCGGTGTCTCATCAGAATTCTTCTGGGTTGCAAGTGTAGTTCCCGCTTTGGTCACATTGGTATTGAGTGTCCATCCTTCTCCATAGAAGATGACATCCGGGTGAGTTTCATGAACGGTCTGTACAATCTCATTGATGGTATCTACATCCAGAAGACCTACAAGGTCAAAACGGAATCCATCGATATGATATTCATCCGCCCAATAATTTACAGATTCCACAATGTACTTCTTGACCATGGAACGCTCAGAAGCGGTATCGTTACCACAGCCGGAGCCATTGGAATAGCTGCCGTCTGAGTTGATTCTTGAAAAATATCCCGGTACAAGCTTGTTGATGCAGAAATCAGATGCGCTCTGAACATGGTTGTAAACAACGTCCATGACTACGCTGATTCCATTGTCATGAAGACCCTTTACCATCTGCTTTACTTCTGACACACGAACCTCTCCATTGTATGGATCGGTAGAGTAAGAGCCCTCCGGAACATTGTAGTTTACCGGATCATATCCCCAATTGTACAGCTTTGCATACGTGTACATCTCATCTACAGATCCAAAGTCATACATTGGCAGGATGTGCAGATGTGTCACGCCCAGCTCCTTGATATGGTCAAGGCCTGTTGCAACACCGCTGTCGGTCTTTGTTCCGGTCTCGATCATTCCGAGGTATTTTCCTGCATTTTCGATTCCAGCATCACTTCCGACTGTGATATCGCGGATGTGTGCCTCATAAATAACTGCATCGTTGATGCTCTCCCCCGCATGTGGATTGGTATCATTCTCCCACCCCTCCGGGTCTGTGGAATCCAAATCAATAACCATGGCACGCTTACCATTTACTCCGGTTGTTCTCGCATACGGATCGCAGGCCTCCTGGGTCTTTCCATCAATCGTTGCGCTGTAAGTGTAATAAGTTCCGTTGAGATCACCCTCTTTTTCTGCAACCCATGTGCCATTCACATCGGAAGTCATCTCAATGCTCTCAATCAAGTCAGATGCCGTTGCTGTACCGCTTTCATACAGATTTAAGCTAACCTGCTCCGCAGTTGGTGCCCACACACGGAATGTCGTCTTTTCCGGTGTCCAGGTTGCCCCAAGGTCAGTTCCCTCATATGTGTAAGCAGCCTCAAATTCCTCCGTGGAATAGATATTTGGCATATTGATCTCATAGGAAGTTCCATCATACTCGATGTTGTAATGTCTTGCGCTGTTTAACTCCTCTGCAAGTGTAACGGTATAAACAAAATTGTCCCCTGCGGTCACCTCAGAAATTGCAACTTCCGCTTCTCTTCCCGACACCTTAAACGCGCTGTTTAAGTCACCTGAAATCTCGCCTGTCATTGTAACCGAAACCGTTCCGTCCCCATTATACTTTGCTGATTTGAGCTTTGTTCCTGTCACGATGTCATCTCCATATTCCTTTGTAAAACCCTCCACACCGGATTCAACATAGACTTCAACGGTTCCGGAAACGACTTCCGAAATATCAATAAACTGATCCCCATCAAAATCCTTCGCCCAGTCTTCGGTGCGGATAATAAATCCGACAGAAGTGGTTCCCGGTGTTACCTCCATCGTTGCCACCATGTCGCCATCTTCGTCCTCGAAGTAATAATCTGCGCCTTCTTTTCCTTCTTCCCAGAACCACACACGCCATGGTGCGTAATCTCCGTCGGCTCTGTTATAGTGAAGCCTGATCACCGCGCCGCCTTCGGCGTATACCGGCGTGATGTCCCCCACTACCGTCAATACAGTAAGCAATATCATAAGAAATGCCATTGCAAAAGCCTGTATTCTCCTTTTCATTTTCTTTTCCTCCATTTACGAAAATTATCGAAAATTCGATATGTTTATCATAGCACACCTGCTCCCTCAAATACAAGGCACGCCTGCCAAATCAGCAAATGGCACTATTTTATGTCAGCTTTTTTGTAAAAAAACACCAAACAACAATTCCTGTTGTCTGGTGTCATCTTTTTGCTTATTTACATTTGATAAAACCGCTGATTTTCTTTTAAATCCGGGGTCAATGTGCCGCCTGCAGCCTCATACTTGTCATAAAGAGCCTGTAGCCTTGCCGTCTTTTTCTTATTCTCCGCATCCAGCTTATTGAATGCATTCTGATATACCGGATTGGCCTTAAGTGCCTGACGCACCTCGCCCGCAAACGGACAATATTGGATCAGGATATTTCTCGCCACCTTGTTCAGGCGGAAACTGCCTTTTGACTCATACTTCATCCAGTTCTGATAATCCTTGACAAATACCTCACGGTAATTGTTCCGGCACTGGCTCAGCGCAGTCTTGATTTTTTCTTTGACTTCCCCGGACAGTTCATTATTCTTGCGGTAGAACTGCAGATAATCACAATACTCCGCAGTCAGTGATTTCTCCCGGATGTCATTCCAATATACACCCTGAATATGCCTGCAGATCTCCCAACGGTATCTGCCCATTGTCTCAACCATGACCTCGCGGATATCCGTGCAAAGAAACATTGGGAAAAGGAATCTCGCCGGTGTATCTGTTTTGGCTCCGGAAGTCTCCTGCCACATGGCGCCCTTCACTCCGACTCCCGGCATCAAAATCATGTCCGGAAGTATCTCCTTCATGATCCATTCCTGCGAAATGCCATGTGCAGGATCTGAAAAAAGGACATCCCTGTACAGGACAGAGTAATCCAGCTCCCGCACCAGATTCATTGCCTGCATCAGCCGTTCCGCTGTAAGTGCCAGCTTCTCTACAGAATTGATCAGGTCATCCTGTGCAAGGATCGGGCAGAATGTGGTCACGCGTCCATAGGTCATACGATGCCCGGACGGGAACATGTTATGTATCTCAAATGAAACCTTTCTTGTGGTGTCACTCTTATACTCCTCTGCCTGTTTTTCTGTAATGTTACCGCTCCTTCGTTCTTCCAGTAAATACCCATTGTAGTCAAGGTCCAATTCATTTCTGGATGGCTCCTTCTGCCCCTTATAGATCGAAAGCAGCCATTCATAAACCGTAAATATATTTTCCGAGTGGAACATTCCAAGGTGATCCGTCAGATTATACAGTGCATTGGTATTTTCTTCTCCGACCATGCGCACATCCATGAAACCAAAATTGAAGAACATCATAAGAATCGGAGATAATTCCTCCTCATCCTCCACAGACCTAAAGAATGCTTTCTCATAAACATCATAAAACATACGGGTAATCTTCTTGCGGAGCTGATATACATTCTGTTCCGTAGACTGCTTGTCCGGAAGTTTATAATAGCTGTTTACCAGCGTCTCCGTCTCCTCGATCTGCTTTGCATCGTATCTGGCATAGTTAAGGATCACCCGCAGGCAGTCTTCCTTTGCTGCATTGATTCTTCCGTTTGAAACGCTTTCAAAATCATAATTTTTGAATTTCTCATGACTGCGGGCAAGTGCATCCTCGTCGTATATGCCTAGCCGGCACATGACCTGATGGCACTTTTCCATTTCCTGCTGGATTGCCCCGATGTCTTTCTTCTCCTTTGACTGCTGCATTGCCAGATCAAAAAACAGATGGAACAGGTCATTTTGGGATTTGGCCCACAAAATCTCTTTGTTGTATTGCAGATAGCTTACCATCTCCCCGATTCCTTGTGTGACACGCCGTACCTGTGCAGCGGCTTCCATAATGGCGCCAACGCACATGGCATCATCCTTGATCATCAAAAGGAGGTACTCTTTCAGGTATCTCGTCATCAGGCTGTTATTGCTGTTTATCTCCCATGTATCCGCCCTGTGCACCATGGAAAGAGCCTCAAAGCTTTCCATTCTTGGGAATGGCTGTTCCTGTGCGAGAAGCTCCTGGCACATTGCCTTATAGTCGTTGTATGCACTCTCCGCAAATTGGTGCAATAATGTGGTGCGCTTTTGCAGATCCGTATACAGATTCAGGGATTTGTACTTCTGCTCTAATGCGGCGCGCAGGAAAACCACACGGAAATTCTCGTGCTCCGACAAAATCTTCTGCAGATCTTCTGCGTTTTTGCATTGGATCACAATGAGAGTGGTGTCCTCCTTTGCAACGTAATCACACATGAACCACTCATTTTCAAGAATTCCTATCATGGAATTGCGGCCTAATGTGATCTCTTCAAATGCAAACAGCTGTCCGACGGAGCCATCCTGTATCAGGTACCACTCCATCACCTTGTCCTGCCGCTTTGCAATCAATTCTCCCTTTTGAACCTTCCAAACCCTCATATAGCTTCTCCCGATCCTTATTGAAATGCTATTTCCTATTATATATCATTTTTTTAGATTTTTCTATTTTATTTTACTGCCTTATCAGACAGCTTTTCCCTGCGGCGTTACTGCCCGCCATGAAATACCGGATTCGTTCATCCTCAGAGCTTACATCTGAAGGATTCTGCATGCCACCTGATACTTCAGCCGCTCCTGTGCCGTGTCCAGATCTGTTTCCAGAATTTTCTTGATATTATTGATGCGATATATGACGGTGTTCCGGTGTGTAAACATCTGCTCCGAAACTGCCTGCACACTGCCATTGTTCTCCAGATAGCACCTCAATGTCTCCACATATTCCGCATTGTGATGTTCGTCATACTCCAGAAGCGGCTGCAGCACAAGCTGTCCCATTTCCTTTAAAAGAGCCTGATCATTTACCATGCCAAGCAGCCGGTAAAATCCCATCTCGTCAAAATACACCAGCGGCTTCTTATTTTTTATCGCATAGTTTACCGCAGCTTTCGCCCGTTCGTAGGCAAGTTTTAAGCTTGTCACATCATAAAAAAGACTTCCGACACCGACATACAACGGCTTTGCCGGCAGCTTCCTCTTTGCACGCCCGACAAAACCCTCTATGATATCCTTCATCTGTGCGATCGTGACATCGTTTAATACTAGGGCAAAGCACGCATCGTAATAGAAGAAATGTCCATTGTGTGTGATGTTTTCCAGATAATTCTGTACCTGATAGCTGATACGTCGCCGCTCCACCGTATCCATCACGTCAAGGTCTCCCGTTGAGATCAGCACAACCTGGAAAGTGCCGTCCACATCGAAGTGCGGCAGCAGATCCTTTTCGTATATTCCTTTTGCCTCCGGAGTCTCTATGGCATGGATAAGTGCATTTGAAATCTGTTCATCTGTCTCGCTCTGCAGAAACACCCGTATGCTTAAGTCCTTGATCATGTCAAATATATGTACGCTCCATGGCACGGTAAGCAGCGGAAGGTCATTCTCATCACAGTACGTGATCACGGTTTGCGGTATATCAAAAATATACTGTCCCGTATTGATCACAAGGCCTGCTGCATGCAGCTCCACCAGTTCCTCCACCAGCCGCAGCATCTTCTCTTCGCTGTCGAACCCAAGTCCTGTCGTTACTGCCAGATCCCGCCCCTTAAAATCCTTCAATACCATGCTGTCCTCAATCAGCAGTATCCAGCTTATCGAATTGGACCACCCCTTTTTCCCTGCCAGAAACTCCATCATATACTTATCCTTCGAAACTACTAACATATCCTCAATCGTAAGTCCCATACGTTTCTCCCTTCACTCTCAAGCAGCTTCTGTAAAAACATTCATCATCTTCCGGCGAGCAGCCCTCCTTTTTCCCGCACCGGTCTCGCCACTAAAAACGATTCCACAAAAATTGTTGAAATTCATTCAATCGTTCCTGCGGTGATAAGGTTGTGTCTTTTGTCGGCTTTGACACTCCAAGCCCGGCTGTATCACGGTAGACGGACTTTTCTGTCAGACTTTCTAGTTTTTCTAAGGCAGGCGGCTTTGCAAAGTTGTTATTAGGAGCATGCCCCTCAAAACTCGCCTTCCATGTATTCTCTATATATACACTATAAGCTCAAACAGTCGGTGCATGCTCCCATTTTGCTCAGCCCGCCTGCCAAGAAAAACACGAAAGCCCTCGGAAGAAAAGTCCGTCTATCCGCGAACAGCCGGGCTGGAGTGTTCAAACCTATAAAAGACATAACATATAAATAAACCGCAGGACGATTGAATTAGAATTTCACAATTTACAGTGGTGTTTTTAGTGGCAAGACCGGTGTGGGGAATCTGGGGGGCTGCTGCCTGTGAAAAAGTAAATGTTTATACGGCAGCGGCGTTGTTTTGTGCTGTGAGCACATATATCTGTTCTATATTTAAGCTTATCATCCATTGTAATTCTAGTTTAAACTGATATTATATAGTTATCAAGTACAAATGATGTTTTTTTCAATATAGAGAAGGGAGGATTTCTTATGATCACATTTGGAGTTGATAATTTACAGACAAGTACAGTAACTACACCTGCTCCGATTTGGATGAAGAGTGAGCGTTATGATTACTGCGAACCACTTTTTGCGGGACGTTCTACCGCTGAGAACTCAAAGAAGAAGTTCTCTCAGTTCAACAAGCTTTTATCATTTTTCCTATAAGAATAAAGAGAAAAACTCCGGAAGCGATTTTTGCTTCCGGAGTTTTTTATTGTTTTGCTTTTGCCGGGACATAAAGCGTTTCTTTGCCATCGATCCCGCAGACGAATGCTTCACCGCAGGCCTCGACTGCCGTAACATCTTCAATTCTGTCAACTTTGGTAAAGTTCTCATCAATTAAGTATGCATTTCCATCCTCTGCTATGATCATTGCGTAATGTGCATCATTAAATGAGGTTGCAAATCTGTAATTATCCGACACGACATTTCCCTCATAATCAATGTAAAAGTAATCCTCTCCATCTCTTGCACACAAATACTTATAATCGTCTAACAGAATCTCATCATACACTGCGATTGCGCGCTGCAATGTATTCGTGCTGCTATCTACATCACAAAAATCAAACAGAATACTTTTCTCTCCATCACCGGAATGAGCCACGATACTCGCATAGGTTCCGTAGTTATAGATCTCCAGTGGATAATTTTCGCCGTACCGGGTCTGTGCACCGGCTCCCATCGTTCCGTTGCTTTCTTCAATAAGAGTACTGTTATTCACACAATAGCTGCCTGGCTCACAAGTCCAATTTTCATCACCGGTGATCTGCGCAACAGACGAACGCATGGAAATCACTGCCACTTCTTCTTTTCTTTCCATATCAAAAAGTCCATACGTATCCGTATCTCCAGCAAAAGTAAAATATCCGTTTGAGCTTCCACCAAGGATATGCATAGTTCCCCATTTTCCGGCATCCGGCAGTTCTTCCAGCTGTCCGTCAGGCATAAGCATGAATATATTATTCTGCGCTGTCGGTTCATAGCCCGGTTCAACGACCGCCTTACCCTCAGCAAATATGGTTCCATATGTATTTTTTCCCGGTGACAACATTTCCGTTCAAATCCATAAGCTGCCATCCGGCATCCCACACCGGCATTACGCCGCCATTTGCGGATCCCCAGGAAGAGTACCGGGAAATATCGACATATGAACCACCTCTTTCGCTGACTGCCTGTTGCAAAATTGCAGCATGCGATATTGTCACCGCTGCAACCGCAGCCGCAACAAGATAGCCCATCTTTCGAAGTTTTTGGGAATGTGATTGTTCCCTGTCCCCGTCTTCTTCGCGCTTTGGTTTTTCCAGAAACTCAGTTGCTGCCGGATGATATTCTTCAGGCAGCCGGTAGTATTCCGATGAAATATGTTCTTCCATAATCACCTCCACCGCACATTCTATCTTGTATGTACATCAAGCTGCGGATATGGGATGTTAATGTGCTCTTTGTCAAAAGCATTCTTCATCTCTTTATTGAGGATCCTGCGTCCGCTATACACATCCTTCTCGTTGACATCTGCCTTGATCTTAAGCTTCACGCAGGAATCTGCCAGTTCTTCTACTCCAAGATAAGCAATATCCCCGATAAAAATGTCTTTGTGCTTTTCCTTTATTTCTGCAAGGATCTGCGGCATTTTACCCTCTAACATATCCAGATCCGTGTCATAGGATACTCCGATCTCACAGATGGAAACTGACTGCTTTTCCGAAAGGTTAATGACATCTGTCATCTTCGAATTGTTGACAATCTTTGTGTTTCCACCGGCATCCACAAGAACAACCGTCCGAAAGCCGATCTCCTGAACGGTTCCGCGGAAGCCTCCGACCTCAATGATATCCCCGACATTGTATTGGTTTTCAAATATGATAAACACGCCTGTTACCAGATCGGCCACAAGACTCTCCGCTCCAAAGCCAAGAATCAATGCAATAATTCCGACACTGGCGAATACCGTGCTGACATTCACACCGATAATCGTAAGGCCCCAGCAAAATCCAAGCAGTACAGCGCCATAACGGATCAGGCTTGCAAACAAGGTGGACAGGGTTCCCACACGTCCCTTCTTTAACTGAAACATCTTAAAAAACGTCAGTAACAGGTTACACAATAAGGTGACAAATGCGATCATTACAATGAGCTTCACATAGACTGTTTTGTCCAATTTGATCATCTGTGTAATATCAGAAGCTCCATCAAACACGCCGATCACATTTCCTATTACTCCGGCAAGCACCAGCACCGCGAGCGCAGCCAGAACTGTTACCACAGAACGTACTACCGATTTTCTCTTATTTTTTTCCATATCCTTCTCCTTTTGTAATAAAATATGCCCGGGTCCTCCCCCGTTCCCTCTCACTATACCCCTGTATTTTTGCCTGTGTCAATCAAAACAGACACTGTGTCCCGATGAAAAGGCTTTTACTCAAATTCAAAAAAAGGCGCGGTGGCAATCATCTGCCACCGCGCCTTGTATCATCTACGGATTTACTCCTCTGTGCTCTCCTTGGATGCATAGTAATCTTCGAAAAGTTTGTTTGCCGCATCAAGCGTCTGCTTGCTGATGTCCGGGAGATCCCGTCCCCATGACTTAGTTGCCTGCTTGTAGCCCTTCTCCATCGCTGCCTGCATCTTCTTCATCTGCTCAACGTCATCGCCTGCGAGTGCGCTCGCGAAATCAAACAGACGCTGGGAGGTCTGCTTTACGCCCCAATAACCATCTTCCGCAATATCTGCCTGTGCCTGCGCCTTTGTCTGCGCGTCAACGGTGAAGTCTCCCTTTGCAAGGAACTTCCACATATCATCGGACGAATCGGAGTTTGCCTGTGTATATGTAGCAACCTGCTTTGACATCATCTGACGTACAATGTCAAGAAGCTGGCTCTGTCTCTGTTCCTGATCGGATTTTAACTTCTGGACCAGAGATGCTCTGTCCTCCGCACTCATCTTGTTGATAGAATATGGAGTCTTTTTATCTGTCCCGGTTGACTTTTCGTATACAGCACCCTCCGTGTTCTCTGTCTTGGATGCTGCTGTACTGTCAGCCTTTTTTGTACTTTCTGCTGTCTTAGCTGCAGCGCTGTCTGCTCTTGCTGTGCTGTCTGTTGCCGTGTAAGCTGCGTATGCATCCGCAGTTACACCGATTCCATTCGTTGTTGCTATGCTCATGTTCTTTCCTCCTATGTGCTTATTACAAATCCATTTGTCCAAAGCCATATCAGCTTATTCTTTATATCGGCTGATCCTTTGGAATCATTAACCTTTTCTTACCATAATCTAAAGCATGTTCCAACCCAATAGAAAATTCCTAAAATCCAGCTTGAAAAAATACCATACAGGATTACCGGTCCCGCGATCCGGAATATCTGACAGCCGATACCAAACACCTGCCCCTCTTTCTGGAATTCTATTGCAGAGGCGCACACGCCGTTTGCAAAACCTGTGATTGGAACAAGAGCTCCTGCCCCGCCCCAATTTGCAAAGGACGGATAAACATTAAGACTCGTTAAAATGACGCTTGCAAGCACAAGTATCAGACTGCACCAGGTGGCAGCATCCTTATCCTCAAGCCCGAACGCATCCGTTCCAATGTTGATGATCACCTGTCCAATCACACAGATGATCCCTCCTAACACGAAGGCCTTCGCCATATTCATCCACAGATTGTGCGTGGGTGTCACTCGTTCGACATACGTATTGTAGGCATCATTTCTCTCTTTTTGTCCTTTGGGAAGCTTTTCCTCGCTCATTCTGGTCACCCTCTCTCATTTTTCTATAAGGATGCCCATTTTTTGTGCAATTATGCTCTCCTCTAAGAAGTACTTCTGCCTTCTAATGTTCTGGCACTATGGCTCGGATGGAATATAAGAGGTCTGCACCTTCCACAGATCCTGTTCTCCCGATCCCCAGCGAAACAGCAGTTTCATCTGCTCATCATAATCCGGCAGAGGCTGGTAAACTGAGACAATCTTAAGCAGGTACGCTTCTCTTTCATCCTCCGGATGAAGTTCCTTTATCGCCGGCTCGATCACAGCAAACATCTCATCCGGTTTCATGTTCTCGCTGATATCTATCCCATATAATTTATGTAGCAGTCCGCCCAGGTAATAAAATTCATAATTGCCAAGTAACACGGACTTTTGCAGAATACATTTTTGAATTACGCTCTGTCTTGCTATTGATGGAATCATAGCGCACCCCCATTTTCTATTCTGCTATTATAGCATATCCCGTCAAGAAGTAGAATAGTGACCCGGCAAGCTTGCCAAGTGCCATGGCCGTCATAACCCATGACAGCCCACGTTTGATGTGGAACCTCCGGAACATGATAGGGAACGTGTGAAGAATTTCTGCCAGGGCAGCAGCAATTCCCCCGACAAAAATACCGGACGCAACTCCAAACAGGGCAATCAAAATATGTGCCCCCGGCATTTTCATTTTCCAATCAAATACCGAGTGTACCGTTCCATAGATTACTCCCGCGATAACAATATTCTCAAGGAGAATGACATATTCTTTCAGGTTCGCTTTACAGATCATTCTGGGCAGAACACCAATCACGATCAAAAATGCAAAAGTTCCTGCCGAGACTGCCACCCCGGCGCCGAGTCCCAATACAATCAAGGTCAGTCTTTCCAGCCACATACGCCTCTGTCCCTCCTATCTGTTTCTTTGGATCTTTCATGCTCTGCCAGAGCCGGCATCCTGATTATGCCCTTTTCTGCTCGCGTTCTGGATCAGTGTATCTGCCATATCCGCCTCATACTTGCGGAGCTCCACCTGTATCGGAGTCGGGTCCATTGTAATCTTCTTTTTCCCAAAATGATTAAAGAATACAATGATTCCCGCAGACAGTCCGATGCTGTAGCATATCTCAAGTTCTGTCACCGCAGGCTTTTCCATTCCTGTAATCTGTCCGTAAAACCGTTCAAAGACACCATTTACAGACACGTCATTGTTGAATGCCATAATGGTAAATGCGGATCCAAGAAATGTTATGACACAGATTGCGAGCAATTTTACAATTTCCAACAATTTCGATTGCTGTTCCCTTGGAATGAACTCAACAATAAAATCCGTCTCTCCAAGATTTACCACCCGAAGGTCGGGATTTACCGTGTGAATCAGTTCAATCACCTTTAATATGGAAAAAACAACAACCTTCTTTTTTGAGGACTTTTGCTGTACCTCATCCGGATAATGATATAGCGGCAATTTTTTTATCTGGTTTACGGTATATGCATCTGTTCCAAACACAGAAAATACATCCTCGATAGTGACCTGTTTTTTGTGAGTCAGGTTGTGCTCATCCGTTTTTATATAAACAGCCGGCGGCAAAGCCTGCCTGCCGCTGCTTACCCCCGGTTGCATCTGCACATCTGCTCGTTTCCTTTGACGAGCGTTCCCTCCTTTGGAGCAACGTTACTATGAAACACGCCATAGAAATACCATGCCCCGCATCCGATTACAACCACAAGTAAAATCACAAGTAAAATACGATATGCTTTCATTTCTTTTCCCTCCGCTTATATTATGTCCCGCTCCTCTTTATAATATAAGCAATCCTGCCGTTTTCTTCCTCTTTCTGACATACCGCGCACCTGAAAATGCATTTTTACAGAAAAGGGAACAAATAATTGACATATCCGGGAAAACCTCTTAAATTGATTAGGTAGCCCAGCAGTGCATGGGAGAATTAATGTTTATGCAAAAGGAAAGAACTATGGCCGATACAAAAGAGATTTTGACCTTAGCCGTTGAAATCGGTGATGTAATGTTGAGAAATGGTGCAGAAATATACCGCGTAGAGGATGTCGTTCTCCGCATTTTGGAATCCTATCAGGTAGAAGAATACGATGTATATGTGATATCAAACGGTATCTTTGCAAGTGCAAACGAGAACCGTGAGGATGCATGCAGCATGATCCGCCATGTTCCCCTCGGCTCAGTAGATCTTGGCAAGCTCAGCTCGCTCAACCAGCTGACACGCGATCTCTGTGAGCACAAATGCTCCGTTTCCGATGCCTGGGAGCGTCTGGATTCATGTAAAGAACAGAAACTGTATACAAAGGCTCTCCTGATTTTTGGATGCGGGCTCGGCTGTGGCGGCTTCAGCTATCTGTTTGGCGGGCAGCCCATAGATGCTGTTGTTGCTTTTTTTATCGGCGTTCTTGAGAAAATACTCCTCATGAATTTTGCCAGACATAAGCTCTCCGGCGTGCTCTCCAATGTCTTTGCCAGCAGCTTCGTAACAATACTAAGCATCCTTGCCCTGCTGACCGGGCTTCCGATCATGCAGGATAAAGTAGTTATCGGTGCGATCATGCCTCTTGTTCCCGGAATTGCATTTACAACATCCATCCGCGATTTCTACAACGGGGATTATCTTTCTGGAACCATACATTTGATCGATGCGCTTCTTACCGCCCTATGCATTGCGGTTGGCGTATGTATTTCCATCTGGCTAAGCCATCAATTCGGAGGAGGTGCACTTTTATGATCTTAAATTTCATCATTCAGCTGGCAGTTTCATTCGTTGCCACACTTGGGTTTGCGATTGTCTTTTTTGCCCCGAAGGCCGAACTGATCTACTGTGGCCTTACCGGCGCATTGGGCTGGATCATCTACTATTGCATGCTTGCAGCCGATGTCCACATTGCAGTTGCGTGCATTGTCGCAACGACCTGCCTTACCATTTTGGCAAGAGCTTTTGCAGTGCTCCGGAAAAATCCTGCAACCGTCTATCTTCTCACCGGAATCTTTCCGCTTGTTCCCGGAGCCGGTATCTACTATACCGCATACTACCTGTTCATGGGAAATCAATCCATGTTCACGTCAAAAGGAATGGAAACCTTCATGACCGCCGGCGGCATTGTGTTTGGGATTATCTTCGGATTCTCTATCCCACAGAAACTCTTCTCCAGATTGGAACGTTTTTCCGTTAAATAGTACATTGTTAAATCATGTTTTAATCATTTATTTTTGAAATATAAACAATAAACCCGATCGTATGTAAAAACAGCTTTTCTCATACAATCGGGTTTTCTTCATCCATTATAATTCTGATTTAATTTTCATTTCTATTGGTTACGGATTTTTTCGGCGAGTTCCTCCAGATATTCCCATCGCTCCATTTTCTCTTCCAGAAGCTTCTGCAACTCCTCCTGCTCCTTCTGCAACGCATTTAATTTGGCTGCATCGGTTGCACAGGTAAGCATCTGCTTGTCAAGCGATTCGATTTTTTCCTCCAGAACCGCTATATCCGACTCGATTGTCTCATACTCCTTCGCCTCTTTATATGTAAACTTTAGTTTAGCGGCATGTCCCCAGGTTGCCTTTGACTGTGCATCTGGTGTTTTCTCCCTTAAACCAGTTCCCTCCTCCGGTTCTTCTTTGGGTCTTTTTGCCATATAATCCGTATATCCGCCCTCGTATTGTGTGATCTTTCCGTTTCCCTCAAATGCAAAGATACGCGATACAACACGGTCGAGAAAATACCTGTCATGGGATACCGTAACGACAATGCCATCGTAATTGTCTAAATAGTCCTCCAATATTGCAAGCGTCTGCGTATCCAGATCATTTGTCGGTTCATCCAGAATCAATACATTCGGAGCCTCCATGAGCACGCGCAGGAGATTCAGCCTCCTGCGTTCCCCACCGGAAAGCTTTTCAATGAGTCCATACTGCTCCTCCGGCGGAAATAGGAATCTCTCAAGCATCGCCGATGCCGATACAAGCCCATCCTCTGTCCTTACATATTCCGCTGTATCCTTTATATAGTCGATCACGCGGTCTTTCGGATTCATATATGATGTTCCTGCTGCATTGTTTTTTGTGCTTGCAGTGTCGCCGTCAATTGTGTATTCATCTCTTGAAGTTGTCAGACGTATTTCCTGACTGTAATACCCGATTTTTACCGTCTGCCCTACGACAATCTGACCGCTGTCCGGCTGGATCAGTCCGGCAATCATCTTCATCAGTGTGGTCTTTCCGCATCCGTTTTCCCCGACAAAACCAATCCTGTCATTTTTCAGGAAGATATAGGAGAAGTCCTCCACACAGACCGTCTCTCCGTATCGCTTGGAAATGTGTGAGAGCTCGACTGTAGTCCTTCCCAGACGGCTTGAGACAGATGCCATCTCAAGCGCTGCATCCTGCTTTGGTCCCCGCTGCTCCTTTAAGGCTTCATATCTTTGGATATGCGCTTTCTGTTTGGTGGAACGTGCACGTGCCCCGCGCTGCATCCATGCGATTTCTTTTCTAAGAATAGACTGTCTCTTACGCTCTGTCGCCCGCTCACTGTCCTCTCTGGCTGCCTTGCTTTCCAGGAACCCGGTATAATTGGTATCATAGCTGTATATATTGCCTTTATCGATCTCGACAATTCTTTTGCATACGCTATCCAGAAAATATCTGTCATGCGTTACCATGACAAGAGCTCCCTTATAGCCCTTCAGATAATTCTCCAGCCATTCGATCATCTCATAGTCAAGATGGTTTGTCGGCTCGTCCAGAAGAAGCACATCACACGGCATCAACAGAGCTGCTGCAAGTGCCACCCTCTTTCTTTGTCCTCCGGACATCTTGCAGACCGCAAGCGATGTATCGCTGATTCCAAGTCTTGTAAGCAATGACTTCGCCTCGCTCTGTAAAGCATAATTGTGCTCGTCGATCGCATGGTTCTTTCCTGCAAGTGTAAGCACCGCTTCCATGGCCGAATGCTCGTCAGCAAACTGCGGATTCTGTGGAAGGTAATTCATCACAATATGATTTGCGGTAATAACCTCACCCTCATCCGGTTCTTCTTCCCCTGCAAGGATTCTAAGAAGTGTCGATTTCCCGGTTCCGTTGATTCCGACAATTCCAATTTTTTCACCTTCCTGCACAGAAAAGGAAGCTTCACAAAAAAGCTTCCTTCCCGTAAAAGACTTTGTTAAATTCGATGCGTCAATGATGTTTGCCATCTGCTTTTTCCTCTTCCTGTTGCGCCTTTTCTTCTTCCTGCTGTGCCTTTGCCTCAACAATCGCCTCGTTGAGCTGTAACATCTTCGCATCCATCTCCGAAACAATTGCGGCACAGGCCCTTAAGTCCCGGCTGATATACTCCGGTGCATGCCCCTCAAACTTATAATAGATCTTATGCTCCAGGCTCGCCCAGAAGTCCATTCCAATCGTCCGGATCTGAATCTCAACCTTCGTATCCACCACGCGGTCCGACAAGAAAATCGGAACCGTCACAAGCATATGAAAGCTTTTGTAGCCGCTCTCCTTCGGATGCCTGATATAGTCCTTGACTGATACAACCGTAAGGTCGTTCTGCTTTCCAATCATTTCAGAAAGCAGGTATATATCCGAAGTAAAGGAACATACAGTCCGTACCCCCGCAATATCGTTTATATGGTTGATCATATTTTCGATTGACGACTCAAAGCCATTTCTTTTTAGTTTTTTTACTATACTCTCCGGCGTCTTAATACGGGACTTTGTATATTCGATCGGATTATAGTTGTGGATATGGACAAATTCATCATTTAGAATGTCTACCTTAGTCACAACTTCCTTAAGCGCAGAGTTATATAAGAACATGACAGTCTCCCAACTGTCAATTCCATCTTGTATGATTGATTCCCCCATCAATTGATATACCCTTTCCTGTTTACTTTACTAACTGATTCATTCCGTGTAGTGCATCCCATGTCCGGGATTTTCTCTTTCCATCATACCATATCTTGTAGTCGATTTGTGGATTTAAGAAAAATTTAACGATTATTAATCTTCATCAAGAACATGGATCTCCAGATAATCAAAATCAATATCCTCCACAAAATTGTCCTGATTGAATCTCGTTTTGGAGCGCCTTTTAAATTCCTCCACATTTGCATCCAGCCAGATTGGCTTGCTTAGATCAAACCGCAGGCATGCCTCATCCAACGCAGCAAAAATTTTGTGTGTTCTCGTCTCATTGCTATTATCTTCGATCGTCTCTGTTCTGATCAGATGTGCATCTGAAAAAATCTTAAACCAGATTCTCATGTCGTTTACTTTCTCCTTCGCTGCCTGTTGCATTCATACATAAGCAAAGACGCAGATACTGCTGCATTTAACGATTCCACCTGTCCTTGCATCGGTATACGGATATACGTATCAGCCATTCCCGCAATTTCGTCACTCAGACCATTTCCTTCATTTCCGATCAGAAAGGCACTCGGCGGACAATAGTCCGGCTCATCATAGGACATCGTCCCCTTCAGATGCGCTGCATACAGACGGACTCCCTGTTTCTTTATTGCAAGCAGCGTATCTGTCAGTTCATCTGCTACAAAAAAGGGAACCCGATATAAGCTTCCCATCGTGGAACGAATTGTCTTGGGATTGAACAGATCAACCGTCGTCCGGTTCATGACCACTCCTGTGACTCCGGCTCCTTCCCCTGTTCGAAGCATTGTACCGAGATTGCCCGGATCCTGAATGCTCTCGAGCACCAGAAGAAGTGTCCTTTCGCCCGCAAAAAGATCCTGCAGCTCATACTGCGGCATCTGCACGACCGACATGATTCCCTGAGGTGTCTGGGTATCTGAAATCCCCCGAAAAACAGAATCTGCCACCACCTCATAAGGTATATGCACCCCTTCATTACAGTATGCCAAAAGGTGTGACTCTGCGCCTGCATCCTCAAGAAAGGATTCCGACACATAAACGGCCTTTACCAGTTCCCTTGGTGCCTCGAAACACATTTTCGGTCCCTCTGCCACAAAAACTCCCTGGGTTTTACGCTCTTTTGATTTCTTAAGCAAGGCGCTGAGATTTTTCATTTGCTGGTTACTTGTGCTTGTTATCATAATGCTCCATCCAATATGCGGTAAATTCTTATGCCATACAAAAAGGGCTGTCAAGCGGCAGCCCTTCTTATATATGCATTTTATATGATTTATACCAGAGATTTTGAAATCTCGTACATGTACTCCGGAATGGTCTTTGTCATTGCAAGTGCCTCGTCAATGTCGTAATCTACAAACTTGCCATCCTTGTATGCAACAAGACGATTGCTCTTGCCCTCGCAGAGAAGGTCAACTGCCATAGCGCCCATTGTGGTTGCATATACACGGTCCTTACATGTCGGGCTTCCACCACGCTGCATATGTCCAAGAATTGTTGCTCTTGTCTCAATACCGGTTGCTTCCTCGATTCTCTTTGCCATGCTCTGTGAGTGTCCGACACCCTCAGCATTGATAATGATATAATGCTGCTTGCCTCTTGCACGGGCATCTGTGATCTGTTCGATCAGACGCTGCTCATCATAGTCATATTTTTCCGGAAGAAGAACTTCCTCTGCACCGTTTGCAAGACCGCACCACAATGCAATATAGCCGGCTCCACGTCCCATTACCTCAACGATAGAGCATCTCTCATGTGAAGTAGAAGTATCACGTACCTTATCAATTGCTTCCATTGCAGTATTGCATGCAGTATCGAAACCGATCGTATACTCCGTACATGCAATATCAAGGTCGATTGTTCCCGGAAGTCCGATCGTATTGATTCCAAGAGCTGCTAACTTCTGTGCTCCCTTGAAGGAACCATCGCCACCGATAACAACGATAGCATCAATACCATGCTTCTTGCAGATCTCAGCACCTTTCTGCTGTCCCTCCGGAGTAACGAACTCCAGGCAACGTGCGGTCTGAAGAATAGTACCACCTCTTGAAATGGTATCTGATACGCTCTTGGCATCCATGTCGATGATCTCCTCATCGAGAAGTCCTGCATATCCTCTCTTGATTCCCTTTACTTTCTTTCCCTTGTAAAGAGCCTGACGAACAACTGCACGGATTGCAGCATTCATTCCAGGAGCATCTCCTCCACTCGTAAGTACGCCAATCGTATTGATATTCTTTGCCATCTTGTTAAGTCCTCCTACATATATCAGATTGTATATTTTTTACTTCATCTAATCCCATAACATTGTAAACTTTTTATCATTTGTTTTCAATATTCTTTTCAACAACTTTTACATTATTTTCCCCTAAAAAGGCGCATAAATCACCAATAAGGAGCTCATCCGCCAGAACAGAGTAATTTTGTCCCAGTTTCTTGACCTGTTTTGTAGCCGTCAGATAGATGACAACTTCGTCAAGTCCGTCTGATTCCCGAAGCCGCTCGAACAGTTCCTTTTCCTTCTGTTTGTAATCATCCATGTCCGAAAACTGAAGCCACAATGCCCTGCGGGTATCAGAAAACGGGACGATACGCTCACAGATCAGTTTGCCGTTTTGTTCGTCCTCCACCGTAGCTCTTCCAACGACAAAAATCTTCTCATCGAGGGCAATAAACTGCTGATACCGCTCATAATCCTTCGGGAATACAATAACCTCCACAGTTCCTGTCAGATCCTCAATCTCGAGAAATGCCATCGCCTTGTTTGTCTTGGTAAATTTGACTGTTTTGTTGGAGATCATTCCCCCGATAACTACATGCGCATTATCCTGCACCTTAACAGCCTGTGTCTCTTCCTCGCGCATAAAGTCAATGGCATTCGCCGTAATGTTCTTCTGCATCTTCTGCACATACTTCTCCAAAGGATGTCCGCTTAAATAAATTCCAAGCACTTCCTTCTCAAAGCCCAATAGCACCTCAGGATCAAATTCCCCAACCGGAGGATACTTTACCTCATACTCCTTTTTCTCCTCCTCCGATACCAGATCAAACAGGCTCATCTGCCCGCTCATGGAGGATTTCCTCTGCTGCGCTGTCTGGTCAATGATGGATGCATACACCGCGATCATCTGCTTGCGCGTGCCATCAAGGCTGTCGCAGGCTCCCGCCTTGATCAGGTTCTCTACCGCACGCTTGTTGACATCCCGGTCAACCGTCCGCTCAATAAAATCCTGAAGCGTCCTGAAACGCCCGCCGCTTTGCCTCTCCTCGAGAATATGGTCGATTACCTGACGCCCCAATGCCTTGATCGCATACAGACCGTACCGGACGTTTTCGCCCTCCGCTGTAAATTCTCCGTACCCGGAGTTGATGTCCGGCGGAAGCACACGGATTCCCATCTCTTTACAGTGATACAGATATTCGGATGCCTTGGCAGAATTGTCAATCACGGATGTCATCAACGCCGCCATAAACTCGACCGGATAATAGTATTTGAGCCATGCCGTCTGCACACTGATCACCGCATAAGCTGCGGCATGCGATTTGTTAAACGCATACTTTGCGAAATCGACCATGGAATCGTAGATGCTGTTGGCGGCCTCCTCGCTGATGCCGTTGGCGATACAGCCCTTGATTCCCCGCTCCGCGTCTCCGTGCACAAAGCTCTTTCGCTCCGCGTCGATGACATACTGCTTCTTTTTACTCATTGCGCGCCGGATATTATCTGCCTGTCCCATCGTATACCCGGCCAGCTTCTGCACGATCTGCATAACCTGCTCCTGATATACGATACAGCCGTAGGTCGGCTCTAAGATGCTCTGCAGCTCGGGTGTCACGTATGCAATCGCATCCTGATCATTCTTTCCTTTGATATAATCGGGAATAAAGTCCATCGGGCCCGGACGGTACAGGGAAATTCCTGCTACAATATCCTCAAAGCTTTGCGGACGCAGTTCCTTCATGAAGTTCTGCATTCCCGCCGACTCAAGCTGGAAGACACCTTCCGTCTTTCCTGTTCCTATAAAATCAAGAACCTGTTTGTCGTTAAAATCAATGTGATCGATATCTACATCAATGTTTTTCGAAGCCTTGATATTCTTTACCGCATCCTTTAACACGGTGAGGGTCCGAAGCCCAAGGAAGTCCATCTTAAGAAGTCCCAGTTCCTCGAGCTGAACCATATTATACTCCGCAGTCGGGCTTCCGTCGCTCGCCCTCGCAAGCGGCACATAATCGCTTGCCACACCAGGATAGATGACAACTCCGGCCGCATGTACCGAGGTATGGTTCGGCAATCCTTCCAGCTTACGCGCCATGTCGATCAGTTCATGGATCTAATTGTCACTCTCGTACAGCCCGCGCAGCTCCGGATTCATCTGAAGGGCCTTTTCAATGGTAATATTAAGTTCCATCGGAACCATCTTTGCCAATTGGTCCATCTGGGCATATGGAAAATCAAGGGCCTTGCCTACTGCCTTGATGACGCCCCTCGCTGCCATGGTTCCAAAGGTTACGATCTGTGTTACCGAATCAGCTCCATACTTTTGTGTTACATACTCGATCGCACGGTAGCGTTCCGCATATTCGAAATCCACGTCAATATCCGGCATGGATACACGCTCCGGATTTAAGAATCGCTCAAAAAGCAGATTATATTTCACCGGATCGATATTGGTAATTCCGGTGCAGTAGCATACACGGCTTCCCGCAGCAGATCCTCGTCCCGGTCCTACCCAGCAGTCGTGGTTCCTGCACCAATTGATATAATCCCAGACGATAAGAATATACTCGACAAACCCCATCTTCTGTATAATGCCAAGTTCATACTGCATTGCATCGTGGATCTCTTTTTGCGCAGCATCATCATATTCCGGATTGTTTCTGTATTTCTCTTCAAATCCCTTCTCACACAGTGCGTTTAAGAATTCCCACGCACTCGAATACCCCTGCGGCACTTCATACTTCGGTATCTTATAATTGCCGAATTCGATCTCGACATTGCATCTTTCTGCAATTTTCTGGGTATTGTCAATTGCCTGTGACGCATACCCGAACAGTGCGCGCATCTGCGCTTCACTTTTTACAAAGAACTGCCCGCCCTCATAGCGCATACGATCCTCATCCGTGACCTTCTTCCCGGTCTGGATACAAAGAAGCACATCATGTGCCTCCACGTCCGTCTCGTAGGTATAGTGGCAGTCGTTCGTGCACACAAGCGGAATCCCCAGCTCCTCGCTCATGCGAAGCAGCTGCTGGTTGACAAGTTTCTGGTCGGAAATACCATGGTCCTGCAATTCCAGGAAGAAATTATCTTCCCCGAAGCACGCTCTGTATTTCTCGGCAACCTTTTTTGCTTCCTCATAGAATCCACGCACAATATAGCGCGGTATCTCCCCTGCGAGGCAGGCAGACAGGCATATCAGTCCCTCATGGTATTTTTCTAATGTCTCAAAGTCGACACGCGGACGATAATAATATCCTTCCGTATATCCGATGGATACAATCTTCATCAGATTGGAATAGCCTGTATTGTTCTCTGCGAGCAGGATCAGATGATAATATCTGTCATCTCCATGGCTGCTCTCCCTGTCAAACCTGGAATTCGGTGCCACATACACCTCGCATCCGATAATCGGACGGATTCCTTGCGCTTTGGCTTCTTTATAAAATTCAATCACTCCGAACATATTTCCATGGTCGGTGATCGCAGCGCTGTCCATTCCAAGTTCTTTTACGCGGGCAACATAATTCTTTATTTTGTTCGAGCCATCAAGCAGGCTGTACTCCGTATGCGTGTGCAAATGACAAAATGCCATACTGACCTCTTTCTACTTCTGTTTCTATTAATCCTTAATCTCCAATTGCAATACCCAATTTCCCATACCCTGGGAAGCATCGTATTCTGGGGCTTCTTCTTTTGAGAAAAAGCACCACGGCAAATTGCGAAATTCTAACTCAGCCGCTCGGCGTTTTTTCTATGAGTTATGTCTTCTATAGGTTTGAGCACTCCTGCCCGGCTGTTCGCGGATAGACGGACTTTTCTTCGGAGGGCTTTCGTGTTTTTCTTGGCAGGCGTGCCGCGCGAAATGGGAGCATGCGCCGACTGTCTGAGCTCGCAATGTATATATATAGGATAACTATAATGCGAGTTTTGAGGCGCATGCTCCTAATAACAACTTCGCGAGGCCGCCTGCCTTAGAAAAACTAGGAAGGCCGACAGAAAAGTCCGTCTACCGTGTAACAGCCGTGTGCGGAGTGTCAAAGCCAATATAAGACACAACCCTATCAACGCCGGAGCGGCTGAAAGAATTTCTGCAATTTTTGTGGAACTGCTTTTCCCTAAAAGGAGAAGCCCCAAAATACGATACGCTGCCGTGGAATTGCGGCTAAATAGCTATTGCAATCCGTGTTTAATCTTTAATGCAGGTGAGTGCATAGCGCAGTATGTTGATTGCACCTCTTTGCAGTTCTGCCCTCGTCAAACCATTTGGCTTATGTAAAGCGTCTAGTTCATCCTTATCGAATACATATTTCTGCTTCTTCGGATTCCAGCCGCCCGGCATGAGGACATCAACCTGTGCGCGCACGCGGTATGCGTTGTCCTTAATCTGAGGGAATTCCGGACTCTTGGCATGCTGCATCCACCAATCGGTCATCACGTTACCCTCGTATCCCCATTCTTTTCTTAGGACAGTGGTTACAAGATCATAATTATAATGGCTCCATACTCCATTTATCTTGTTGTAGCTTGTCATGATATTCTGCGGCTTAGCTTCCTTGACGCAAATTTCAAAATTGCGCAGGTAGATTTCACGCAGTGCCTGCTCGGATACACGGCTGTCATGCCTGTTTCGATGTACTTCCTGATGATTGGCCGCAAAATGCTTCGGGCAGGCAGATACTCCCTGGCTTTGGATTCCACGTACTGCTGCCGCCGCGATCTTGCCGCTTAATACAGGATCCTCAGAATAATATTCAAAGTTACGTCCGCATAATGGATTTCTATGAATATTCATTCCCGGAGAAAGAATCACATTGACATTGTAGGAAGCAATTTCCTTGCCTTCCAATGCAAACATCTGCTCCACAAGCTCGGTATTCCAGGTACAGGCGATCGCGGTTCCGCATGGAAGAAGCGTGGTATAGCGCTTAATTCTAAGTCCTGCGGGTCCGTCTGCGGTAATGATTGCAGGGATACCCTTTGCGCGAAGTTCCTCGGTGATTCCTCCAAACGCTCCGGCATTTCCCGGGGTGCCAAGTGAACAGTTCATGCTGCCCTCACCTCTTGAAAGATCGCATAATTCACGGTCAGACAGCTGTGCTACGAACTCTTCCATCGTGTGCCTGCCGGATTTAACATCCGAAAGCTTGATTCCCTTATCCCCGGTCGGTGTAATCTCCTTTGGAAGATTTTCGAGAATCCGGGCCTTTAAGTCGCGACCCGATACAGATACTGGGATTTTCCCTTTATCAGCCATCGCGGAAAAACGGTTCTTCTCTTCAACCGCGCAGACAGATTCACACTGCTCAATAAGCCTTGTCTGTTCTACCTTCCATGTTCCGGCCGTCATATCTGCATTGACAGAATTTCCCGCCAAAAATGTATATTCTCCAGCTTCCATGACAAATGCAAATGGGTAGCCGGTAATTCCGCTATCGTCAAAGGAGGCAAAAAGTTCTTCGGAAAATGTCACGCAGACTGTCTCACTCTCCTGTGGTGCGAGAAGCTTTGTCTTAGCAAATCCGACTAGGTTCTTTTTTGCCTTTTTCAGTTTTCCCTTTGGCGGGCATACATAAATCTGGACAACTTCCTTTCCCGCACAGGATCCGGTATTGGTTACCCGCACACGTACCTCAAAGTGACCATCCGCATAGTTAAAGCTGTCGGAAGCAAGTTCAAACGTTGTATAAGACAATCCGTATCCGAATGGATAGAGTTCCTTCTCTTTTGCGTAAGTTTCAAAATAACGATAGCCGACAAAAATGTCTTCCTCATAGTTATTGTAATCATATCCGCCAAAACAGCTGCTGCTCGGATAGTCCTCATAACGCTTTGCAATGGTATCGGAAAGCTTGCCGCTTGGATTCGTTGTACCGGACAACACTCTTGCAAGCGCATTCCCACTTTCCTGCCCGAGCTGCCATGCGTACACAACTGCCGCAAATGAATAGTCGCTTAAGAAGGACAGATCAATCAGGTTTCCACAATTTAAGATCAGTATCACCTGTTTGAAATGTCTGCATACATTGTTCAGCAGATTCTTTTCTTCATCGGTAAGATAATAGCTTCCCGGCTCGAGCTTGTTTTCACGGTCTTCCCCCGCTGCTCGTCCGATAACGACCGCAGCGACTGTACATCGCTCCGCCGCTGCCTTTACCGCCCGTTCTTCCAGCGGCATCTCCGGGTAATAATACGGCCACTGTCCCCACACGCCATGATCCGCTGCATTTTTCGGGTCCTCACACCACTTCTCATAACACCCGGCAAGAGAACTGTCCGTTTTAATTCCTTCATTTGCAAGCCCATCCATAAGTGATACAAAGTATGGCGCATGTACATCCCCGCCACTTCCGTAGCCAACATAAAACCAATCTCTCTGACATCTTCCGAATACCGCAAGTGTGTCTTCCCCTTTCAGTGGAAGCACCCCATTGTTCTCCAGCAGTACGATGCCTTCCTCTCCGCATGCGCACAGCATCTGCGGCATCCCCTCGGTGACGATCCGCTCACCCTCTGCCTTATTTTCCGCCTGCTCCAGCATGTTTCTTGCCAGTTTTGCATGTATTTTCTTTTGTATCTCCGCTATTTTTGCTCTGTTCATCACAATCTCCTGCATCTGTAATTATCTTCTCATTGGCTGCCAAATATCTATTGCTTCAGCGCCAAAGTTATCCTTTTAATTATACTGACCGGCCGACCTTCCGTCAATAGAATCGCACAGCGGAATCTCGTTATTTTATAGTCCAAAAGTCTCAAAATGCAATTGCTACACCTGTCCGTTTGTGCTATACTGTTTTCTATCTGATAACAATCGTCTACAAGGGAGAAATGCCATATGAATGTTGGTATTATCTATATGATAACTGCATTTGTCTGTTTGTTACAGATTCTGTCTATTCTAAACAGAACCGTTGCAACTGAGTATAAAGAGACCATCGACCATGACTTTACACATATGCTCGCTTTCTTTGCGGTATTCTGCAGTGTGGATGCCTTGTGGGGTCTGCTTGACGCGAAGGATTTCTTTGCCTCGGCCGGTTTCTTTGCATTCTCCACCTATATCTATCATCTGATGGCGGCTTTGTCCGCATTCATGTGGCTCGGATATATTCTTCAGTATACAGATGCCGATGATACCGAGCAGCGTGTACTTAATATTTTCCGCTATCTTCTGTTTGCAGTCCAGTTTGTAATATTATTTATAGCAGCATTTTCACGCCCTGCCTTTACCATGGATGCAGGTGGCGAGTACGTAGCCGGGCCCTCAAGGCTGCTTCTTTATACATTGCAGTATACATACTATATTGCATCCGTTTTGTATTGCCTGTGCAAACAGCTCCACCCGGTCCAGCCTCGTGCGCTTTACCGCAAGGCTGTCCTGTTTTCCCTGATTCCGCTTTTATTCGGAATCGGCCAGTTCTTCTTTTATGATGTTGCAATGTATGCATTTGGCTTTATGATTACTGCCTTTGCAATATATTCATACAATGTCACGGAGCAGCGTGAGCTTTTCTTAAAAGAACGTTTTTCCTACCTTGACAAACAGCAGTCCTCCATCATCAGCGGACTTGCCGGGGATTTTATCTCCATCTATTACGTCAACCTTCTGACAGAGGATTTTGATATTTTCCGCCGTAATCCAAATGGCAATGGAATCATCAAGGATTCCCAAAAGGGAAACGATTATTTTAAGACTGCTGTTCACAAAGGCAAGCACTCCATCTATCACAAGGACATGGATTCGTTTTTAAAGGAGTTTTCAAGAGAGTCCATTCTGAAGGAGCTTGAGAGTGTCAGCATCTATGTGCTGAGTTACCGCATTGTCATAGAGGGAATCCCGCGCTATTTTGAGTATCGTTTTGTCCGTCCGACCGCCCCCGGCGAGGAGAACAATCTGATTGTCGGTGTCTACAACGTTGATGCCGAGACACGCGCCCGTATGCAAAAACAGGAAGAAGAACGTCAGGCACAGGAGCGCGAGCTTTCCCTTAAACTCCAGGCCGAAAAGCTCAGCGTTGATGTCTATATCGATGCCATGACCGGATTATACAACCGCAGAGCCTATGAGGATGATCTGCATCACAACCCGGATGTTCCCCCTGAGCCCGATTATGTCTATGTTTCACTTGACTTAAACGGTCTTAAGACCACCAACGACAATCTTGGCCATGATGCCGGTGATGAGCTGCTGCGCGGTGCGGCATTCTGTATGCGTACCTGCTTCGGTTCTTACGGAAAGCTCTATCGGATCGGCGGTGACGAATTTGTTGCAATGATCTTTGCAGACCACGAAAAGCTGCAGGATATCTTACAGGACTTCACAGAGACAACTGCAAACTGGAGCGGCAAACTGGTAAAAGACCTTTCGCTTTCCTGTGGCTGTGCAGAGAAATCGGAATTCCCGGATCATACCGTAACGGAGCTCGCAAAGATTGCAGATACCCGTATGTATGAGGACAAGGCTGCTTTCTATTCGCGCAAAGGGCTTGACCGGCGCGGACAACAGGAAGCATTTCACACCGTCTGCGCCTCCTATACAAAGATTCTCCGTGTCGACCTTGCCGCCAATGTATACAGCATCATCCAGATGGATACTGCCGAGCAGAACGCTTTGGAAGGAATCGGATACACTTTTACCGACTGGGTTTCCTTCTTTGCCCGATCTGACATGATCTACAAGGATGATCTTGATACCTACATCCAAAATATGGATATCGGATTTCTGCGCAGCTTCTTCTCGCAGGGCACACCTTATTTTTGTATGTTTTACCGCAGACGGATCAATGGAGTCTTCCGCCGTGTAATGCTTGAACTAATTCCAAGCCGGCAGTTTTCGGATGAGAACCAGGTGGTATTCCTGTTTGTAAAGAATATCGACGATCCAACGTCCACACAATAATTTCTGACAAGAGGTATTTCTATGCTATATCATTACACAGATTTTGCCGCATTTGACGGCATTATACGATGCGCAGAACTGCGCCTGAACAATATTCTCAATATGAATGACACCTCAGAGATGCGTCTTTTTATGAATGGTATCTGCAAGGCAGTCGTAGGAAGATTAAGCGCTGACGGAGAAACCGAGAAAGTATACCGTACCGAGAGTTTCTTCCAGAAGGAGCTTATGGAAGAATTTCATTACTCCGCTTACGCGGCATGTTTCTCCAAATTCCGTGACGATGCCTCCCAATGGGAGCGCTATGGTCATTCCGGTCAGGGAGTCTGCATCGCATTTCACGAGGATCTGCTTCAGAAAATGGTCGGAGGACCGATCTCGCTGCAGGAAGTATACTATCAGGAGGATATGCGGGAGCATCCGCTCGTTGATGCATTCTACAATCTGATCAAGAATTCTTCTGATTTTGATTCCAATCTTCCTGCACTCCAGTCACTCATCAATGATGCATGGGTTCAATCTGCTGCATTTAAGCATCCGTCCTTCTGCAGCGAACGCGAGTTCCGCCTTGTGGTCTCTCCGTTTATCTTCAATGAATTTGCAGTCGAGCCTAAATACCATGTATCCATGGAGCGCATCAAAAAATACTATCCGTTGGAATTAAACCGGATGTGTGGGAAGCTGAATATGCACTTATCCGACCTTGTTGGCGAGATCATCATCGGACCGACCTCCCAGCAGTCTCCTGCCATCCTTCAGGACTACCTGACCGACTGCGGGCTTCATATCCTAAAGGACCGTATCAGCCTGTCTTCCTGCCCGCTGCGCCGTCCTACCACATAATGCAGGCGCGCGGTGACTATCTGCAATGCGCAAAAGACGCCTTTTCCGGCATCTGTGCCGCATTGTACAACATACACAAAGGGCTGGTGAAGAATAATTCTTCACCAGCCCTTATTTGTCTTTGTATTCTGTTCGTCAGGATTACTTTACAGTTACAGAAGTGATATGTGGGTTCACACCCTCATACCAATAAAGGAATCCTTCCATATCCACGGTATCACCTACGTTTAAGTTCTTAACTGCCTCATAAACATCGGTTCCCGGTCCGCAGAGATAAGACTCAACGGTAAATGTATAGGTTGCTCCGTTGTAAGAAACGTTAAAGTACAGGTCGCTTCCGTCCTCGCCAGAGCCATCCCAATTGTACATGAAAGCATCGCCATTGTCATTTGCTGCCTCTACAGTCATTCCTGTGAAGGATACATACTGATTCTGAAGATTGATCAGATCATCTGTTCCAAGAAGATCTGTAACATCAGTCGCAGTTGCAACAAAGCTGTCTCCATCAATAATCTCGAATGTCGCATCTGCGATTTCAACTTCACCAGACCACTCTGCCTTGTATCCGGTTACACGAATCTTGGTTCCCGGTGTAAGAAGCTCGTAATCAGCCTCAGAGCAAGCCATGTTGTAAAGGAAATAAGCGCCATCCTGATCCTGGGTATATACAGTTGCCTTGTCTTCCCACCAGGACTGTTTTGCCTGAACATAAGTCTCTACAACAACCTCGGAATCAATATCTGCTGCAACATAATCTGCATAAGACATAACTGCAACATCATCGCCTGCCGGAGTCTCTGTAGCCGCCTCGGTATTCTCTGCTGTTTCTGTGTCAGCTGCCTCAGTATCTGTCACTTCAGTATCAGCTGCTTCGCTGACGCTTGTGTCTGCTACCGTGCTGTCAGCCGAATTATTGTCATCGGAGTTGCCACATGCAGTGCAAGAGAAAACAAGTGCACCGGTCAAAAGTAAAGCTGTAAGTTTTTTCATCTCTTTTACCTCTTTTGAAAGATTTTTTTTAATAACGAGGTTAATTATACCTGATATCGACTACAAATCAATAGTATTATTGCCGATTTCTCCGTGCATTTATTTTGGAAAATACAACATAAAGTATAATAAGTACCCACGTTCCCGCAAGAACGGACAGTAAAACCACAGATGGGGCCGGAAGTGCGCCAAGATTGCGGCGCTCTCCTGCAGTATCAGCACTCTCAATCTGGTCAAGCCGGTATAAAGCGGTTGTCTCCTCGTACAGCTTATCCATAAACGCCTCATCAACCGTCTGTTTTCTGCGCACCGATTTAACCGTAGTTTCGATGAGCTGTCCTGCTGCATCCCGGAGTGATGCCGAACCGTTAAATACCGGAGTCGTGAACGTATGCTCCGTATTGTCAAGCAGCAGTTTTGAAGCACTTATTTTTACCGGATAATAGGTCTGATTGTCCTCCCCGCTTCTGGCAAGATAGTCCTGATACTCTTCGGAGTCTTGCGCCTTTGAAGTAACCGGAACATATCCTTCCGTCTCGGCGTATGCGATCTGCACATCGTTGGTCAGCAGATACTGTACAAACAGCCAGGATGCCATTACCTCCTGCGGATTGCTCTTATTAAAAATGCATACGGACGGTCCCTGCGAAATCATCTGCGGATTATCCGGATCAAACTGCGGAATTGTCATGACCTTTGTCTCGAAATCAACAAGCTTATCATCACTGATGTCCGAAAGCGGAGCATCTGTTCCCATCCATGTTGCACCTGCGGTAGAATCAATTGCAAAAATACATTGGCCGGCATTTAAGAAATTCGCCGGGTAGCTGGAAATCTTGAAGGTCGAAAACGCCCCCGTCGCGCTGTGTTCCGCAATGGAATACAGAAGTTCCTTCGTTGTATCATTAAACAAAAGAATGTCCCCGTCCTCGGTAGAATATCCTGCATCAAGCTGGCGCAGCATCTGTATCATCATATTGTCTGTTGATTTGTAAATAAATGGGATCAGAACCTTCTGTCCGTTTACCAGATAATTGCCATCGTCATCCTGTGCCATTGCTGCTTCTGATACCTCCCATATAAAATCCCATGTCAGGGTATCAGGAAGAGTATAGCCAAGTTTTTCCACAAACGTCTTATTTACATAGCACGCCTCCGTGGAACGCATATACGGAACTGCATAATAATGTCCGGCAAATGAACATTCCTCCAGAAATTGTGGAATGATTTCTTCCTCCGTTGGAGAATCGAAGCGGACCTCGCTTCCGCCAAGTCCATATTTTTTGTCTGAAAACAGATTCTCAAGCGGAACTACCAATTCATCTCCCGTCAGGTATGTGGCAATATGATCCGGGTACGTGATGCAGACATTCGGTGTGGTATTCGTTGCGATGTTCGTAATAACATCATTGTAGATCTTGCCATAGTCTGTATATAACCGGAGATTGACTGTGATATTCGGATACAGCTCCTCAAATGATTTTATCGCATTCTCATAGATTGTCGTCTGTGTCTTATTGGTATCGTTTTTGGCCCAGAATGTAATCTCATATGATTTTGAGGTATCAAATTCATCCGGCATTTCAAAGCCGCTCCGCTCCTTTGCGCCATGGCATGCCGTCAGGGTTGCCATACTTGTGGACAAAACAAGAAGTCCTGCGCAAAGCATCAGCAGTTTTCTCATGCGTAATTTCATCCTTTGGTTCCTCCTCTCGAAACACCCTCCATGACTTTGTTCCGGAAAATTAAAAAGAGAACGATAAGAGGTACCGAAATTACAACAACCGCTGCCATCATTGCCGGAATATTTTCACGTCCGAATCCGTTCTCCCGGATCTCCTGTATTCCGTTTGACACGAGAAAATAATTCGGATCGTCCGTGATCAGTCTCGGCCAGACATAGGAATTCCAACACTCGATTACTTTAAGAATCGTGATTGTGATCAGCGTTGGCTTCGAAATCGGTATCATCACCTTGAGCAGATACTTAAAATCCGATGTGCCATCCACCTTTGCTGCATAATACAGGCTGTCCGGAATCTGCTCGAAGTTCTCCTTCAGCAGATAAATATAAAAGACAGAAGTAACCGATGGAAGAATCAGTCCCGGAAAGGTATTTCGCATATTCCAGTTGGTTATGGTCACGAAATTTGTAATGATGACAAGTTCATTCGGTATCATCATAAGGGAAAGGAACAGGATAAAAGCAATGTTCTTTCCTTTGAATTCCAGCCTCGCAAATGCAAAAGCTGCAAGCGTGATGACCACCAGCATGATTGCCGTTGTCACTACGGTGAAAATAATTGTATTCAGAAAGTACTTTGCCAGCGGGACAGCCGAAAACGCATCTGCGTAATTCTGCAAAGTCGGCGACAAGGTAAAGAACTTCGGGATATACTCGGAGTTGTATGCACTATAGCTCTTCAATGAGGTTAGTACCATCCAGTAAAACGGAAACAGTACAAGGATCGCCCACAAAATCAAAAAGAAATAAGTAATTGTCTTTGCAATATTATTTCTTGTCTTTGCTTTTCTTTCGATCCGGATGTAATCAACGGAATTGTTCATTTTGCCACCCTCTTAATAATGTACGGATTTTTTGCTGATCAACAGGTTAATACAGGTGATGGTGAGCACGATCGCAAACAGCAAAATTGCCGCCGCGGACGCATATGACGGATATCCGCCGCTGTTTCCATACAGCATGTCATAGATATATCCGACGATCGTATTCATTTCCGCCGCGTTTAAGTTCGTTCCAAACAATGCCACCGCATCACTGTAAGCCTTAAATGCCCCGATAAAGCCTGTAATGACAAGATAAAAGATCATCGGTGAGATCATCGGCAGGGTAATGCGGTAAAAGATGCGGAATTTTGACGTTCCATCCACTCTCGCGGCATTGTAGTAATCCTGGTTTACGGAAGCCAATGCACTTGTAAGAATAAGAATCTTAAACGGCATGACAACCCAGATCGTATAGAAACACAGGACAAACATTTTTGCCCAATACGGTCCCTCGATAAAATCTACCGAATTACCTCCGAATAAGTGGATCAGCAGATTGACAAGTCCGTCCGAATATGCCGTCTTTTTAAACAGGATCATAAATACCAGCCCCACCGCAAGTGTGTTGGTCACATACGGAAGGAAATAGACCGTCTGCAGGAATTTCCGCAGCGGCTTGATAGAATTCAGCCCGACCGATATCAAAAGTGCAATTCCGGTAGACAGCGGAACTGTAATAATAACCAGAATAAATGTATTTTTCAGTGCCTGTAGGAAAAATGGATCATGCAGTACATACGAATAGTTGTACCATCCGGTCCCGAAATATGTCTGCGATGCAAAATTGTATCCCTCCTCAAAGGAATACACAAATACATCGATCAGGGGATATACCATAAAAAGTCCCAAAAACAAAATGGCAGGCAGCAGATACAGCCAGCCTTTCAGACTGTTGTTCTTCCAAATTTTTTTCATATCCTCTACGCCTCAAATCCGATTCTATCTTCTGTCTGCTTGTCAAACAGGAATACCTTATCACGCTGCAGCGCAAAATGTACTATCTCCCCGCCGACATCCACATGCCGGCTGGAGCTGACGATTGAACGGATCGTCACATTCTGGCAGGCATCGTGCCGTGATACAACACTGATATCCCGCCCCATGACTTCCACTCCGCTTAATCGGCAGCTAAGCGGGCCATCCTCCCGAAGCGCGAAGCCTTCCGGACGGATTCCCACATAGACATCCTGATCTGCGGCACCTTTTACGGAAAGAACATCTTCCTCACCGATAAAAAGCCGCCCGTCTTTTACCGTTCCCTCAAACACGTTGATCGGAGGTGTTCCCAGGAATTTCGCTACAAAAAGGTTCCTTGGATTATCGTATACATCCTGCGGTTTTCCGATCTGATGGACTACTCCGTCTCTCATAACCACGATCATATCAGATATGCTCATGGCCTCCTCCTGATCGTGTGTAACAAAAATCGTCGTGATCTGTGTCTCCTTCTGGATCCTTCGGATCTCCTCCCTCGTCTGGAGCCTGAGTCTTGCGTCCAGATTGGAAAGCGGCTCGTCCAGAAGAAGCACCCGCGGCCTTTTTACAAGCGCTCTTGCGATTGCAACTCGCTGCTGTTGTCCGCCGGAGAGCTCGCCAGGCTTGCGTTCTAACAGATTGTCAATCTGCACAAGTTTTGCCGCTTCCATGGTCTTTTCAAGCATCTGCTCCTTGGTCAGCTTGTCCTTTCCCTTAAAGTTCTGCAGTGGGAACATGATATTCTGCTTTACGGTCAGATGCGGATACAATGCATAGTTTTGAAAGACAAGACCGATTCCACGGTTTTCCGGTGGAAGATCCGTCACATCATCTTCCCCAAACAGTATTTTTCCGCTTGTCGGCTGTAAAAGTCCGCTGATCAGATTAAGCGTTGTACTCTTTCCGCAGCCGGAAGGTCCCAAAAGCCCGATTAGCTTTCCATCCGGAATCACAAAATCAAAATCGTTTACCGCGATCACATCCTGTGGGTTCTTTCTGTCCCTTCCCGGAAATTTCTTTGTTAAGTGCTGTAATACAACTTCCATTGTATCCCCCTTTTTCTTTGTTCAAATCCATAATGTACCTGCTAATTATATTCCAAGTCCGAGCAGCATGCAAATACCCGCAAGCAGCAGAAGATGCACCGGGTAAAATGCATAAAAGAAATACTTGCTCTGCTTCCCTCTTGTTCCATTGTAATATGCGATCACAAAGACATCTGCCAGAGCAACGATCTCAAGCTCTGAGGAAAGTACTGCCAGCAAAATGACCGCAGCCAGAATCGCCGTCTTTGGATGCCTGCGCAGCAGATAGATCACTACGATCGTTATTATGCCCGCCGCACCATAATCGCATTTGAAAAGAATCTCTGCTGCTGCCATTCCCGCAAAGATCATGCACATTGAAAGAATTCCGCGCAAAAAAAGATTTCCCAGCCGCACATTGCCATTTTCATCTATGCAGCAGATCTTCTCATTGCACCACCGAAGTCCCGCAATCACAACAAGCCCGATAAACAGTGTAAAAAAGACGTTATTGTAGCTTAAATCCCAAACCTTGCCACGGATTGCCAGGTCAAACGGGATCTCCGAAATAAGAGCAAACACAAAAAGTCTTGCTGCATATTTTGGTACACTTCTCGTATGCCAAAAGCCCTCCACAATCAAAAAGCAGTAGATTGGAAATGCCAGCCTGCCGATTCCGCGCATAACCATATAAAGCTGATAGAGCGCCTCCCAGTGTGCATTTACATATATTGCCGCGGATGCTCCCAGACTCCCGCCAAAAAGAATCCGTTCCAATACCGTTGCCCCAAGATGGTCAATAAACATGCTGATGACCGCGATCATCTTAAGTGTAAAGCCTGATATTCCTTGCGGATTGTTATTGTCGCCCATATTTTTTCCTCTCTCAAAAGCCCGCTTTTCCCCAAAGCGTAAAAGAGCAGGCGAAAGGCTCGCCTGCTCTATAAAACCTTTGGCTTCCTTTGCTCTTTCACAAAGAAATTTAAATTCCTGACATATTAACAGTAACCTTATCCAGATGCCAGATGTCATCCACATATTCCTGGATTGTTCTGTCAGAAGAGAACTTGCCGACATGTGCAACATTTAAAATTGCACTCTTCGCCCATGCCGTTGTGTTGCGGTAGTACTCCTCCACCTTCTTCTGCGCATTCGCATAAGAGCGGAAATCCGCAAGGATAAAGTAGCGGTCAGCCACCTGCCCCGGCTGCGCATTCAGCAGTGAATTATACAATTCACGGAACAGCTCACGGTCATTTGGCGCGTATGTGCCATCCACAAGCTGATTTAATACGCGGCGGATATCGGCATCACTATTGTAGATGTTCATTGGATTGTAATCCTTTTGCTTTTCGTGAGCGATAACTTCATCCGCACTCATACCGAAAATAAAGATGTTATCCGCACCGACTTCATCATACATCTCAACGTTGGCACCATCCATTGTTCCGATGGTAAGGGCACCATTTAACATAAACTTCATGTTACCGGTTCCGGAAGCTTCCTTGCTGGCAGTTGAGATCTGCTCACTGACATCTGCTGCGGCAAAGATCCACTCCGCAATTGATACGCGGTAATCTTCAATAAACACAACCTTGATCTTGCCGTTGATCGACGGGTCATTGTTGATAACATCTGCCACATTGTTGATCAGCTTGATGGTCTTCTTGGCGGTGCGGTAGCCTGCTGCCGCCTTTGCGCCAAAGATAAATGTTCTCGGGTAGAAATCCATCTCCGGATGATCCTTGATCTGATTATACAGATACATAACATGGAGAATATTCATAAGCTGCCGCTTGTACTCATGCAGACGCTTTACCTGTACATCAAAAATAGAATCCGGATTTACATCAATTCCATTGTGCTCCTTGATATACTTTGCAAGGCGCAGCTTGTTCTGGCGCTTGATCTCCATAAACTCCTTCTGTGCCTTTGGATCATCTGCCACCTTAACAAGCTTCTCTACTTCGGAAAGCTTTGTGATCCATCCGGCGCCTACGCGCTTTGTAACCCAATCAGCCAGAAGCGGATTTCCATGTGCAAGGAAACGTCTCTGTGTGATACCGTTGGTCTTATTATTAAACTTCTCCGGGAACATCTCATAGAAGTCTTTCAGCTCCTGATTCTTTAAGATCTCCGTGTGAAGTCTTGCAACGCCATTAACAGAGAATCCTGCACAGATTGCAAGATTAGCCATCTTCACCTGTCCGTCATAGAGGATTGCCATCTTGCGGACTTTCTCATCATTGCCCGGATATTTTGCATAAATCTGCTCCACAAATCTGCGGTTGATCTCCTCAACAATCTGGTAGATACGCGGCAGAAGTGACTGGAATATCTCAATTGGCCACTTCTCAAGTGCCTCTGCCATGATGGTATGGTTGGTGTAAGCCACACAATGGGTTGTAATCTCCCATGCTTCCTCCCAGCCCATTCCTTCTTCATCAACTAAGATCCGCATAAGCTCTGCAACCGTAACGGTCGGATGCGTATCGTTCATCTGGAACACAACTTTCTTCGGAAGATCGTGAAGGTCGCTGTGGCTCTTCTTAAACTTGGCAATCGCACGCTGGATACTTGCAGAAACGAAGAAATACTGCTGCTTTAAGCGAAGCTCTTTGCCTTTTCTATGATTATCATTCGGATAGAGAACTTCAACAAGGTTTCTGGCCAGATTCTCCTCTTCAACAGCTTGGTCATAATCGCCCTTATCGAAAGAGGAAAGCTTAAATTCTTCCTTCGGCTGTGCATCCCAGATGATCAGGGAATCTACCACATTATTATTGTATCCGACAATCGGCATATCATAAGCGACAGCCAGTACAGACTGGTAGTTCTCATGAACAAACTTCATATCGCCATTCTCATCGGTAGCCTGACGGACATTTCCGCCAAACTTGACTTCATAGCAGTATTCCGGTCTGCGCATTTCAAACGGATAACCGTTTCGAAGCCATGCATCCGGTACCTCCACCTGGAATCCGTCCTCGATCTTCTGCTTGAACATACCATAACGGTAGCGGATACCACATCCGTATGCAGCATATCCCAAAGATGCTAGTGAATCCATGAAGCAGGCTGCCAATCTTCCAAGTCCACCATTTCCAAGTGCCGGATCCGGCTCCTGGTCCTCAATGACGCTGAGGTCAAGTCCGATTTCTGCCAGGGCTTCTTTTACTTCCTTGTATGCGCAAAGATTGATCAGATTGTTACCGAGTGCACGCCCCATCAGAAATTCCATGGACATATAGTACACCGTCTTAGGATCCTGCTTATCGAATGCCTGCTGGGTAGCCATCCATTCATCCATGATCACATCTTTTACCGCATAGGATACTGCCTGAAACAGTTCCTGCTGGGTAGCTTCTTCCAATGTCTTACGGTACATTGTCCGGACATTTTCGGTTACGGTCTTGATAAATGCCTTCTTGCTAAAAACCTTGTCTCTCATCTCTTATCCTCCGTAGTTGATCTATTGCTTCTCGACGGAAAGTGTTACCTGTTCTCCGTTGATATTCCACTCCTTGGTAAATCCGTTTGCGCAATCTGCGGTGATCTTGTCTCCAAGAACCTCCTTCTTGATCGCATCTCCATACTTTTCAAAGATACCGGTTACCTTTTCATCTGCCTTAAATCCAACGGCAATATGGTCCATAACCTCAAATCCGGCCTCTTTACGCATTGTCTGGATCTTGCTGACAAGCTCACGGACAAATCCTTCCTCTAACAGTTCATCCGTCATGTTTGTGTCAAGCACAACCGTCACGCCATGGTCACTTGCGGATACATAACCTTCCATCTGTGCAGCCTCGATCAAGAGGTCTTCCTGCGAAAGCTTCTCCTCGTTTCCGTCCACGGTGATCGTCAAGGTACCTGTCTCATTCAGTTCCTTCATCGCCTGCTGTCCGTTCAGTCCTGCAAGGATCTCCTTGACCGCATTGATATTCTTGCCGAAACGGCGGCCAAGTGTCTTAAGCTGCGGCTTGAAGGTGTAGTTGGTCAGCGCGCTGACATCATCGGTTGCCTCGATCTCCTTGACATTTAACTCATCACGGATGATATCCAGATAGAACTGGGAAAGATCATCTTCAGACTTGACAAAAATCTTTGCAATAGGCTGGCGGTTCTTGATATTGGCCTCGTTACGGCATGCCCGGCCGAGAACAACGGCCTCAAGAACAACTTCCATATCCTCCTCAAGCTTCTTGTCGATCATCTTCTCGTCTACGGCCGGGAAGTCACACAGGTGAACACTCTCCGGAGCCGCCGGATCGATAGAACATACAAGGTTGCGGTAGATGTCTTCCGTCATGAACGGGATCATCGGGGCAGCCGCCTTACTGATGGTTACAAGAGCAGTATAAAGTGTCATATAGGCATTGATCTTATCCTGCTCCATTCCCTTTGCCCAGAAGCGCTCGCGGGAACGGCGGACATACCAGTTACTCATCTCATCCACGGAATCGTCAAGTGCCCTTGCGGCCTCCGGGATACGATAATTGGAAAGGTTATCGTCGACTGCGGCTACCGCACTGTTTAACTTGGATAATAACCACTTGTCCATAACCGGAAGCTTATCATATTCGAGCTTATATTTTGTAGCGTCAAAATTGTCAATGTTCGCATACAGAACGAAGAATGCATAGGTGTTCCACAATGTTCCCATGAACTTGCGCTGTCCTTCCTGGACAAGCTTTCCTGAGAATCTCTTTGGAATCCACGGAGCACTTGCGGTATAGAAATACCAGCGGATCGCATCCGCGCCATAAGTCTTTAATGCATCAAACGGATCAACCGCATTGCCCTTTGACTTGCTCATCTTCTGTCCGTTTTCATCCTGTACATGTCCGAGAACGATAACATTCTCATACGGAGCTTTGTTAAACAATAATGTAGACTCTGCCATCAGGGAATGGAACCATCCACGGGTCTGGTCAACAGCCTCGGAGATAAACTGCGCCGGGAACTGCTGTGCAAATACATCTTTATTCTCAAACGGATAATGATGCTGTGCAAATGGCATTGCTCCCGAATCAAACCAGCAGTCAAGTACTTCCGGTACACGGTGCATTTCGCCGCCACACTTCGGGCACTTCATTGTAACTGCATCAATATACGGTCTGTGAAGCTCTACCTCGGCAGCCTT
Source organism: Agathobacter sp. (assembly GCA_050873865.1). GTDB lineage: Bacteria > Bacillota > Clostridia > Lachnospirales > Lachnospiraceae > Roseburia. The sequence continues at coordinate 8,107 of JBNMJQ010000014.1, read as the reverse complement.
CGGATCGCCTGCACGCTCTGCCAGCTCTGCACGGCTTCCGATGCATTCCTGATGTCCGCAGGAGCATTCCCAGATATTAAGCGGCGTTCCCCAATAACGGTTACGTGAAATTGCCCAATCCTGAATGTTCTCCAACCAGTTGCCAAAACGTCCGGATCCAATTGATTCCGGGATCCAGTTTACGGTGTTATTGTTGCGGATCAGATCATCCTTTACCGCAGTCTCCTTGATATACCATGACTCTCTTGCATAATAGATCAACGGCGTATCACATCTCCAGCAATGCGGATACTCATGTTCAAACTTCGGTGCATCGTAGAGCTTGCCCTGTGCATCAAGATCCTTTAATACCTCCGGGTCTGCCTTCTTTACAAAAAGTCCGGCATATGGAGTCTCCTCGGTAAGTTCTCCCTTTCCGTTTACAAACTGTACAAACGGAAGATCGTAGTTGCGTCCTACATTCGCATCATCCTCACCAAACGCCGGTGCGATGTGAACGATACCGGTACCATCGGACATTGTTACATAATTGTCACAGGTTACAAAGAAGCCCTTTTTATGCTGCTTGTCTGCAACTGTCTTGGCACATGCAAAAAGCGGCTCGTATTCCTTGTATTCAAGGTCCTTGCCCTTATAGGTTTCTAACACCTCATATGCAGCTACTGCCGGTGTTCCGGCTTCCTTATCCTCTTTTACGGCAAGCTTTCCAAGCACGGTATCCAAAAGTGCCTCCGCCATATAATAGGTATAGCCGTCTGCTGCCTTCACCTTTACATACGTATCGGATGGATTTACGCAGAGTGCGACGTTGCTCGGAAGAGTCCAAGGTGTTGTCGTCCATGCGAGGAAGTATGCATCCTCACCGCTTACCTTAAAGCGGACGATTGCAGAGCGCTCCTTTACAGTCTTATACCCCTGGGAAACCTCAGCGGAAGAAAGCGGGGTTCCGCAGCGCGGACAATATGGAACAATCTTAAAGCCCTTGTACAAAAGGCCTTTGTTCCAGATTTCCTTGAGTGCCCACCACTCAGACTCGATAAAATTATCATCATAGGTAACATATGGATTGTCCATATCTGCCCAGAAACCAACAGTTCCTGAAAAGTCCTCCCACATGCCTTTGTATTTCCATACGGATTCCTTACATTTCTTGATGAAAGGCTCCATTCCGTACTCTTCAATCTGCTCTTTTCCGTTCAGTCCAAGAAGCTTCTCTACCTCAAGTTCTACCGGGAGTCCGTGTGTATCCCATCCTGCCTTACGAGGTACATACTTGCCCTTCATGGTCTGGAATCTCGGAATCATATCCTTGATCGTACGGGTCTCTACATGACCGATATGCGGCTTTCCGTTTGCAGTCGGAGGTCCGTCATAAAATGTATAGGTTTCTCCCTCTTTCTTATTCTTCTCCAATGACTTGTTGAAAATGTCATTTTCACGCCAGAACTCTTCTACTGCCTTTTCGCGTTCAACGAAGTTCATGTTGGTGTCAACTTTGTTGTACATATTATCCTCCTTCATCCGATATACCCGATTCAATCACCGGCGAAATCAAAAAACGCGCATCCCTGTAATTAGGGACGCGCGCGTTACGTCTATACCACCTATTACAATGTACTTAAAGGGGATGCCCCTTTGCATACCTCGTCCCTGTAACGTAGGGAATACGTCAGCACCTACTCTCCAATTGATTTGAGCCTGCAACTCGGAAGTGATCTTCATTCCTGCAATACTAATACCGGCTCACACCTGCCCCGGCTCTCTGCGACGTTCTCCTCAGGAACTACTGTCTTCGTCATCGTATTTACCTATTTAACTAAATGACAGTATAAAACCTTTGATTTTTCTTGTCAAGGTTTAATCACAAGGCTTGTGGCTAATTAAATCCGACGACCTTCTGGGAAAGCCGGTATGCGGCAACTGATATTTTTCTTCCGCCCTTGCCCGGCAGATTCATGGTTCCTCCGAGGATGCCGCGGCGCAGTCTGTGAAACAGGCGGATATCCTTCTCCTTGATATAAGTCCATAGTCCCCGCTTCTTTTCGAGATTCTCCTCTGTTCCGGAGCGCAGCAGCATGACCGTTGAGATCACGGTAATGATCTCCAGATAATTGAACATGTATTTGCGGCACTTGATATTTGGCACCTTCCACAAATCCACATCATCAATCATGATCTTATTGACCTTGATCTGCTGGTCAATCCTGCCAATCATGACCTTTTCGTTGACAGACTGGTCATCACGCCCTATAAAGTAGCGGTAGAAATCAACATCCATGTAATACATGCTGCGCACGTATGGGAGCGGTTTATACACATAAATATTGTCCACGTAAAACGTGTGATCCGGCAGCTTTAATCCGCAGTCGCGAAGCAGCTTCGTGCGGTAGATGACCGAATGCATCAGGATATAGTGTCCTTTGAAGAAATGCCGGACATCCTTCCATGCGAACACACAATCTGTAGGAAATCCGGTCTGGCGCATGACCTTTTTATGCTTGGCGCCCTCTTTCTCATACACATAATTGGCAAGCAGCATGTCAATTCCCGCATCATTCTGCACCAATTCCCTCAGCTTTGAAAGAATCTTTCCGTAAGCCTCGGCATCTACCCAGTCATCACTGTCCACAACTTTGAAATAGAGTCCGGATGCATTTGCAATTCCGGTGTTTACCGCCTCGCCGTGTCCGCCGTTTGGCTGATGGATTGCACGCACAATGCTTGGATACTGCGCCGCATAGCGGTCTGCGATCTCCGCTGTCCGGTCATGGGAACCATCATCTACAATGATGATCTCCACATCCTCCCCTCCCGGCAGGATGGACTCAATACATTTTTCCATATAGTTCTCGGAATTGTAACATGGTATTGCAAAAGTCAACAGCTTCATTTTCTTATGCCTCTTCTCCCATCAGACCGGCCGCCAGCTCCATTGCTTTTGCAGCCATTGCATCGATGTTATAGTATTTGTATTCTGCCAGACGTCCAAGTAAATAAAAGCCCGGATATCCTGTAGTGAGTGAATGATACTTCTGGTAAAGAGCCTCATTCTCCTCATTAAGGATCGCATAGTAGGGAATCTCCCCTTCTGCTCCGGTATAGGCAAACGGATACTCCCGCACAATCGTTGTTCCGTCTGTATCCTTCTGTCCCGTCAGAAATTTGAACTCCGTGATTCTTGTATAATCCTCACTCACCGTATAATTGACTACGCTGTGCCCCTGGAAAGAATCCTCATCCAGATGTTCAAATTTGAAATCAAGTGAGCGGTATGGAAGCCTTCCGTATCTGCAGTCAAACAATTCATCCAAAGCGCCTGTATAAATGACATTTCCCTCATAAGGCAGGCCTTCGAACAGAATTCCGCCGTCTGCAAACGCAAGTACATCCCGGCACTCTGTATTTGTGCGTACCTCAATGTTTGGATGATCCAGCATCTTCTCAAACATCGGCGTAAATCCGTGCAGCGGCACGCTCTGGTATTTATCCTTAAAGTAGCGGTTATCCCTCGATATGACAACAGGAACTCTTCCGGTAACTTCCGGACTGATCTCTTCCGGCTTCTGCCCCCACTGCTTCATCGTATAATACAAAAAAACATTCTGATATACATATTCCGCAATCTCGCGCACATCCGCATCCGGATTCTCGCGCAGCTTCATGATCGGCACACGGCTGCCTTCCCCATACTCGTCGATCAGCTTCTGTTCCAGGTAGTCTGCTTTCTCCTTATCGTAAACCATATGTAATGTATTCAGATTAAACGGAACAGGAATCAGTTTATCGCCAACCTTCGCCACTACCTCATGTCCAAAATCATACCACTCAGTAAATCTGGATAAAAATGCACGGACCGTCTCATCTCCCGTGTGAAAAATATGCGGGCCATATTCATGGATCAGGATTCCATGTGCGTCCGGTCTGTCGTAGCAATTTCCCCCTATATGTGCCCTCCGTTCAATCACAAGCACTTTCTGATTTCCCTCTTCTGCCAAAATACGCGCAGCGGTCGCTCCCGCAATACCTGAGCCAACAACAATTGTGTCGTACATATCCTATACTTCTCCTTACAATTTGTTCATCTTTGTCTATCAGATTATCATATTTTATAGAATTCGTATAGTTAATATTACCTTAAGATTGCTTTAAGAATAGCTAAACGCCTGCTTTTTCGTTGTTTTTACACATTTTTTATAGTACTTTTGTCACGCACAATTTGTTCATAATTTATTTACAAATATTCTATAATCCACACATACGGGCGACACAATTAATGAATATACTAACATCATAGATAAGAAAAACTTTTCTTTTTCATAATTCCTCGCCTCTTCGGACGCGAGGTCCTCCCAAAAAATAGATTTTTTCACATAATCTTTTTCATAACAAAACCGGTGCACGCCACATGCACCGGTTTCCTCTTTCTATCCACTCATCTTTCCATAAGTGTTCTTTTTTATTCTTCCGCAGTCTCTTCCGCTTCTTCGTCCGAATCAATCACTCCTACTACCTGTGTAACAGCTGCATGGTCATAGAGATAATCCAATACCTTATCTTCCAGAACCTTATAGCGGGCCTGTGCTTCTCCAAGCTTTGCCACAACATCCGCCGTGGTATATTCCTGCGCATTTTCCTGCGTGTACTGAGCAGCATAGTGCTCAAGTCCTGCCTCATATTCCGCATCTGTTATCTCAATATTCTGTTCTTTCGCGATTGCATATACCGCCATCATGCGATATACACGGTTTGTAATTTCCTCGTCGATGTCCTCACTTGTCATTTCAAAAGCATCGTAGACATCATCAAGTGTGGATACGCCAAGCGGCTCCATATACTCCGCGTAAGAGTCCTCTACCTGCGATTTCACTTCCTGATACAAATCTTTGGAATAATCACTGCAATCAGAGTTTTCAACCACCTCCTGCAATAATTCTTCCTTCGCATTCGCTACAGAATTTGAATTGTAGTATGCGGACAGCTCCTCCTTTATCTGCGCGCGCATATCATCCACTGATGAATACCCCAGCGTCTCTGTCACGAATTCGTCTGTCAGTTCCGGCTCTGTCTCATCCACGACGGAATCCACCTTTATCTGATAATTCACTGTCTGGCCTGCCAGGACATCATCCTCATAGTCCTGGTCATAGGTAACATCAAATTCCAATTCATCCCCGGCAGAAACGCCTAAGAGCTTTTCATCAAACTCCGCGCCAAACTCATTGTACCCCAGAAGGATCTCATAGGTATCTCCCTCCTCCTGCGGATATTCAAACAGTACATTACCGTCCGCGGCTGCCGTCATATATACTTCCACATAATCCCCGTCCTCTGCGGAATCTTTTGGCGTATATTGGATATAATCATTTAAAAGGTTATCAATTTCCTCGTCCACATCCTCGTCTGTGATCTCATACACGATCTCATCTGCGGTGAGGGCTGAGTAGTCGCAGAGGCGGACATTCCCGTAATCTGTCTGTATTTTATGTGTATCAGCCTTCTCCTCCTGTCCGCATGCGCACAGCACGCAGGCTGCCACAAGGAAAAGTGCATATAACTTTTTATTTTTCATTTGTTTTTCTCCATTAATTGTACTCAGTTGTCGATAACGTTCATTATAACACCGTGCTCTAAGACTTGTCAAAAAAAGAGCTCTACTTTATACTTTTACCAGAACCACTAAATTTAAACAGGAAAGAAGAACCACTTATGTCAAAAAAAGATCTGCTGCTCGTTGTTGATATGCAAAACATCTATACCGAAGGTCAGGAATGGGCCTGCCTTAATACGCGCGGTGCAGCTTTACACATCCAGGAGATTATCAATTCCGGCAGATGCCAGGATGTTATCTTTACCTGTTTCCTCCCACCTGAAAATCCGCAGGGAGTCTGGAAGGATTACAACATCAAATATGCCCATATCAACGCAAACGAATGGGGTAACGAGATGCTGCCGGAATTCGCCGAAGCGCTGACCCGCTACCCGCTTTACAGCAAGTCTGTCTACTCTTCTCTTGCAATCCCGGAGGTCCTTGCCGCTGCAAAAAATGCTGACCGTGTTATCATAACCGGGGTTGTTGCCGAATGCTGTGTCCTGTCAACGGTCTGGGCCCTTATTGATGAAGGAATCTACACCGTCTATGTGACAGATGCAGTCTCCGGCTTTGATGTAGAAAAAGAAGAAGCAACCAAGCTTGTCCTGTCAGGTTTATCTCCGCTGCATGTCGCAATGATGACAACAGAGGAATACCTGAATGAAATTTAAAAGGCTTTCGCCTTTTCACTTTTTATGCAAAAAGCGGCCACCTTACCAATATAAGATAAGGTGACCGCTTTTTCATAATTCTCATCTATGACGATTAGTGCTTCGGGATAAGCTTCTCCGTTCCACCCATATACGGCTGGAGCGCCTTTGGAATATTGACAGAACCATCCTCGTTTAAGTTGTTCTCTAAGAACGCGATCAGCATACGCGGTGGAGCAACTACGGTATTGTTTAAGGTATGTGCAAAATACTTCTTGCCATCCTCGCCCTTTACGCGGATCTTAAGACGTCTTGCCTGTGCATCTCCTAAGTTAGAGCAGCTTCCGACCTCAAAATACTTCTTCTGACGCGGAGACCATGCTTCAACATCGCAGGACTTAACCTTGAGGTCTGCAAGGTCACCGGAGCAGCACTCCAATGTACGGACCGGAACATCAAGGCTTCTGAACAGTTCAACCGTATACTGCCACATCTTGTCATACCAGGACTTGGACTCTTCCGGCTTGCAGACAACAATCATTTCCTGCTTCTCGAACTGATGGATACGGTACACACCTCTCTCCTCGATACCGTGCGCACCCTTTTCCTTACGGAAGCACGGAGAATAGCTGGTCAGTGTATACGGCAGCTTGCTCTCATCATTGATCGTATCGATGAACTTACCGATCATGGAATGCTCGGAAGTACCGATGAGGTAGAGATCCTCACCCTCGATCTTGTACATCATGGCATCCATCTCTTCAAAGCTCATAACTCCGGTTACAACGTTAGAGCGGATCATAAAAGGCGGAATGCAATAGGTAAAGCCCTTTCCGATCATGAAATCTCTTGCATAGGCAGTCATTGCAGAATGTAATCTCGCAATGTCTCCCATCAGATAATAGAATCCGTTTCCGGCTACCTTTCCGGCAGCGTCAAGATCGATTCCGTCAAAGCGCTCCATGATATCGGTGTGGTATGGGATTTCAAACTCCGGTACAACCGGCTCACCAAACTTCTCGATCTCAACATTGCAGCTGTCATCCGGTCCGATCGGAACAGATGGATCAATGATGTTCGGAATCTTCATCATGATCTCGGTCACTTTCTCAGAAAGCTCCTTCTCCTGCACTTCAAGCTCTGCAAGGCGTGCAGCGTCCGCGGCAACCTGTGCCTTTACGGCCTCTGCCTCTTCCTTCTTTCCCTGTGCCATCAATGCACCGATCTGCTTGGACAATGCGTTCTTGTTTGCTCGGAGTGCATCCGCCTCCTGCTGGGCAGCTCTTGACTGTGCATCCAATTCAATTACTTCATCGACAAGCGGGAGCTTATGCTCCTGAAATTTCTTTTTAATGTTTTCCTTTACGAGTTCCGGGTTCTCACGTAAAAATTTTAAATCAATCATAATTCCTCCAAAATAGTACCTTTATTTATGAAAAACTCTTAAGCGGATACTTGTCCGTAAGTGTCTTTACGATTGCTCTTGCATCATCGATCGCAGACTCGCCGTTCTTGATGATCATTGCGATTGCCTCTGCAACCTGATCAAAATCATCCTCCTTCAATCCTCTTGAAGTTGCCGCCGGTGTGCCAAGCCGCACGCCGCTTGTGACAAACGGGCTCTTCGGATCGTTCGGGATCGTATTCTTATTGGCAGTAATGTGTGCAGCATCCAGCCACTTCTCCACTTCCTTGCCGGTAAGTTCAAACGGTGTCAGATCCACAAGCATCAGATGGTTGTCTGTTCCGTCAGAAACGATCTTGATTCCGCGTGACTGCAAGCCCTTGCAGAGCGCCTGCGCATTCTTGATGATCTGTGCCTGATATTCCTTAAACTCCGGCTGGAGAGCTTCCTTAAAGCAGATTG
>JBNMJQ010000013.1:0-57965 GCA_050873865.1 Agathobacter sp. | reverse complement strand
GTTTAAACCGGCAATTGGGAACAGGCATACAACAGACTGCACAAGACGAACAATTTCCCGGAGTTTACCTCCCGCGTGTGCCCGGCACTCTGCGAAAAGGCATGTACCTGTGGTCATTGGGGAGATCCGGTGTCCGTTCGTGACAATGAGCATGGCGTGATCGAGACTGCTTATGAGAACGGATATGCTGCGCCGAAACCGCCAAAGGTCCGCACCGGAAAGACGGTTGCAATCGTAGGAAGCGGCCCATCCGGGCTTGCAGCGGCAGACCAGCTCAACCAGAGAGGCCATTTCGTAACCGTCTATGAGCGCGAGGACCGCATCGGAGGACTTCTGATGTATGGTATTCCGAATATGAAGTTAGACAAGAAGATCATCGACCGCAAGATCGAGGTGATGAAAGCGGAGGGCATCGAGTTTGTGACCGGCTGCAATGTCGGAACAGACATAAAGGCGTCGGAGCTTATAAAGAAATATGACCGCGTGATCTTATGCTGCGGCGCAAAAAATCCGCGTGACATCAAGGCGCCGGGAAGAGATGCAAAGGGAATCTATTTTGCGGTGGATTATCTGACACAGACAACAAAGAGCCTGTTAAATTCCAATCTTGCAGACAAGAAATTCGTCTCCGCAGAGGGAAAGAACGTTGTCATCATCGGCGGCGGTGATACCGGAAACGACTGTGTAGGAACCGCGATAAGACAGGGGGCAAAGTCTGTTACACAGCTTGAGATGATGCCATGCCCGCCGGTGTGCCGCGCGGCAAACAATCCGTGGCCGGAGTGGCCGAAGATCCTAAAGACTGATTACGGTCAGGAGGAGGCGATTGCGAAGTTTGGTCACGATCCGCGTATTTATACCACTACGGTCAAGGAGTTCCACAAGAACAAGAAGGGAGAGCTTGACGGCGTTACCATCGTAAGCCTTGAATCTAAAAAGGATGAGGCTACCGGACGTTTTAACATGGTTCCGGTGGAGGGGACGGAGAAGAAGATCCCGGCAGAGCTTGTGCTGATTGCAGCGGGATTCCTTGGAACGGAGGATTACATCGCGAAGGCATTCGGTGTGACATTAAACGGACGAACAAATGTTGCCACCGATGCAGACAGCTATGCAACGAACATCAAGAATGTTTTTACCGCAGGCGATATGCACAGAGGCCAGTCCCTTGTCGTATGGGCGATCCGCGAAGGCCGTGAGGTCGCGCGCGAGGTGGACGAGAGCCTGATGGGATATTCGTATCTGTCCGTGCAGTAGCAATGAACAAAACAATAGAACATGCTTTGGATATCCGGAATCAGTGATGGATGCCGGGCAAGCAGGAAAGGCTGCCTTTTACGAGAAGGTCTGGAAACAGATACAATCGTATGGCAGCTTCTTTTTGTAAAAAATCGTAGTAATTGTGCAAAGAGCTTGGTATACTCAATAATGCATCGCGAATATGAGAAAAGAGGAAGCAGATATGGCAGAAATTTATGATATTGCAATCATCGGAAGTGGTCCGGCGGGGCTTTCCGCGGCACTTACCGCAAAGGCAAGAAATCTTAATGTGATTTGGTTCGGAAGTAAAAACGTCAGCAAAAAGGTGGAATTGGCGGAAAAGATCAGCAATTATCCGGGGCTTATCGAAGTGACAGGGAAGGAAATGCAGCAGACCTTTCAGAAGCAGATCGAAGAGGAAGGGCTTGTGATCACGGAAAAAGTCATCAATCAGATCTTTCCTATGGGGCAGCAGTATGCACTTTTTTCCGGTCAGGAATCGTGGATGGCAAAAACAATCCTGATTGCGATGGGGATGGCACCGAACACAACAATGGCAGGGGAAGCAGAATTCCTCGGAAAGGGCGTCAGCTACTGCGCAACCTGTGACGGAAGGCTCTATACCGGCAAGAAGATCGCAGTTTACTGCACCAATCCGGAATATGAGGCAGAGGTCGAATTCCTGGCAGATATTGCAGAAAAAGTATATGTATATGCAACGTACCCGGACTTTGGAATAAAGAGGGAGAACGTTACTCTTCTGCAAACAGCTCCGGTCGAGGTGCTTGGGGATGGTCTTGTAAACGGCGTGCGCTGCAAGGGCAGACGGAATGTGGACTCTCTGGAGGCAGCGGGAGAGAAAACGCTGGAGCAGAGCAGTGCGCAAAATCCTGCTTCGGGAAGTGATATCCTCGCGGTGGACGGAATATTCTGTCTAAAGGATAGCTATAGTCCTGTGGCGCTGATCAAAGGCTTGGAACAGGAGGAAAATCACATCAAAGTAAACCGCAGGCAGGAAACAAACATCAGGGGCTGCTATGCGGCGGGAGACTGTACGGGCAGACCTTACCAATATGCAAAGGCGGTCGGCGAAGGCAATGTCGCGGTTCATAGCATCATGGAATATTTAAGAGAGACAAAGAAGTAAAGGAAATAGTACGAATGAGTAAATGGATTTTTTTTGATATAGACGGAACTTTGTGGGATGACAAAATGCAGATCCCGGAAAGCACAAAGGAGGCTGTCCACAGATTGAAAGAGAATGGACATAAGGCTTTTCTTTGCAGCGGGAGGGCAAGAGGAAATATACGGTCAGAGGAACTTTTGGGATTAGGCTTTGATGGCGTGGTAGCTGCATGCGGCAACCATGTGGAAATGGATGGAAAGATCCTGCATGAGAAGATTCTTGAACCGGAGCTTGTAAAGAAAGTGATCCGGGTATTGGAGGAATGCCGTATGCCGGTGGTGCTGGAAGGTCCGGTACATCATTGGATCTCTGAAAAGGGCTTTGAGGAGGACCCATATGTGGTCTATCTGTTTCAGGAGATGGGAGAAACGGCGCTGCCTCTGAAGGGCTATGATGAGGAAATACGGATCAATAAGTTTTCTGCAGATATACTTCCAGATTCAGACTATGTGCGCGCAAAGCGGGAATTGAGCAGAGAGTTTGAAATATTAGAGCATGAGGGCAATGTGGTTGAGTTTGTTCCGAAGGGAACTTCGAAAGCAACCGGAATTGAATGGCTGTGCAATCATCTGCAGGTTGACAGGGCGGACACGTTTGCGGTTGGAGACAGCGTGAATGACCTTGATATGTTGACCTACGCAGGGCATAGCATTGCAATGGGAAATGCAACTGCGGCTGCAAAGGAAGCGGCTGAATATGTAACTTCAGATATTCATGAGGATGGTATTTTAAGAGCGATGGAGCACTACGGGCTGATCTGAAAACCGTTTATAAAAAAAGTATAAAAACGACAAACAGAAGAAAACGGGAGAAAAACAAAGAAAATAAGAGAAAAATAAAGATATAGGGATGAAATGCGGGAACGGATACGTTTGCTTATGCGTGCGTAAAAAATTATTATAAGACCATCGGTTAGCACTCGAATGAAATGAGTGCTAATAAACAAGAAGGAGGCATTCAAAATGAAATTAGTTCCATTAACAGACAGAGTAGTACTTAAGCAGTTAGAAGCTGAAGAAACAACAAAATCAGGTATTATTTTAACTAGTACCGCACAGGAAAAGCCGCAGGAGGCTGAGGTAATTGCAGTTGGACCTGGTGGAATGGTTGACGGAAAAGAAGTTGTTATGCAGGTAAAGGAAGGACAGAAAGTAATCTATTCCAAGTATGCAGGAACAGAGGTAAAGCTTGACGGACAGGAGTACATCATTGTCCGGCAGAATGACATCCTTGCAGTTGTTGAATAGGCATCGCTTGCAGCAGTTGTCAGAAATAATGAATTTTGAATCGTAATCGTATAAAGGAGATAGATTATCATGGCTAAAGAAATTAAGTATGGATCAGAAGCAAGAGCAGCTCTTGGCGCAGGCGTAGATAAGCTTGCAAATACCGTCCGTGTAACACTCGGACCAAAAGGAAGAAACGTTGTACTTGACAAATCATTCGGTGCTCCGCTCATCACCAACGATGGTGTGACCATCGCAAAGGAGATCGAGCTTGAGGATGCATTTGAGAACATGGGCGCACAGCTTGTAAAGGAAGTTGCAACCAAGACCAACGATGTTGCAGGTGATGGTACAACAACCGCAACTGTACTTACCCAGGCAATGGTACAGGAAGGAATGAAGAACCTCGAAGCAGGAGCTAACCCGATCGTATTAAGACGTGGAATGAAGAAAGCAACAGATGTTGCAGTTGAAGCATTAAAGGAAATGAGCCAGCCGGTAAATGGCAAGGATCAGATCGCTAAGGTCGCAGCAATCTCTGCAGGCGATGAAGAAACCGGTAACATGGTTGCAGACGCAATGGAGAAGGTAACCCATGACGGCGTTATCACAATCGAAGAGTCAAAGACCATGCAGACAGAGCTTGATCTGGTAGAAGGTATGCAGTTTGACCGTGGATACCTTTCCGCTTATATGTGCTCTGATATGGATAAGATGGAAGCAACACTCGATGATCCATACATTTTGATCACCGACAAGAAGATTTCCAACATTCAGGATATCCTTCCACTCCTTGAGCAGATCGTACAGTCCGGTGCAAGACTTCTCATCATCGCTGAGGATGTTGAGGGCGAAGCACTTACCACTTTGATCGTCAACAAGCTGCGTGGAACCTTCAACGTAGTAGCTGTTAAGGCTCCTGGCTACGGCGACAGAAGAAAGGCAATGCTTGAGGATATTGCAATCCTTACCGGTGGTCAGGTAATCAGCTCAGAACTTGGACTTGAGCTTAAGGATACACAGATCAATATGCTTGGCCGTGCAAAATCTGTAAAGGTTACAAAAGAGAATACCGTAATCGTAGATGGTGCCGGAGATAAGGCTGCAATCCAGTCCAGAATCTCACAGATCCGCGCACAGATTGAGGAGACTACCTCTGAGTTTGATAAAGAAAAACTTCAGGAGCGTCTTGCAAAGATGGCAGGCGGTGTCGCAGTTATCCGTGTAGGTGCAGCAACCGAGACAGAGATGAAGGAAGCAAAGCTTCGTATGGAAGATGCTTTGAATGCGACAAGAGCAGCAGTCGAGGAAGGAATTATCGCAGGCGGCGGTTCTGCATATATCCACGCATCCAAGAAGGTAGCTGCATTTGCAGATACACTTGAAGGCGATGAGAAGACCGGTGCAAAGGTTATCCTAAAGGCACTCGAAGCTCCTCTTTACTATATCGCGGCAAATGCAGGATTAGAGGGCGCGGTTATCATCAACAAGGTAAAAGAATCTGATCCGGGAACCGGATTTAACGCAGCAACCGAGGAATATGTTGATATGGTAGCAAGCGGTATCCTTGATCCGGTTAAGGTAACAAGAAGTGCATTACAGAATGCAACCTCCGTTGCATCAACACTTCTTACCACAGAATCAGCAGTAGCAAACATCAAGGAAGATACCCCAGCAATGCCAGCAGGTGGCGCCGGCGGCATGGGAATGATGTAAGCGCAGACAATGAGGAAAATAATAAAAGCAGTTGCATGCTCGCATGCAACTGCTTTTTTATTTGACGAATGACCGGATATGAGCAAGAAGTGCGAAGCACGGATTGCGAATATACGGAGCAAGCAGCAGCTTGCGTGTCTGCGCTTTTTTTTATTTGGCGACTGCCCGTATATGAGCATGGCGCGCGTAGCGCAGAATGCGAATAAGCGGGGAGGCGCGTTGCTTGCGCTTACTATGAGTGCGAAGCACGGATTGCGAATATACGGAGCAAGCAGCAGCTTGCGAGTCTGCACACAATGGAAATAGTTTCAAAAACCACATCAAAACGGCTTTATTACTAGCTTTTCTTTTGGTTTTTTGTATGGTATATTTACAAAGAATAAAACGTAAAACAGTAATGGAGGCGTGAAATGAGCAGAGTTGCAATAATGACAGACAGCAATAGCGGAATCACACAGGCAGAGGCAAAAGAGATGGGAATCACTGTAATTCCAATGCCGTTTTATATCGATGAGAAGATGTTTTATGAGGATATAGATCTGACACAGGAACAGTTTTATGAGAAGCTCAAATCCGATTGCGAGATCAAGACATCCATGCCACTTGTCGGCAATGTGACAGATACATGGGATGAACTGTTGAAGGAATATGATGAGATTGTTTATATTCCAATGTCTTCCGGACTCTCAAGCTCCTGTGCGACTGCAATCATGTTATCCGAGGATTATGATGGCAAGGTTCAGGTAATTGACAACCAGAGAATCTCTGTTACCCAGAGACAGTCGGTATTAGATGCTATGGAACTTGCAGCTGGCGGAAAGAACGCAGCAGAAATCAAGCAGATCCTTATGGATGCAAAATTCGATTCCTCCATCTACATTATGCTGGACACCCTTTATTACCTGAAAAAGGGTGGACGGATTACCCCGGCAGCGGCAGCACTCGGTACACTGCTTAAGCTCAAGCCGGTGCTTCAGATCCAGGGAGAGAAATTGGATGCTTTTGCAAAGGCACGTACCTCAAAACAGGGCAAGAATATCATGATTGAGACAATGAAGAAAGACTTTGCAGAGCGGTTTCATGATCCGGATGGCAGGAATATGCACCTTGAGATCGCATACACCTACGATAGGGATGCAGCGGAGGCGTTCAAAGCAGAGGTACAGGAAGCATTTCCGGACAATGAGATCGTGATGAATCCACTTTCACTTTCCGTGTCCTGCCATATCGGACCGGGGGCACTTGCGATCGCTTGCTCAAAGAAGATTGAGGCATAAGTGCAGGGAAAATCTAATTTTATGCAAATTAATGATAATCTTGTGTTTACTTATGGATAGAAATCTTTTATAATCAATAAGTAAAAACCGACAGGCTTTTTACGCTCTGTCGGTTTTTTTATGCGTAATAGATGCAAAGGAGGCAGTCTTTATGTCAAAGGTTGATGTGGTAATTGGATGTTTCTACGGAGACGAAGGAAAAGGAAAGGTGATTGATTATCTTGCTGCGGAGGCGGATGTTGCTGTCCGTGCTACCGGTGGAGATAATGCAGGACATACCATCAAGGCAAATGGCGTAAAATACGCAATGCACCTGATCCCATCCGGCTTGTTGTCCGGACATACCATTGGCGTAATCGGAAACGGAGTTGTTTTGAATCCGGAGGTGTTGCTTGAGGAAATCAATAACCTCAAAGAACACGGATATGACATTGGCACCTATTTAAAGATAAGTGATAAGACGCATGTGATATTCCCATATCACAGAATGCTTGATGTAGCTTTGGAGAAAGCAAGAAAGGCAAAGAAGATCGGAACGACCGGAAAGGGAATCGGACCAGCTTACTGTGACAAGTATGAGAGAAGCGGTATTCGTATGGAAGATCTGTACGCACCGGACTTTAAAGAGCGCTTGAAGGAGATGACCGAGTCGAGACTAGGACTTTTGAAGTTCTACGATCCGGAAACCGACTATGAGAGCCAGCTTGATTTTGAAAAGTTGTACGCTACTTATTGCGATTATGCAGCACAGCTTAAGCCATATGTGTGTGATACCATCACATTGCTGCACAAGGCGCTTGAGGATGGCAAGAAGGTTGTTGTTGAGGGAGCACAGGCAACGCTGCTTGATATTGACTTTGGCTCTTATCCATTCGTTACCTCATCCAATCCGACTATTGGAGGAATTTTAACAGGAACTGGTCTCAGTGCAACCGATATTGGCAATGTGTATGGTGTTATCAAGGCGTACTCCAGCCGCGTCGGAGAAGGACCATATGTTACGGAACTGCTGGATGAAACCGGAGACCGTATCCGCGAGCTTGGACACGAATATGGAACAACGACAGGAAGACCACGCCGCTGCGGCTGGCTGGATCTTGTTACCTTAAAATACGCAAAGCGTGTCAATGGACTTACAGCCCTGTCTGTAAACCACTTAGATACAATCGGCAAGTTTGACAAGATCAAGGTCTGCGTTGCTTATGATGTAAATGGAACAGAAGTGGAGGACTTTACGACCAATCTGGATGTACTCAATAATGCCAAACCGGTATATAAAGAATTGGATGGCAATTGGGAAGGCATTGCAGAGTGCAGGACCTTTGAAGAACTCCCGGAGAATGCAAAGAATTATATCCGGTTTATCGAGGAATACATTGGCATCCCGGTGAAGTTCATCGGAACCGGAGCAGAGCGTGAGGCAATGATCATCCGTTAGGACAGACGAAGGAGAGGTTCATGAAAAGGGTCAAACAAATTCTCGCACTTGTGGGCGTGATTTTGCTTTTGTGTCTATATGGCACGACGCTGATACTTGCGATAACAGATAACAGCGGAACGATGAATGCGTTTTTTGCGTCCGTTGTTGCAACTGTAATCATCCCGGTGCTGCTTTGGGCATATTCGTTTATTTATCGTCTGGTCAGAGGTGGTCAGGATAAGACGGACGATGATGCAGCATATGAGGATAAAGCGGCAGATTCGCATACCAAAGAACAGTAGAGCGGCCTGCGGCAAGAGATTTCATTTGCGAAGGATGCATAACTGTGGTATAATCACTTCGCCTGCTTAGCGAAAACTACAATAAAGTACATAATCTGAAAGGTGGATATAAAGATGGCATTATTAAAAGAATGGCAGAAAGTTGCATATAATGAGAAAACTCCGCAGAATGAGTTACAGAAATTCTGGCAGAGATATTTCCTTCTGGAGAAGGGCGTTTATGAGAAGCTTCTTACCAATCCGGATGAGGTTGTTGAGGGAACTGTAAAGGAGCTTGCCGATAAGTATGGACTTTCCGTTATGGAAATGACCGGATTCCTTGACGGAATCAACGACAGCCTTGTGACTCCGAACCCAATCGATGACATGGAAGAGGATACCAGGGTAAGCCTTGCATTTGACAAGGAAAAGCTCTACAAGAACATGGTAGATGCCAAGGCAGATTGGCTGTACAATCTTCCGATGTGGGATGAAATCTTTGATGCAGAGACGAAGAAGCGTCTGTACTTAGAGCAGAAGAAATCAGGTACCGTTGTTGTAGGCAAGAAGGTTGGAAGAAATGATCCATGTCCTTGCGGAAGCGGAAAGAAATACAAATATTGCTGCGGAAGATAGACAATTTCCTCTTGCAATTCCAAGGCAAACGCATATAATATGCTTATAGAAAAGACAATGCGTTGACAAGACGAGTAAGCTGCGTAGATGTGAAAGAGAAGTGTGCCGTCCCGACCGGGATGTGGTGAGAGCACACAACAGGGAAACAGCCGAAGACCAGCTTGGAGCGGTCCTTAATCGGACACGGTGACTCCGTTATCGTCAAAGAGGCTTTGTGCATGGCAGCATAAGGTAAATTAGGGTGGAACCACGAACAATATCGTCCCTGACACAGAATTTAATTTTGTGTCAGGGATTTTTTTATTCAAGGAGGTGATATACAGGATGAAGCGTATACAGAAACTGATCGACAAAATTCCAGAGGAATTTCATCTGTCCAGGCGCGAATTCCTTCTTACCATTGCGGTGGGTGTACTTGGTGGCATGGTGTTTGGAATGCTGAAGTCTCCGCATAGAACACAGATCATCGGATGCGGAAATGGAAATGGGACATGGAACCAGAAAACAGATGAACCGGTATTCGAGGATGAAGTAAAAGGTGCCATGGATGAAGTGAAGAAAGAGAGCAAAGAAAAATAAAGGAGATATGAAACAATCATGAAGATTACATTAAAAGACGGCTCTGTAAAAGAATACAGCGAAGCCAGGAGTGTCTATGAAATTGCACTTGACATCAGCGAAGGACTTGCCCGTGTAGCATGTGCAGGAGAGGTAAATGGTAAGGTAGTAGACTTAAGAACAATTCTTGAGGATGACTGCGAACTGAATATTGTTACAGCAAATGATCCGGAGGGACTGCGCGTAATCCGTCATACTGCATCCCATATTATGGCGGAGGCTGTTAAGCGCTTGTTCCCGGACGCAAAGGTAACAATTGGACCTGCAATCGATGACGGCTTTTATTATGACTTTGATTCTAATCCGTTCTCACGCGATGACCTTGACCGTATCGAGGATGAGATGAAGAAGATTATCAAAGAGGGACATGAAATTACCAGATTTACACTTCCGAGAGAGGAAGCAATCAAGCTCATGCAGGAAAGAAATGAGCCATACAAGGTTGAACTGATTGAAGACCTTCCGGAGGGAGAAGAAATTTCCTTCTACGATCAGGGCGGTTTTGTAGATCTGTGTGCAGGACCTCACCTTATGAGCACTAAGGGAGTAAAGGCTTTTAAGCTGATTTCTTCTTCCATGGCATATTGGAGAGGAGATTCCAACAAAGCAAGATTGCAAAGAATTTATGCAACGGCATTTAACAAGAAGGATGAGCTGAAAGAATACTTAGACAAGCTTGAAGATGCAAAAATGCGTGACCATAACAAGCTCGGACGTGAGATGGGACTCTTTACAACAGTTGATGTCATCGGTCAGGGACTTCCACTGTTCACTCCAAAGGGAACCAAGATGATCATGAAACTGCAGCGCTGGATGGAGGATCTGGAGGACAACGAGTGGGGATACCTGCGTACCAGAACACCACTTATGGCAAAATCTGATCTTTACAAGATTTCCGGACATTGGGATCACTATATGGATGGTATGTTTATCCTGAATAAGGATAGCGATGACAAAGAGACAATGGCACTTCGCCCGATGACATGCCCATTCCAGTATTATGTATACATGAATGAACAGCATTCTTATCGTGACCTTCCGTATCGTATGGCAGAGACCTCTACCCTGTTCAGAAATGAGGACTCCGGTGAAATGCATGGACTTACCCGTGTACGTCAGTTCACCATTACTGAGGCGCACATCATATTACGTCCGGATCAGGCAGAGGAAGAGCTTACAAGATGTACGGAGCTTTGCCACTATGTTATGACGACACTCGGAATTGATGGAGATGTTACCTACCGCCTTTCAAAATGGGATCCGAACAATAAGGATAAGTATCTTGGAGATGAAGCATATTGGAACAGCACACAGCAGTATCTGCGTGATGTAATGGACAAGAACGGTATTGCATATACAGAGGCTGACGGTGAGGCCGCTTTCTATGGACCGAAAATTGATATCCAGGCAAAGAATGTATATGGAAAAGAAGACACAATGGTTACCATCCAGCTTGACTGCGCAAGTGCAGAGAAGTTTGGAATGTACTATATTGACGAGAAGGGTGAGAAGGTGCTTCCTTGGATCATCCATCGTACATCTATGGGATGCTATGAGCGTACTCTTGCATGGCTGATCGAACATTATGCAGGCAAGTTCCCGACATGGCTTTGCCCGGAGCAGGTTCGTGTACTTCCGATTTCTGAAAAGTATATTGATTATGCGCAGAACGTATGCAAGGAACTGAAGGCAAACGGAGTGGATGCAACCGTAGATTCCAGAGCTGAGAAGATTGGCTACAAGATCCGTGAGGCAAGAATGGATAAGCTTCCATATATGCTTGTTGTCGGAGCACAGGAAGAAGCTGATAAGACAGTATCTGTAAGAAGCCGTTTTGCCGGAGATGAGGGTGTAAAACCACTTGCTGAGTTTGTAGAGCAGATTTGTACAGAGATCCGTACCAAGGAGATCCGCAAGGAACTTCCACAGGAGGAGAAGAAGTAATTCTTCCCTTTCCAAAGATAAACAAGAAAACATCCGGCTTTAAGCCGGATGTTTTTTTACTACTTATTTGACTTTACATTTCTTGATTGTACTATATGCAGAGTAGGAGCGCTTACCGTTTTTCGTTATGTAGGAGCGTACCCGCACATAATAGGTCTGCCCCTTGGTGAGGTTGCTGATGCGCCAGGATGTTGTATCGTTGGTGACGATAAGCAAGGATGTTGTATTTGATTTAAATGATTTATCCTTGCAATATTGAATTTCGTAGCCGGTTGCATTTTTGTTCTGCGACCACTTAGGCGTCATAGTACGGCTTCCGGCGGTGACGCTGGTCAGTTTTGGAGCTCCCAGGTAAGAGAGGGAGACTGATTTGGAAACTTTACTGCGGCTGGTCTGACCGTTTTTCCCGGTATAGTATGCATAAATCTTATATTTGATCTTGCCGCTGGAAGTAATATCGGTATCGGTAAAACTTCGTTTGGTCACTGAGGCAATTTCCTCGTAATCAGCACCATCTACGCTGCGGTAGATGCTGTAGAATTTTGCTTTCGGAACTTTATCCCATTTGAGCTTAATACCTGATTTCACACTTGTGATCGAAGTGATCACAGGCTGGGAGAGTGTATAGTTGCCAATCGCGTTTGAAGCGAGGCTGTAAAGCGGATCTGCACCGGCTTGTTCATGGCAGGCATATACCTGATAGCTGTAGCGGATCTCCGGCGTTACAGCACTGATGTCTTTATAACTGTTCTCCGTGGTTGAGGCGATTTCAACATATTCGCCGCCGTCATCACTTCGATAGATGACGTATTTTGTTGCACCATTTACCTTTTTCCATTTGATTTTCTGGGACGTAGGATAACCGGTGATCTTGGTGATTTCGGTTGGGGCAAGATAATATTGGTTTACCTCTTTGGCATTCGCAGTATAGGTGGTCCCGTCCGGTTGCTGGATGATGGCACACATCATGTATGTATAGTTGTTGCCACTGGTTACGGTGTTATCTACGGCGAAGGTGTTATTTGTGACAGTCACCAAGGAAATAGTAGACGGATCACCGTTCGTGTAGCGGTACAATTCATATTGGGAGGCACCTACAAAAGCTTCCCAATTTAACTGTATTCCGCCAGCTACTATCTGTGCACCTTCCAAAGCTGGCTCGCAGTAGGCCGGCCAATAAATATCGCGGGCAAGAGTACCTCTGGCATCACATTCGGCGGCGCGTTTTTCCGGATTGTTGGAAAATGGTACTTCAAAGGTATCACACCAGTAATAGCCTGCGGCATATGCGCCGTCGGCAGTGTTATCAACGGTGCGCATGTAATCCAGAATGGTTTTTCCGTTGTGTAATATTGTGGAATCGTTCTGGGAAAGTTCATGGTATAAAAACTGCAGCTGTCCTTCCAGCTGGGTGTAATCATAGCCGTTTTGTGCACACCAATTGATCAGGTTGGTATATCGTCCGACACCGGTGGAAGTATCGTGCCATTGGCAGATGCCGTAGCTGGTATCAGCATCTCCGAGTTTGTCCGGGTTAAAGAAGGATTCTCTCCGGATGTTGGCAAGAATGCCACAGGCAGCAGCTGAATTTAGTCCCATGTTATAGACTAGAAAATGATAGATCTCCTTAGCATTGGAACTTGTGGCAAGCACTTCCTCCGCAGAACCTGCGTAAGTGGTGACCGGATCGGCAGCGACGGGCATACCTGTAAAAAGGCAGCCGGCTGTAAGAATAGCGGCCATAAACCGACATATGTGTTTTTTCATAGAATTATCCGTCCTTTGTAAAAAATAATTGCTTTTTGGTAATTTCATCTTAGCTAATTTGAGAGGTCCCGTCAATCATACATTTATTTCCAGAATAAAGATAGGAAAAACATTCATACTAAAAATGTACCTGAAAATAAGGAGGTAGATGACAATGAAAGACTCAAAATGTAAAGCTGGAAATTGTGAAACAGCTGTATCTTGCAGCGCAACTGAATGCGTACACAATGAAGAGGAAGTATGTACCGCGGATCATATCAAGATTTCGGGAGCAAATGCTTCTGAGAGAAAAGAGACCGAATGTGATACATTCTGCTGCTAGTGCAGGCCGCAGGGGCGAGAGCCCCTGCTTTCGTGTGGATGAGTCGCTGTTGCTTTTTCCGCAATAAAGTGTTAAAATGTGGAAAATGTCAACTGGAGGAAGCATTGTGGATTACAATATCAATTTTCCAAATCTTCATATATATTTAGACCATGTAGGAAAGAATATTAGTATCGGTGGATTTACCATTGCGTATTATGGGATTGTGATTGCGATTGGTATGATGGCCGGACTTGCGATTGCCTGCCACAAGGCTAAGCAGACAGGACAGGATCCGGATACATACTTTGATCTTGCGATTATTGCGATTATCTGCTCGCTGATCGGTGCCCGTATTTATTATGTGATTTTCCGGTGGGATTATTATAAGGGAGATATCCTTAAGATCATCAATATCCGGGAAGGCGGACTCGCAATATATGGTGGTGTGATCGCGGCGATCATTACTACTTTTACGTTTGCCAAAGTTAAAAAAATCCCGTTCGGAAGGCTTTGTGATACGGCAGGGCTTGGCCTGATACTCGGACAGATCATCGGCAGATGGGGAAATTTTTTTAACCGCGAAGCGTTTGGCGGATATACGGATAATCTGCTGGCTATGCAGCTTCCGCTTTCTGCGGTGCGATCTTCAGATCTGACGGAGGACTTGCTGGAACACACGGTGATGATTAATGGCGTCACATATATTCAGGTGCATCCGACCTTTTTGTATGAATCACTATGGAATTTGGCTCTGCTGATCTTACTGCTTGTATTTTTTGATAAGCGCAAGTTTGAGGGAGAGGTTTTCCTGTGGTATCTGGCAGGGTATGGAATCGGGCGCTTCTGGATAGAGTCCCTTCGCACGGATCAGCTTCTTATGCCGGTGATTGGATATCCGGTCTCCATGGCGGTGGCTGCAACATTGACGGTGGTCGCAGCTGTGTGGATTATAATAGGAAGAAAAAGAAACACCGGGAAGAACTAAAGCTTTTTGAGAAACGTAAGAAGGAAGACGACATGCGCGATATCATAGACTTGAAGATGAAAATAGAAGAAGCCAGAGCTGAAGTAAGGGATTCTTATGGGAAAGATCCGTATGATGTCACATATGAGAAAAATCTAAAGCTTGACAAGTTGATCGAGGAGTATATTGAGCTGGTGGAGAACCCAACCACTTCGCCCCACCAGTTCCCTCCACAACCAACCACAATAGAATAAAAATCAGGAAATAGTGCGTAACCTAAATTTAGGCTGCGCACTATTTTTTTGCCCAAAAACCTTGATTTTTCAAGCTCTTTGGGGTATTATAGAGGAAAAGTGGTGAAAAGTGGATGCAAAATGCATCAAAGTGGTACAAAGTGGTGGATAAGTTGATAAGTTTGTGGATAAACTTTTCCACATTAGGTACCGGACGAAAACAAAGAAAGAGGAGGTGAGCTGACCGTGTTCATGGGTGAATACAATCATACAATTGATGCCAAAGGCCGTTTGATCGTACCGTCCAAGTTTCGTGAACAACTTGGAAACGAATTCGTAGTAACAAAGGGTTTGGATGGTTGTCTGTTTGTATATTCCAATGAAGAATGGCAGCGCATTGAAACTTCTTTCCGCGAGAAGCCACTGACATCAAAAGATGCAAGAAAATTCTTACGTTTCTTCTTCGCAGGAGCAGCAAGCTGTGAAGTGGACAAGCAGGGAAGAATTTTATTGCCGGCGAACCTGAGAGAATATGCGGGAATTGACAAGGATGTCGTATCCGTTGGAGTATTGAGCCGTGTGGAGATCTGGAGCAAGGAGAGATGGCTTGCAGATGGCGATTATGAGGATATGGACGAGATCGCAGAGCATATGGCAGAGCTCGGACTTGGAATTTAAAGGAGCGGGTAGAAATGGAATTTAACCACACTTCAGTCTTACGGGATGAAACAATTGAAGAACTTCATATCAGACCGGATGGTATCTATGTAGATGGAACGCTCGGCGGGGGAGGACACTCCTATGAGATCTGCAAGCGCCTTTCTAAAAGCGGAAGGCTGATCGGAATCGATCAGGACGCAGATGCAATACATGCTGCATCGGAGCGGCTGGCAGAGTTCTCGGATCGTGTGACGATCGTCAGAAGCAACTACTCAGATATGACGGGAGTGCTGAACCGGCTTGGAATCGATCATGTGGATGGAATTATTCTTGACCTTGGCGTGTCGTCATTTCAGCTTGACACACCGGAGCGGGGCTTTACTTACCGCAGCGAGGATGCACCGCTTGATATGCGCATGGATGACAGACAGAAGCTTACTGCAAAGGATATCGTCAATGAGTACAGTGAGATGGAGCTTTTCCGCATCATCCGGGATTATGGGGAGGATCGCTTCGCTAAGAACATTGCAAAACACATCGTGGCAGAGCGGGCAAAGAAACCGATCGAGACAACGGGAGATTTAAATGCGATCATAAAAGCAGCGATTCCGATGAAGGTACAGGTGACGGGCGGACATCCGTCGAAGAGGACGTTTCAGGCGCTGCGCATCGAGTTAAATCATGAACTTGATGTGCTGCAGGACAATTTGGACACCATGATCGACCTGTTAAATCCAGGCGGAAGGATCTGCATTATCACGTTCCACTCGTTGGAGGACCGGATTGTAAAATCCAATTTTAAAAAGAACGAAAACCCATGTACCTGTCCGAGTAATTTCCCGGTTTGCGTGTGTGGCAACAAATCCAAGGGACATGTGGTGACGAGAAAACCAATCCTGCCTTCCGAGGAAGAATTGGAAGAAAACAAGAGAAGTAAGAGCGCAAAGCTCCGGGTATTTGAAAGAATATAATATTTTGATTTGATAGAGGATAAGTTATGAACAGAGTAGGTTATGTAGAGGGAAATGCAGTAAGAAAGCTGGAGCCGGCACCACAGAGAGTGCCTATGGAGCGCCCGACAAGGGAGCAGAGAGAGGCGCAGCACCGCAGAAGAAGCAGACAGCTTGCTGCACAGAGGAACAGACAGCGTGCATTGTACATGAGCAAGGGATATGTTGCATTCTTGACGCTCTGCGTCGGAATCAGCGTATTTTCCGCATTTACCTATGTACGCTTACAGGCGGATGTCACCGCAAAGATGCGCAAGATCGCAACGCTTGAGAGCCAGATTGCGGATCTTAAGGCAGACAATGACGCAAGATATAATAGTGTTACAACATCCGTGGATCTTAATTATATTAAGGATGTTGCAATCAACGAACTTGGAATGAGCTACGCAACCGAGGATCAGATTGTATACTTTTCGGTAGAAAACAATAACTTTATGGATCAGTACAGCGACATTCCGGAGAAATAGGAGCAGAGTGTGGCAAGAAGAACAAAGAAACCAACCGCGAAATTAACCGTATCCATGCGCAAAAAGCTGTTCGTCCTTTTCGGACTGTTGCTTGTTGCGCTATTTTTCCTGATCGGACGTCTGGCATACATCGAGTATGATAAGGGCGAGAAATACGAAAAAAAGGTTCTGTCGATGCTATCCTATGACAGCACGACAATCCCGTACAAGCGTGGAAATATTTCAGACAGAAACGGAACAATGTTTGCAACAAGCGTACCGGTCTATAATGTGGTATTGGACTGCTCGGTATTAAACTCCGGGGATGACGGAAAATATGTGGATCCGACGATTGACGCACTGACAGCGTGCTTTCCGGAGCTGGACAAGGCAGACCTTAAACTCTACGCGAGCGAAAATCCGGACAGCCGGTATTATGTTCTGGCAAGAAAGCTGCCTTATGAAGAAATTCAGGCATTTGTCGAGCTGCAGGATGCAGTGGATGAAAAGGGTAAGAAGGTAAACCCGAATATCAAGGGAGTCTGGTTTGAAAAAGAATATCAACGGTATTATCCACTCGGAACACTTGCAAGCTCTGTGGTAGGATTTACGTCTGCGGGCGATGTCGGAACAACCGGACTAGAGAATTATTATGATGACATTTTAAATGGCATTAATGGAAGAGAGTACGGATACTTAAATGCAGACAGCGATTTTGAAAAAACGGTTGTAGATGCACAGGATGGATACAATCTTGTCACCTCCATTGATGCGAATATCCAATCAATTGTGGAGGAGAAAATCGCTCAGTTTAACAATGCATATGCAAATAATGCAAGGGAGGGAACAGGAAGTACGGCTACGGCGGTGCTGATCATGAACCCGAATAATGGAGAAATCCTTGCAATGGCAGATTACCCGACCTTTGACCTGAATTCACCGCGTGACTTAAGCGCATTGTATACAGATGAGCAGCTGGATGCAATGAGTGACGATGATATCTTTACAGCACTCAACGCGGTATGGCAGAACTATTGCGTAACTGCCACTTATGAGCCAGGGTCTGTGCAGAAGCCGTTTACGGTAGCGTGTGGTCTGGAGACGGGAACACTCAATACAGGAATGACGTTTGAGTGTGACGGATATGAGCTGATCGCGGATTATCGTATCCGCTGCGTTAACCGTTATGGGCATGGTACGGAAACACTTGAGGGAGCCCTTATGGACTCCTGCAACGATGCACTCATGCAGATGTCTTATCTGATCGGGCCGGAGAACTTTGTGGAGTATCAGTCCATTTTTGGTTTTGGACAGAAGACGGGAATTGATCTTCCAGGAGAGGCGAACACCTCCGGGCTTGTGTATACATTGGATAATATTACGAAGATTGACCTTGCAACCAACAGCTTCGGGCAGAACTACAACTGCACGATGATCGAGATGGCAAGTGCATTCAGCTCTCTTGTCAACGGCGGAACGTATTATCAGCCGCATGTGGTTACCAAGGTGACAGACAGCAAGGGCAACACCATATCCAAGACAGATAACAGTGTGGTCAAGCAGACGGTATCGGAAAAAACATCAGATATTTTAAAACAGTATCTGCAGAACGTAGTAAGTTCCGGAAGTGGTAAAACAGCCAAAGTGGATGGTTATTCCATGGGCGGAAAGACAGGTACGGCGCAGAAATATGACAATGAGACACACCAGCGAAAGAAAGGAAGCTATCTTGTTTCATTTATCGGATGTGTGCCGGCAGAAGACCCACAGCTTGTCATTTACTGCATTGTGGACGAACCAAATGTTGAGGACGAAGCGCACAGCAGCTATGCACAGAATATTGTCAGAGAGATCTTAAAGGAAGTTCTTCCTTATATGAATATTTATCCGGATGAGGAACTGACTGGGATTAACGATAATCTGACCATCACAGGAACCGATGTGTTTGAGACTCCGGTTGATGAAAGTGTCGGCGAGGGAGATATTTTTGCATCCGGTGAGGAAGCAGATGTGCCGGAAGATAATACTGACAATACAGCGGATGATGGAACAGATTCCGGTGATAATGCAGATCCGGACAATGCGGATACCGCAGGAGACAGCGCACAGGACACCGCAGGGGAAGACGCCCCGGAGAGCGATCCGCAGAACTAAAGAAAAAATCACAAAAGAATAACCTCATAACTGCCAACATAGAATGATAGCAACACTTTAACTGGTGGTTATGAGGTTTTTGTATGGAGAGAAATCTGACCCGTTACCGGAAAAAGCGGTATGTCATGTTTGTAGTGATCTTTTTCTGCGCGATTGGTCTGTGTGGGCGGCTGGTTTATCTGATGGTTTTCCGCTCGGAGTATTACAGCACGCTTGCCACGGATCTGCAGCAGAGGGAACGGAGCATCAAGGCGGCGAGAGGCAGGATACTTGACAGAAATGGTGTGGTGCTTGCGTCCAACCGGTCCGTGTGCACGATTTCCGTGATCCATAACCAGATCAAAGATCCGGAGGCAGTCATTTCGATGCTTGTGGAAGAACTTGGACTGTCTGAGGAGCGTGTGCGAAAACGCGTGGAAAAATACAGCTCCATTGAGCGGATTGCAAGCAATGTGGATAAGGAGACCGGAGACCGGATACTGGCATATGGGTACTCCGGGGTAAAGGTGGACGAGGACTACAAACGAACCTATCCATACGGAACGCTGGCTTCCAAGGTGCTTGGATTTACCGGCGGTGACAATCAGGGCATTCTTGGACTTGAAGTAACCTACGACAGCTTCCTGCAGGGGAAAAATGGAACGATCCTGACATACACGGACGCTCGTGGCGTTGAGGTAAAAAATGCGGTGGAGGAGCGGATCGAGCCGGAAAATGGAAATGATCTTGTGACAACGCTTGATTATAATATCCAGATGTACTGCATGCAGGCGGCACAAAAGGCATATATCCAAAAGAATGCTGACGGTGTGGAAATTATTGCCATGAATCCGCAGAATGGTGAGATCTACGCGATGGTGGATTATCCGGAATATGACCTGAATGAGCCGTTTACGTTAATCGAGGATTATCAGATGTATGCGGGAACGGCAGAGGAGAACAAGTATCAAAACCAGATGTGGCGCAATTGGTGTGTCAGTGACACCTATGAGCCGGGATCAATTTTTAAGACGGTGACAACGGCTGCATCATTGGAGGAAAAGCTGGTATCTTTGGATGAGCATTTCTATTGCCCGGGCTATATTGTGGTGGAGGATCGGAGAATCCGGTGTCACAAGACGGTAGGACACGGCTCGGAGGATTTCAGGCAGGCGCTCGGCAATTCCTGTAACCCGGTCTTTATTACATTGGGACTTCGTCTGGGAGCGGAGCGGTATTATAATTATATGAAGCAGTTCGGGCTTTTTTCCAGGACCGGGATTGATCTGCCGGGGGAGGCAGCCACAATCATGCATTCGCTGGATGCAATCGGTCAGGTGGAGCTTGCAACAATGTCATTCGGACAGTCATTTCAGATTACTCCGATCCAGATGGCAACAACGGTCTCTTCACTGATCAATGGAGGGCACCGTGTAACACCACATTTTGGCAAGGCGGTGGCAAGCACGGATGGCAGCACGAAAGAAGTGTTTTCCTACGAGAAGGGCGAGACGATCTGCAGCGAGGAGACCTCCCTTACAATGCGTACACTGCTTCAGTATGTTGTGGAGGAAGGCGGTGGAAAGAAGGCATATATCGAGGGCTATGAAATCGGCGGCAAGACGGCGACCTCACAGACACTTCCGCGCTCGGATCACAAGTATATCGCTTCGTTTGTGGGCTTTGCCCCGGCGGGTGAGCCAAATGTCCTTGTCATGGTGATTATCCGCAATCCGTCAGGAATCTACTACGGAGGAACAATCGCGGCACCGGTAGCGAGGGAAATCTTTGAAAACATCCTGCCTTACCTTGAATAAAAAAATGAAATAACGTATACTAACACTATTGATAATGGGACAGGAGCTTAGGAGGCGTAAGAATGAAGATCGAAGAACAAAGGGTATTGGTTGTCGGAACCGGGATCAGCGGGATCGCAGCGGCTGAACTTTTATTGAAAAAAGGTGCAAAAGTTACGATCTTTGATGGCAATAGAGAGCTTGACACGGAGAAATTGTACGAAAAGAGCCCGGTATTGCGGAAGGTTCCGCTTATTCTGGGGGATCTGACCGAGAAGGAGATGGACAGTTTTGCAGTAGCGGTATTAAGTCCGGGTGTGCCGACGGATCTTCCGATGGTAAATGCGATGCGCGACAAGGGCATTGCAATCTGGGGAGAGATCGAATTGGCATATTATTTTGGCAGGGGTGATGTTATCGCTATCACCGGAACGAACGGCAAGACCACCACAACAGCACTTACAGGTGCGATCATGAAGAGTGCGTATCCCGATGTGAAGATCGTAGGCAACATCGGCATCCCATATACCTCAGTTGCTGCCGATGCCACGGATGAGACGGTGACGGTGGCAGAGATCTCAAGCTTCCAGCTTGAAACAATCCACACGTTTGCACCGAAGGTTTCTGCAATCTTAAATATCACACCGGATCATCTGAATCGTCATCACACGATGGAATGTTATATTAAGACAAAAGAAAGCATTACGAAGAACCAGACAAAGAAAGATACGTGCGTGCTCAATTACGAGGATGAAGAGCTGCGGCGCTTCGCGGACGAATGCCCGGCACAGGTGGTATTTTTCAGCAGCAGGCGCGTGCTGGAAGAGGGCTTTTATCTGGAAAATGATAACATCTACTACGCGCATGATGGACGAAAGACGCATGTGATTGCGGTGGATGAGTTGCAGCTTTTAGGCAGACACAATTATGAAAATGTCATGGCCGCGTGCGCGATGGCGGTAAGCTATGGGGTTGCGATGGAGAAGATCGTGATGGTCTTAAAGCAGTTTACAGCTGTGGAGCATAGAATTGAGTATGTCACGGAGAAGCGTGGCGTTAAGTTTTATAATGATTCCAAGGGAACAAACCCGGATGCGGCAATCCAGGGTATCCGCGCGATGAACCGACCGACCTACCTGATTGGAGGCGGCTACGATAAGCAGTCTGAGTATGATGAGTGGATAGAGGCGTTTGACGGCAAAGTCAAAAAGCTTGTCTTGATCGGACAGACCGCGGAGAAGATCAGGCAGTGCGCATACAGGCACGGCTTTACAGATGTTGTTTTGTTTGATACCTTTGAGGAGGCAATCCGGTTTTGCTATGAGCAGGCGCAAAGCGGCGATGCTGTGCTTTTGTCACCGGCGTGTGCGAGCTGGGGAATGTTTGCCAATTATGAGGAAAGAGGAAGAATCTTTAAAGAAATTGTTCGAAGCTTAGAGGAGTAGATATGGCAAAGCAGAAGACGCAGAGAAAGAGAGCTGCTTCGTATTTTGATTACAATATGCTGTTTATCCTGATCGTTTTGATCGGATTCGGGCTGGTAATGCTTTACAGCTCCAGCTCTTATACGGCAACCAACAAATTTGGTGATAGTGCATATTACCTGAGAGCGCAGATAAAAGCGTTTGTACTTGGTCTTGTACCGATGATTTTTTTTATTGCGGTGGATTACCGTGTCTGGAAAAAGTTTGGAATACTGATTTATCTGATGTCTTTTCTGCTGTGTTTTGCGGTATTTATTCCCGGACTTGGTGTTGAGCGAAACAATTCCACGCGCTGGATCAAGATTGGACCGATCCAGTTCCAGCCATCGGAGTTTGCCAAGCTTGCCATCATTATCTTTCTGGCGATGGTAATTGACCGGATTCCCAAGCAGATGAACAAGACAAAGAATCTTCTGAAAGTGCTTGTCATGCTGATTCCGATCTGCGGTGTGATTGCTTACTCTAACTTAAGTACCGCGATCATTGTCGTAGGAATCGCGGTCTGCATGCTGTTTGTTGCAAGCCCGAAATACAAACCGTTCTTCGGAATCGCTGCGGGTGGAGTGGCGTTCGTTGTACTGTTTATTTCGCTGGCAACTTACCGAGGCGGGCGAATCGAGGCATGGCTGCATCCGGAGACAGCGGGAGACAAGGGCTATCAGACAATGCAGGGACTTTATGCAATTGGATCGGGAAAGCTTTTTGGAAAAGGCCTTGGGGCAAGTCTGCAGAAGCTGGGAAACGTGCCGGAATCCATGAATGATATGATCTTTACAATCATCTGCGAGGAGCTGGGGCTTTTTGGCGCAATCTGCGTGATTCTTCTGTACATACTTTTACTGTGGCGTATGATGGTGATCGCGAACAATGCGCGTGACCTGTTTGGCTCACTGCTGGTGACCGGTGTCATGTCTCATATTGCGATTCAGGTTATCCTTAATATCGCGGTTGTGACAAATACGATTCCAAATACAGGTGTAACTCTGCCGTTTATCAGCTACGGAGGAACGTCTGTCGTGTTCCTGATGTCGGAGATGGGGCTTGTACTTGGTGTATCGAGGGGAATTCGATTGGAGACAATGGAAGAATAGCTATGATAAAAGAAGAACGTAAACGGAAAAGACGCAGAAAGAAAAAACTGATCGGCTTTTTGGTGTTTCTGCTTATGCTGGCAGTTGCGGCACTCGTGGTCATTAAGGTATTTACAGTAGAGAATGTGCAGATTGAGGGCAATGAACTGTATGAGGATTCTATGATCTCGAGCACAATCTTAAATGATAAGTATTCATGGAATTCATTGTATGTCTTTTTGAAGTACCGCATTAAAAAAGTGCAGAATGTACCGTTCATCGATACGATGGATGTCAGTTTAAAAAGCCCGCACACACTTCATGTGACGGTATATGAAAAGGGAATCGTGGGATATCTCTATGTGGAGGAAGCCGGGCAGAATGCGTATTTTGATAAGGATGGCTTTGTGGTGGAAATGTCAAGTGATATCATTGATGGCATTCCCCGCGTGGAGGGGCTGTCCTGTGACGGAGTTGTACTGTATGAGCAGCTTCCGATCGCAAAAAATATCACAAAGGAGCTGCTGACCTTAACGCAGGCGCTAAAGCGCAAGGAACTGATTCCGGATAGTATTCTGTACGGAAGGGAAGATTCACCGATTCTGGTATATGGCAACATCTGGGTACAGATGGGATCAACCGAACTTCTGACACAGAAGGTGGAGCGGATTGGCAAGATCCTTCCACAGCTTTCGGGAGAGAGCGGGGTGCTTCATCTGGAAAACTGGACGGAGGAAAATACCAACATCATTTTCGACAAGGATGAATAGACGCTGCTGGATGCAGGATTGATGAGGAACCGGATCGAATCACTTTAAAATTAGAAAAAATGATAAATTTGTGTTGATTATTTGACAGAAAAACTATATTATAATCTATATGATTAAAAATAAGCCTTTTTATGCCCTTTTTAATGGGGCTAAGAAGATGGAATAAATATTTGTGTGGAAAAAGAGGAGGAAGAGCCCGTGCTGGAAATTAGAACAACAGAGGCGGAAGCTAGTGCCAAAATTATTGTTATCGGAGTTGGTGGTGCTGGTAATAATGCAGTAAATCGAATGATTGATGAGAATATCGGCGGAGTAGAATTCATTGGTATCAATACAGATAAGCAGGCATTACAGTTGTGCAAGGCTCCTACACTGATCCAGATCGGTGAGAAGCTGACAAAGGGACTTGGAGCAGGGGCGCAGCCTGAGATTGGAGCAAAGGCAGCAGAGGAGAGTGCAGAGGAACTTTCCGCAGCCGTTAAGGGTGCAGATATGGTATTTGTTACCTGCGGTATGGGTGGCGGTACCGGTACTGGTGCGGCACCGGTTGTCGCTAAGATCGCAAAGGATCAGGGAATCCTTACCGTTGGTGTTGTTACAAAGCCATTTAAGTTTGAGGCAAAGCAGCGTATGATTAATGCCATTTCCGGTATTGACCGTTTGAAGGAGAATGTAGATACACTTATCGTTATTCCGAATGATAAGCTGTTAGAGATCGTTGATCGCAGGACAACCATGCCGGATGCCCTCAAGAAGGCAGATG
Organism: Agathobacter sp.; assembly: GCA_050873865.1. Lineage (GTDB taxonomy): Bacteria > Bacillota > Clostridia > Lachnospirales > Lachnospiraceae > Roseburia. Next base: position 33,001 of record JBNMJQ010000013.1, on the reverse strand, counting down.
AGGTATTACAGCAGGCAGTTCAGGGAATCACAGACCTGATCAATCTTCCGGCTCTTATCAACCTTGACTTCGCAGATGTTCAGACTGTTATGAAGGACAAGGGTATGGCTCATATCGGTATCGGTAGTGCCAAGGGTGATGAGAAAGCAATCGAGGCAGTTAAGCTTGCAGTTGCATCTCCACTTCTTGAGACAACCATCAACGGAGCAACCCATGTTATCATCAATATTTCCGGTGATATCTCCCTTATGGATGCCAACGATGCAGCAAGCTATGTACAGGATCTCGCAGGAGATGAGGCAAATATCATCTTCGGTGCGAAGTATGACGAATCCATGACCGATGAAGCAACAATCACAGTTATCGCAACCGGTCTTGAAGATGTAGGGGCAAAGCCGGCAGGAGCAACAGCAGCCTCCGTATCTAACCAGATGAAGTATTATCAGGCACAGCAGTCTGCTAATCGTCCGGCAGCAGGTGTTGGAGGAATCAACCGCCCAGCGACAGCTACGACCAATGGGTTACATACCTCTACCGTAGGTGCAAATCGCGCTGCAATGCCGACACAGACACCGACTGCACCACTTAGCGGTATCCAGAGACCGCGCCAGCCGGAAAGCACAGTTAAGCCGATCGAGATTAATATCCCGGATTTCCTTAAGAATTCCAAGAGATAATCGTGTCGAAATAATTTGATAATTTATGAGTTTAAAGAGCCAGCTTTTGATAAAAATCAAAGCTGGCTTTTTGTATGATTGAATCAGTGATGCAAACAACATAAGAAGACAAAAGAAGGGAAAGGAGGATAAGATCATTTATGTCTTTTATGTGGATGTGTTTCTGATACAGAACTGTCTGATGAATGCATGCATCTTATGGATGGTCAAGGAACTTACGATGGTAACTGGGAGCACCGGACGTTGGCGGTCAGCAATCCGGCTGGCTGCTACGAGCTTTGCCGCAGGAATCTTACAGCTTGGAATATTACTGGGATCGGAAAGGTATGCGATATATTTTGGAGTGTCACTTCTGGTGATTATCCCCGGAATGCTCGCAGTGATGTTTGGAAAAAGCAACCCATGTGCCTGGCTGCGCCGTCTGATCTTAGGATATGTGATCGCGCTTGGACTCGGAGGGACAGTCACAGCGGTGCAGAATCTGTTTCATATTTCGCAGATTCCGGTCTGGATAGGAATCCTGTGTGCGCTTGCGCTGCGCAGGGGAGTCATGTTTGCAAAACAGGAGATGCAGAAGCGGGAACAGCTCTGTGCAGTTGTACTTGAACACAATGGACAAAGAATTGAATGTACCGCCTTGTGGGATACTGGCAATCATCTGCATACAGCGATTGGCAACCGCCCGGTACATATTGTGGATGCAAAATTATTCAAGAAATTAAAAATCTCTGCCCGGGATTTTGCGGGAATTGCTTCCTATTGCTCATTGGGAAACAGTGACGGAATCCTTCCGTTATATGAGATCGATGCTTTATATACGTTAGAAAAACATGGGAAAGCACAAGATACGAAAGCAGTTGTTGCCTGTGCGGGAAGACAGCTGCTGGAGAACAAACCGTATCAGGTAATTTTAAATGTGGAAGGGGTAATGGTATGAAGCAATGGGTAAAAAAAATCCGGCAGTGGATACTGAGGCTGAAAAGAAGATGGCAGGATCAACCGGAGGTATTTTACATCGGAGGTTCGGAGGTGCTGCCGCCGCCGCTTCTGGCAGAGGAAGAGCAGCGCTGCCTGTATGCATTGTCGGAGGAGCCGGAGTGCAATATGCTTGCGGGCATGAGCAGGGAGGAGGCAAGAAATCTCTTAATTGCTCATAATCTGCGGCTGGTGGTGTATCTTGCCAAGAAGTTCGAAAATACAGGAATCTGTGTAGAGGATCTGATTTCCATTGGGTCGATCGGACTGATCAAGGGAATAAACACCTTTAATCCAGATAAGAAAATCAAGCTTGCTACATATGCATCCCGCTGCATTGAGAATGAAATTCTTATGTATCTGCGCAGAACCAATAAGACAAAGCTTGAGGTGTCGATCGACGAGCCACTCAATGTGGATTGGGATGGCAATGAACTACTGCTTTCGGATATTCTTGGAACCGATGAGGATATCATTTACCGAGATATGGAGAACGAGGCGGAATTGAAGCTGCTTCGGAAAGCTGTAAGCAAGCTAAACGGAAGGGAACGTCAGATCGTTGAGCTGCGTTTCGGGATCAACCGCAGGAATAACAAAGAGATGACACAGAAGGAGGTGGCAGATGTCCTTGGAATCTCGCAGTCTTATATCTCGCGGCTGGAGAAAAAGATCATGGTACGGCTAAAAAAAGAGATCCTCAAATATGAATAGAGAAAGTGTACTGAGTATTTCGCCTGCCCTTTTCGTTGGAGAGGGGCGGGCGATTGTTATTTTATGCCCTTTAAAAATCTATGGGGTTTTGCTAAAATATGCACAGTGGTAAGTTTATGGAGGGCAGAAAAGCATGAAGTATATGAGCTTCCAAAACTCATGCAGTTTTGCGGGAGTCGCAAATCTTCTGGAACAGTATGGGGTTGATGCAGAGGCAGACCAGATCGCACTCGGAATGCATCTGCCATATATGATGGAAAAGACGAAAGACGGTTATCAGGCAGGACCGATGCTTCAGTCTAAGAAATGGTTTGATCTTTATCTGAACCCACTTGGATTTGAGATGCAGGAGACACTTTTAAATAGGAAACAGGTGATTAGCTTCCTAAAAGAGAACGAACCGTGCATGATCGGCGTAAAGGTGAGCCCGGCTGCGTCACGCCATGCGATCATTTATGTGGGAGCGCAGAATGGAACACTGGTGTTTTTGAATAATAGGAGAAAAGATTCCTCGGAACCGGATTCCTTCCGGTGGACAGAGGCGGAATTTATGAACCTGATGGATCGAGAGATAATTCCTATTGCAAAAGTGGTGCCATGTGAGAAAAGGACAGCTTGCCTTGGAATGCGCTATGGGGAGACACTTAACGCATTAGCAGATATGAAAGAAAGGGTAAATCACATCTGCAAACATGCTATGGACATTAGTTTTCAGCAGGAGAGCAAAGAGACGGTATTCCGCGCAATTTTGCTCGATAATATTGCCGCGTTGAAGCTGACGCAGGAAACAGAGCTGACACACCTGTTTGAAATCGTTCAAGGGCAATACCTGTCGGCACTGGCACAGAAAAAGGAGCTGGTGCTTGAAGAGTATATTGATATGAATCTGCTCAATCAGGCGCTGGATTGGTGGAAGGATTGTATTTTGAGGGAGCAGAATAAAGCGGTGGAATTGGGAGAAAAAAGAAAGTGAAAACTCCTGCTTGACAAGTGTCCGAGTTCGGACTATACTACAGCAAGTGTCCGTAATCGGACACTTGCGTGAATACGCAAAGAGGCACTATGTGCCTCTTTGCTTTACGTTTAGGAAACGAATATGGATATATAGATAGCATGAGGGAAAAACTATGGAAGTCAGAGATTTTATTGACCAGATCGAACAGCAGCGCAAGGAGCAGGAGGCGGTCTATCACAGTGCGGCGGTGCGATTTGGACTGTCGGATTCGGCAATGTGGATCATTTATTTGGTGTCGGACGATGGCGCAAGCTATACACAGCAGGCACTTTGTCGTGAATGCTGCTGTGCAAAGCAGACGATCAACACCGCGATCAACCAGCTTGTGCAAAAGGAATGGGTATACTTAGAGACGATACCGGGAACGCGCAATGAGAAGCGGGTTCTTCTGACACCAAAAGGGCAGGCGCTTGCGGCAGAGACGACGGATCAGCTCAAAGCGGCAGAGGCTCGTGTGTATGAACGTTTGACAGTGGAAGAACGAACTCAATATTTGGAGCTGACATCGCGGATCACCGGATATTTAAAAGAAGAATTATTTTAAAGAAAGAGGTATTTATGAGTAAGATTCAACTTTCCGACCACTTTACATACCGTCGGCTGTTGCGGTTTACATTGCCATCGATCGCGATGATGATCTTTACATCCATCTACGGTGTGGTGGATGGCTTTTTTGTATCGAATTATGTAGGAAAAACGGCATTTGCGGCAGTAAATCTGATCTATCCGTATCTTCAGATATTGGGCGGAGTTGGAGCAATGTTTGGTGTGGGTGGAAGTGCACTCGTTGCTGTTACGCTTGGTGAGGGAGATGTGCCGAGGGCGAGAAGATATTTTACAATGATGGTATCGCTTATGATCGGTGCGGGTGTCTTTTTCTCTGTGATCGGTATCATATTTTTGCGCCCGATGGCATTGGTATTTGGCGCAAATGAAAACCTGATGGGGGAGTGCATGATCTATGGCGCAACATGCCTTGTATTTAATACGGCATTCTTACTGCAATACGGATTTCAAAGCTACCTGATCGTGGCGGAGAAACCAAGACTTGGACTAGTTGTTACCGTGCTTGCAGGATGTACGAACATGGTGCTGGATTTCCTGTTTATGGCGGTATTTGAGATGGGAATTTTAGGTGCTGCGCTTGCAACAGGGCTCAGCCAGACCGTTGGTGCATTGATTCCGATTTTATGGTTTTTAAGCAGGAAAAACACCTCGCAGCTTCACTTTACAAAGACGCGGCTGGAGATCAAGCCGATGTTAAAGGCGTGTGTAAACGGGGCATCGGAGATGATGACGAGCGTTTCTGCATCCATCACGGGAATCCTCTACAACAGGCAGCTTATGCACTATGCAGGTGAGGACGGTGTTGCAGCATATGGAGTGGTCATGTATGCGGCGTTTATCTTCATAGGTGTATATATTGGTTATTCAACTGGAAGCTCCCCGATCATGGGGTATCATTACGGGGCACAGAATCATGCGGAGATGAAAAACGTGCGGAAGCGCAGCATGATCCTCTTAAGCTGTGCGGCAATCGTGCTGACAGCAATCGCAATCGGATTTGCAAAACCCATCGCATCCATCTTTGTCGGATATGATGTAGAGCTTCTGGCTATCACAACAAGGGCATTCCAGATCTGCTCAGTTTCATTCCTTGTCATGTGGTTCAGCATGTATGCATCTTCGCTGTTTACTGCATTAAACAACGGAGTGGTATCTGCGGCGATTTCTTTTATCCGTGCGCTTGTGCTTCCGATTGTATGCATCATCGTGCTTCCGATATTCTTTGAATTGGATGGTGTATGGTACACAATGGTAGTCAGTGAGGCAATCGGTGTTGTTATTTCGCTCATATTTATGCTTGTGTACAAAAAGCGGTACAACTATTAAAAAATTGTTGATTGGCTGCTATTTTCCAAGTGTGCAACTTGCGCAATATTTTGGACAATGGTAACATATACGTATCTTATTATTTACATTGTTCGAGGGGGAAACAAAAATGGAACAAAAGAAGAAAAGAAAGATATCAATGTTATGGACATTACTGCTGACGGGTATGATTCCGACAATTATTACAGCACTTGCGATAGCATTTGTCGGTGTTTCATCTTTGAGAAGTTCTTTGCAGGACGCAGTATATAGTGAACTTAAAGTTTCAGCGGATGCTTTGAATCAATATTATGAATGGGATATACGAAATAACGAAGATCACATGCCGACCTATGAACATGATTATGTGGACAGTTTTCTGGATAAGGGAATTCAGCTTACCGTCTTTATCGGGGATGTGCGGTACATGTCTTCAATCCCGGATTCCAGCAACCCTACGGGAAGAAGTGAGGGAACAACGGCAAATCCGGATATATGGGCGAAGGTTTCCGCAGGCAACATATATACTGCGGATAATGTTGTTATTAATGGCAACACATATTACGTTGTATACGATCCGTTGATGGACGAATCCGGCAATGTGCTTGGTATGGCGTTTGCGGGAAAGGAAACCGCAGTCGTTGAGCAGGAAATATCAGATTCCCTGCGCAGCATTGTTATCGGTACCGCTGTTTTGCTGATTTTGTGTGCTGTAGTAATTGTTATTGTAGCACGTAAGATCAAAGAGCCTCTTTTCATTATCGATAAGAACCTTAAGCTCCTTGCAGATGGTGAATTGAAGGCATGGAAGACTGCAAAATCATCAATCAGGGAGATTGACTCTATCATTCAGTCAAGGCTTAAACTTTCCACAGCGTTGCAGGATATTGCAGAGACAGTCCAGAAAGCATCGGGAGAACTTCTGGAGAGTGGAACCTCGCTTCAGTCTATTGCAAACCGGACATCCATGAATGCAGAAGATATTTCACATGTAGTGGAGGAAATGTCAAAAGGTGCTGTCTCCATGGCATCTGATATTGAAAATGCGACTGAGAAGGTTACAGATATGGGGGAAAAGATTGAGGGAATCGTTGGTGGAATCGGTGATCTTGATAATGTCGCAAGCAATATGGATACAGCAGGAAGAAAAGCGATGGATATCGTTGCAGCACTTGATGAATCCAATGCGAGAACAACGGAGGCAATCGAGGTGGTTGCCCAGAATGTAGATGCAACCGACCAATCAGTTGCTAAGATTGCAACAGCAGTTAATCTGATTACGGAGATCGCAAGCCAGACGAACCTTTTGGCACTGAACGCTTCCATCGAGGCTGCAAGAGCCGGAGACGCAGGAAGAGGATTTGCAGTTGTAGCAAATGAAATTTCTTCGCTTGCTGATCAGTCCAATAATTCGGCAAAACAGATTGAAGATATTCTTGCCACACTTGTTGCGGATTCCAAGCGCTCCATCGAAAAGATGGATGAAGTAAAGAAACATTTGCAGGAACAGCAGGAGAACTTAAAGAGTACGCAGACTGAATTTGCAAATGTGAGTGAGGGTATTCAGAATACAAGGAATCAGAGCAATATGGTAGATGGACAGGCGAAGGACTGTGACGCTTCCAGAACCAGCGTAATTGATATTATTTCAAGCTTAAGTGCTATTTCACAGCAAAATGCGGCAAGCACACAGGAGACGACCGCTTCTATTGAGGAACTGACGGCAACGATCAATATTGTTGCCCAGCAGGCAACCGAGGTGCAGGGGCAGGCTCAGATGCTTGAAGAGGCGATGAAGTTCTTTAAATATTGATAACTACTAAAAAGAGGACCTTTGGGTCCTCTTTTTTACTTTAGATATCCGCGCATGCTTTTTAGTGCGTTTTTCTCCAATCGAGAGACCTGTGCCTGTGAAATATGGATTTCTTCTGCTACTTCGATCTGCGTCTTTCCCTCGAAAAAGCGGAGTTTGATAATTTGCTCATCACGTTCGTTCAGCCGTTTTAGCGCTTCGGACAATGCGATATCCTCCACCCACTTTTCCTCCTTACTCTTTTTGTCGGAGATCTGATCCATGACATAGAGGGTGTCACCACCATCTGTATAGACAGGGTCAAACAAGGATAACGGAGTCTGGATGGCATCAAGGGCATACACGATATCTTCTTTGGAAATGCCGCTTTCGCGTGAAATATCATCGAGTGTCGGTTCACTGAGCATCGTGCGGGAGAGCAGTTCACGGGTATGGATTGCCTTGTAGGCGGTGTCACGGAGTGAGCGTGGAATGCGGTAGGAACTGTTGTCGCGGAGATAACGGCGAACCTCCCCGATGATCATCGGAACGGCGTATGTTGAGAATTTGACACCGAGGTTCGGATCAAAATTGTCAATTGACTTGATCAGACCGATCACGCCAATCTGAAAAAGATCATCTACATTTTCATTGTGACCGGAGAAGCGCTTGATGACAGAAAGGACAAGACGCAGATTCCCTTTGATGTATGTTTCTCTTGCAGCTTCATCCCCTGCTTTTATCTGCTTGAATAATTCCTCTTTTTCTGATTCCTTTAAGATTGGCAATTTTGCAGTATTGACACCGCAGATCTCGACTTTATAGGTTGACATGGCATCCTCCAAACATGTGATAATGAAAGGATTTCCAGTTCTGTTCGTTTTATTCAGACAGAATGAGGACGCAATTATGAATATTGTTTCCTCGGTTTAGAGCAGCAATCTTGATTTTTTTAAGTATCTTTGATATACTAGCAAAATCGTGAAAGTGTCTGCTTTTGCGAATATATTTACGTCAGTTCGAGACCTTCCTGACGAAAAACAAAACTAAAGGAGAAAAATGAATATGAGAAACAAAAAGGTACTTTTTATTACCCAGGCGGCGGTCATTGCGGCAATCTATGTGGTGCTTACCGTTTTTATCGCAGCCTTTGACCTTGCAAGCGGAACCATTCAGGTTCGTATTTCGGAGGCACTGTGCATCCTGCCATACTTTACCCCGGCGGCTGTTCCGGGACTATGGATCGGCTGCCTGCTTGCGAATCTGGTTACGGGAGCTACCATCTGGGACATTGTGTTCGGAAGCCTTGCAACGTTACTTGGAGCTGTGTTTACCTATCTGCTCCGCAGACACAAGTTTTTGTGTACGCTTCCACCGGTAATCGCGAATGCGGCGATCATCCCACCGGTGCTTATCTTTGCTTACCATATTCCGGATGTTATCTGGAAGGGCGTAAACATTACCTGGGTATTTAATATTGTAACCGTAGGACTCGGAGAGGTTATCTCTGTATGCATCCTCGGTTCTTTGTTGCTTGCGGTGTTAGGCAAGTATCGCAATGTAATTTTTAAAGAGTGGGCATAAGCGGTTTCTAAAGGCAGTGCAGATGCTGCCGGACAGAAGAGCAGCTCACAAAGTGATTAGGAGGAAACTATGAAAAAACTCATCGATTTGATATCGGAAGAAGTTACAAAGGCTTTCAAGGAAGAAGGCTATGACGAGAAATACGGAAGAGTTACATTATCAAACCGTCCGGATCTGTGTGAATACCAATGCAATGGTGCAATGTCTGCGGCAAAGGAATACAAATGTGCTCCGTTTATGATTTCAGACAAGATCGCAGCGCGTCTGTCCGATAACGCGATGTTTTCCATGGTGGAATCCGTAAAGCCGGGATTCCTGAATCTGAAATTAAGTCCGGAATACCTTGCGGGCTACTTAAATGACATGCAAAAGGAAGAAGGTCGTTTTGGATGTGATAAAGTGGCCAATCCAAAGACAATTATCATCGACTACGGTGGACCGAATGTTGCAAAGCCGCTTCATGTCGGACATCTCCGCTCAGCAGTTATTGGAGAGAGTGTGAAGCGCCTCGGAAAATATATGGGGCACAATGTCATCGGTGATGTCCATATCGGAGACTGGGGGCTTCAGATGGGACTGATCATCACGGAACTTAAGGAGAGAAAGCCGGAACTTGTATATTTTGATCCTGACTATGAAGGGGAATACCCGGCAGAGGCCCCGTTTACGATCTCAGAGCTGGAGGAAATCTACCCGACTGCGAGCGGTAAGTCCAAGGAAGATGCAGCTTTTAAGGAAGCTGCCATGCAGGCAACGTATGAATTGCAACACGGAAGAAGAGGCTACAAGGCCCTTCTTGATCATATTTTAAATGTTTCCGTTACGGACCTTAAGCGAAATTATGAGAACCTGAATGTATCCTTTGAATTGTGGAAAGGCGAGTCTGATGCGCAGCCTTATATCCCGGCAATGGTACAGAAGATGAAGGATGACGGATTTGCGTATATTAGCGATGGCGCATTGGTTGTCGATGTAAAGGAAGATACCGACACCAAGGAGATTCCACCATGTATGATTCTAAAATCCGATGGGGCATCACTCTATAACACGACAGACCTTGCAACGATGGTATGGCGCGTGCAGGACTACAACCCGGATATGATGATCTATCTGACCGATAAGCGTCAGGAGCTTTACTTTACACAGGTATTCCGCTGCGCGAAAAAGACCGGGATTGTGCGTGAAGATGTAGAGTTAAAGCACATCGGATTTGGAACCATGAACGGAAAGGACGGCAAGCCGTTTAAGACACGTCAGGGCGGCGTTATGCGTCTGGAGTACCTCTTGGATGAGATCAACGAGGAGATGCTGCGCAAGATCAAGGAGAACCAGAAAGAAAAAGATGATCTGCGCATGGATGAAAAAGAGGCAGAGGAAACTGCGAAGATCATTGCATTGTCAGCTGTAAAGTATGGAGACCTTTCCAATCAGGCAAGCAAGGATTATATTTTTGATATTGATCGGTTTACTTCTTTTGAGGGAAATACCGGCCCATATATTCTTTACACGATCGTCCGTATCAAATCTATCCTCGCAAAATATGAGGCAAGAGGGAACTCACTTCCAACGCCAGGAACTGCGATCCTGGCAAGTGGTTCCGAGAGCGAGAAGAACCTGATGCTTTCGCTTTCCAAATTCAATGCAGCGATTGAGAACGCATTTGAAGAGACTGCACCGCATAAGGTATGTGCATACATTTATGAGCTTTCCAATGCGCTTAATGCATTTTATCACGGAACAAAGATACTTGCGGAGGAAGACCCGAAGAAACAGCAGTCCTACATTGCACTGTTGATGCTGACAAAGGGCATCCTTGAGACCTGCATCGACCTGTTGGGATTTTCCGCACCGGATCGCATGTAAGCAAAAGTAATCATAATTTGATAGACAAGTCATATATATAAGTCATAGGCATATAAATGCCTATGACTTTTTTGTTGTAAGGAGAACAGATATGGGACTTTACAATATACTTCCAAAATCGTTGTGTCCGTTTCTGCCGGAGAACTTTGAGGATGGACTTGAGGAGATCCGCATCCGGGTGGGGCAGGAAGCGGAGCTCTTGTATGGGGACTGTTCCTCACTCAGGCTTAAAAAGATCAGCGAGGACGAGCTGACGGAAATGTTAAATTATCTGTCGGATTATTCCCCGTATGCGCTGGAGGAAGAACTGCGGCAGGGCTTTTTCACCATGAAGGGTGGACACCGCGTGGGCGTGGCGGGGCGCGCGAACCGAAAGCGTGAGGATGGCGAGGAGGTCGTCCGGCGCATCGTGGACATCGGAGCACTCAACATACGAGTGGCGCATGAGGTCAAGGGCTGCGCCGCACCGGTATATCCATACATACGAGCGGATTCCATAAAAAACGCATTTATTCTGGCAGAGCCCGGAATGGGAAAGACAACCCTGCTGCGGGATCTGATCCGCATGCTCTCAAATGGGGACGCCACACATCCGGGCGTGAAGGTAGCGGTTGTGGACGAGCGGTCGGAGATTGCCGCCTGCTATTGCGGCGTGCCGCAAAATGATCTGGGACCGAGGGTGGATGTGCTTGACAACTGCCCGAAGGGAAAGGGGATGCAGATGCTGCTCCGAACAATGTCCCCGCAGGTGATCGCGGTGGACGAACTCGGACGAAGGGACGAATTTGAGGCGGTACAGGAAATCCTATACAGCGGCTGCCATCTGCTTGCGACTGTCCATGCTGGCAGCATAGACGAGCTGTATGAGAAGCCGTTTATGGCGGAACTTCTGGAGACGGGACAGATCGAGCGTCTGGTGCAGATCCGGCGGGAGAATACGGAAAAACGCAGCTACCATGTGTTTGACAAAAAGCTGCAAACGCTATGCTAAAGCTGACCGGCGCAGCGGTCGTTCTGCTTGCCTGCGCGGGATTTTTACATAGCTGGCAGAGCAGTTGGAAAAACCGCATCCGGGAACTGGAGCAGCTATGCAGGCTGTACCGGAGCGCAAGACACGCGATGGAGGAGGAACGGATTCACATACCGGACTTCGTGCATCGCTACCGGTGTCAGGAATGTCTGAGGGAGAGTGCTATTGGCGCAATGCTCGAATGTCTGGAGATTTTTTTGAAGGAACACAGTTACAGTACCGGGGAGGAAGCCTTCCGGCAGGCATGCTTACAAACGCGGGAAGCATGGCATTTATCCGGGGAGGAGTGGGAGGTTTTGCTGCATTCGGGCGGCTCGTTTTTTGGAAGGAACCTGATGGAAAATGCGCAGGGACTTTTGCTGTGTGAGGAGAAAATGAAAGCCTTCTGCCAGAACGCGGGGCAGGAATATCGGGAGAAAAACAAGGTATGGACTCCGGTAGGGATGCTTCTTGGGGTGATGATAGTTGTTGTTTTACTGTAAAAGAAGCACGAAGAGAACGCAATAAAGGGGAATGGAATGAGTGTGACGATCATATTTAAAATTGCAGCCGTTGGAATCATTGTTACAGTGCTGTGCCAGGTGTTAAAGCATAGCGGGAGGGAGGAACAGGCATTTTTGTTAAGCCTTGCGGGGCTGATCATTGTCCTGTTCTGGATCGTTCCCTATATCAGCGAGCTGTTTCAGACGATGGAAGCGCTGTTTTCCATCTGACAGGGGGATGTATGTTAAAGGTTGGAATGATTGGAATCTTAGTGACATTTCTCTCTATGATCTGCAAAAAGGAAAAGGGCGAGTATGCGGTTCTGATGGGAATTGCTGCGGTAGTTCTCATATTCTCATTTGTGCTTGTGCAGGTACAGCAGGTCGCGGATTTTTTGCAGACCCTGATCGGGCGGCTGCCGCTGGATGATGGAACGCTGACCATCCTTTTTAAAATGCTTGGCATTACCTACATCGGGGAATTTGCTTCCTCCATCTGCAAGGATGCCGGCTATGCGTCGCTCGCGGGGCAGATCGAGCTGTTTGCCAAAATATCGATCCTTGTCTTAAGCATTCCCTGCATCGGGAACATATTGGAACTGCTGGATGCGTTTTTTGTGTCATAGAACCGGCAGGCGAAAGGAGGTGAGGCACCATCGAAGCAGGCGAAAACGAATATATCAGCAGGCTGCTTGAGCTGTTAAAGCTGGATTCCGTGGATGCGTATCTGAGCGAGCATATAGACGGAAATCTCTCTTTCTATGAGCTTGTGGCGCAGAACGTGGCGAGCGAGGGAAAACTGCAGGGGGTAAAAAACGTCGGAAAGCAGATCTGGGAGCTGTTCTTTGCGGAGCTTGCGGGAGGAAAGACGCTGCTCTTGAAGATGCTTCTGCTGTCGTGTCTGTTTGCCTTTTTTCAGAGGTTATTGGTAAAGCCGGACGCGTATGTCTCACAGATGAGCTTCTTCATAGTCTATGGAGCCGTGATCCTTCTGATGATGCAGTCCTTTCTTCTGGTGTCGGCGGTCGTGGAGTCCGGGATGACGGACGTGACAGGTTTTTTGCAGGTGCTTGTTCCGGCGTATGCCACAACCCTGATGCTATCCGGCAACACGGCATCGGCAGGCATGTTTTACGAGCTGATGTTCGCTCTGATCTATCTGCTGGAATGGGCGTTAAAATACATGGTCGTGCCGGGAATCCACATGTATGTGCTGCTTGAGCTGATGGATCACTTTTTTGCAGAGCACAAATTCTCAAAGCTGGCAGATCTGATCGCAACGGTCGTTCGGCTGTTCCGCAAGGCGGCGATTGGCGGCGTGATCGGGATCAGTGCGATACAATCGCTGCTTGCACCGGCAAGAGACCGGATCTCGCAGAGCGCAGTGCTCAAATCCTTATCGGTACTTCCGGGAGTCGGCAATGGATTTCATCTTGCGGAGGAGGTGCTATTAGGCTGCGGGATGCTCGTAAAAAACAGCGTCGGTGTCGCCGGACTTGTGGTTCTTCTGATCCTGTGCATGACACCGGTTATAAAGGTGCTGTGCTTTACTTTTTTATATAAGATCATCGCTGCAATCCTCCAGCCTGTCTGTGATCCCAGAATCCTCGGCGCAGTCAACGGGGTGGCGAAGGGCAGCTCCATGTACTTTGATGTGATCGTAGATAGTATGCTCCTTTTTCTGATCGCGATCGCAATGGTGACCGCCTCGACGAGCTTTATCTATTAGGCAGCCTCCGCGGGACACATTTGCATCCAGGGAGACTTACTATGTGCGCATATCCGGGCTTCACCTTTTAGAGAAAAGCGATTCCACAAAAATTGCAGAGATTCTTTCAACCGATCCGGCGATGATAAAGTTGTGTCTTTTGTCGGCTTTGACACTCCCCGCCCGACTGTCCGCGGCAGAAAGACTTGCACTCAAACTTTTTAGTTCTTCTAAGCGGGCGTTTTTGTGAAGTTGATATTAGAGCATGCCCTTCAAAACTCGCTTTTTATATCTTCTATATATAAACACGGTTAGCTCAAACAGATGAAGGGCATGCTCACATTTCCCAAAAGCCGCCCGCAAGAAGAACACAAAAGTTCTCGAATTGCAAAGTCTTTCTGCCACGAACCGCCGGGCTGGAGTGCTCAAACCTATAAAAGACAGAACTCATAAATAAACCGCCGGACGGTTGAACTAGAATCTCGCAATTTGCGGTGGTGCTTTTCATAAAAGGTGAAGCCCGGATATGCAGGATAGTTTTCTATATGGGATGCAGAGGTGTTTCGCGGAGGTTGGGGAAGAATGAGTATAAGGAGGTGAGGCTGTGATGGGAGTGCTCACAGGTTTTGTGAAAAGCTATTTTATATTTTTGCTGTTCTTGCAGATCATCGCGTATCTGACACCGAAGGAGAGCTACAAAAAGTATGTGCAGTTTTTTACGGGGGCACTCATGGCAGTGTTATTGTTGAAGCCGGTACTTACATGGATGGATAAGGATATGACATTGCCGGAAACTGTTTCATTTGAGGAACTTTCAGAGCAGCTGGATAATATTGCCTATGAGGGAGAGGGGGAGGATATGTTTGAAATCTTTTTCGTGGAAGAGTCTACAGAGTAAACTAAGCAATATGAATCGCACAGATTGGCTGATTGTGCTCCTGTTTGGAATTTTGCTGTTAGTTATCGCAATACCTTCGAATGGGGGAGAACAGGAAAAAAGCAGCTATCCGGCTCAGGAAAAAACGGAACAGACAGTAGAACGCGTGGCGGAAAATGAAAAGGCAGAGGAAAACGATGCATATAAAGAAATGCTGGAGAAAGAATTGGAAGAACTGCTTTCCGACATGGATGGTGTCGGTAAGGTGCGTGTTATGCTTACAATGAAGGACACCGGCGCACATGTGCTCGATAAGAACATAAAGAGAAATGGTGAGGACAGTGAGACAAGTACGGTTGTTTACAAGAATGACAAGGAGGAAAGTCCTTATGTGACAAACTGGTATCTGCCGGATGTCGAAGGGGTACTGATTGTGGCACAGGGCGGCGGTAATGCAGTGACGGTTTCTGATATTTCTGATGCGGTTATGGCATTATTTAATATTGAGGCTCATAAAATAAAAATAGTAAAGATGTCTGATTAGGAGGACGCAAATTGAAGAAGATTTTTCACAAAAACCAACTGATTATCACTACACTTGCATTTATGATCGCGATCGCAGGATACATAAGCTATGACCGTGTAAACAATAATAAGGAGAAGACAACCGAGACAGGAGCACAGGCGGTAGAGAATGAGTATGTCATCGACAACAGTACATATGACATTTTCGAGGAAACGGACAGCACACAGACCATGGGAGAAGAAATTTTGCTTGATGAGGACATTGATGCACAGGATGTGGCATTAAGCGAGGAAGAGAATACGGCGCCGGATGCTGAGGAGGCCTTAAATCCGGGGGAGACAGTGCTTACAAGCGTAAATGTAGCCGGAGCAAGCTATGCAGCGGAGGTAAAGCTGAATCGCGAACAGATCCGTTCAAAGAATAAGGAGGCTCTTTTGGAGATTATCGATAATGAATCTCTGAGCGAAGAACAGAAACAGGATGCGGTAAATGAGATGGTTACGCTTGCGGATATCTCCGAGAAGGAGGCGAACGCAGAGATGATGCTTGAGGCGAAAGGATTTTTAAATGTTGTGGTCAGCATCAGTGACGATACTTGTGATGTAGTGGTTGATATGGGAGATGTGACGGACGCCAAGCGCGCACAGGTGGAAGACATTGTAAAACGAAAAACCGGAATTGCTGCGGAAAATATTATCATCACTCCGATCAGTACGGATGAGACTGCTTTAGAACAATAGTTTTTTGATTATTCGTTGAAAATCTGGGAAATCTAGGATATACTACTAAAAGCGGCAAAAGCCGGATATGCGTAGTTGGAGGATATATTTGTGAGTAACTTAAAAGATGAGATTCAAAAACGTCGTACATTTGCGATCATTTCCCATCCGGATGCCGGTAAGACGACACTTACCGAGAAGTTTTTATTATACGGTGGCGCAATCAACCTTGCCGGTTCCGTAAAGGGTAAAGCGACTGCCCGCCATGCGGTTTCTGATTGGATGGAGATCGAAAAGCAGAGAGGTATTTCCGTAACCTCATCCGTTTTGCAGTTTAATTACGGCGGATATTGTATAAACATTCTGGATACTCCGGGACATCAGGACTTTTCGGAGGACACATACCGTACACTTATGGCGGCAGATTCAGCGGTCATGGTAATTGATGCAAGTAAGGGTGTCGAAGCGCAGACGAGAAAGCTGTTTAAGGTCTGCGTGATGCGGCACATCCCGATCTTTACATTTATCAACAAGATGGACCGCGATGCGAACGACACCTTTGAGCTTCTGGATGATATTGAAAAAGAGCTTGGAATTGCTACCTGTCCGATCAACTGGCCGATCGGTTCCGGAAAGGAATTTAAGGGTGTATATGACCGCAACACCAGGACGGTCATGACATTTGCAGATACCTTAAAGGGAACAAAGGAAGGCTCCGAGAAACTGATCGGAATCGATGATCCGGCACTTGAGGCGGAGATCGGTGCTGATTTTAAGAATCAGCTTTTGGAGGAGATCGAGCTTTTGGATGGCGCAAGTGCAGCCTTTGACATTGAACAGGTGACAAAGGGAGAGCTTTCCCCGGTATTTTTCGGATCGGCTCTTACAAACTTTGGTGTAGAGACATTCCTGCAGCACTTTTTACAGATGACGTATGCACCGCTTGCAAGACAGTCCAATCAGGGAATGATCGATCCGTTCCGTGAAGATTTTTCCGCGTTTGTGTTTAAGATTCAGGCAAACATGAACAAGAACCACAGAGACCGTATCGCATTCATGCGCATCTGTTCCGGCAAGTTTACCGCCGGCATGGAGGTCTACCATGTGCAGGGGCAGAAGAATATCAAGCTGTCCCAGCCGCAGCAGATGATGGCTGACGAGCGCAAGATGGTAGAGGAGGCATATGCGGGGGATATCATCGGCATCTTTGATCCGGGCATTTTCTCGATCGGAGATACGCTTACCACCGCCAAGGAGAAATTCGCGTTTGAGGGTATTCCGACCTTCGCACCGGAGCACTTCGCGCGCGTGCGTCTCGTGGATTCCATGAAGCGTAAGCAGTTCGTAAAGGGCGTGACACAGATCGCACAGGAAGGCGCGATCCAGATTTTCCAGGAATATAAAGGCGGCATGGAGGAAATCATAGTAGGTGTAGTAGGTGTCCTGCAGTTCGATGTCCTGCGGTTCCGTCTGGAGAATGAATACAATGTGGAGATACGTCTGGAGAACCTTCCGTATGAGCATATCCGCTGGATCGCCAACAAGGAGGAGACGGATGTGGATGCGATCGTAGGAACCTCTGATATGAAGAAGGTCATGGATATGAAGGGCAATCCGCTGCTTCTGTTTGTCAATGCATGGAGCGTCGGCATGGTGCTCGACCGCAACAAAGGACTGGTTCTTGAGGAGTTCAGCCGCAATTAGTGTGTGAGTATATAAGAAAGGATGGAACAAAAATGAGTGTTGTAGAATTAACGAAGGATACTTTTGAGCAGGAAGTGCTTGGCGCAGATGTGCCGGTTGTAATTGATTTCTGGGCGAGCTGGTGCGGACCATGCATGATGCAGGGACCGATCGTGGACGAGATCGCAGAAGAGATGGCTGGAAAGGTTAAAGTGTGCAAGGTCAATGTGGACGAGCAGCCTTCACTTGCGCTGGATTACCGTGTAGTCAGCATCCCGACACTTGTATTTATGAATAAAGGTGTATTTCAGGAGCGCATGGTGGGACTGCAGGACAAGCAGACGATCATGGATTATTTGAATACACTTACAAATGAGTAAATCGGGCGTTGCTTGCAATTTTTGAATTTTAGTAAAGAAAAGGGATATTCCATTGGTTTTGGTGGAATATCCCTTAAATTTTTTTCTTGTTTGGCGGAGTTGGATCGTTAGTTAAGCCTCCGATATAGTCTAAGGAAACATTATAAAATTTAGCGAGTGTGACCGCTAGTTCAAACGGCAATTCTCTTTTTCCGGTCTCATAATTGTGATATGTTGTGCGCTGCATGTGAATAATATCTGCCAATTTTCGGATAGACAGATCCTTATCTTCCCGCAAGTCCCGCAATCGAGGGTAATATCCCATAAACACCACCTGATCATACTTTTATTTAATTGACAGTGTACAACATATGTTGTACAATTTTTTAAAACGTCCATCATATGATGGACAAAAAGAAAGGAAAATATTATGAATGGGAAAAAGAGGATAGATTGAGTAGGTAAAGAAACTGATCGTACTACATAAAATTTAAGACAAAGGAGAAAAGAAATGTTTTGCTCAAATTGTGGAAAAGAAATTGCAGACGGTGCCAAGTTTTGTAAGTATTGTGGCTTTTCAATGGATGAGAGTGCGGATATAAAAAATGAAGTTTCGCCAGTGAGCCATACAGAGATAGCCACCGCACATAATACGGAAATGGATCGAGGCGCGTTGCTATTGTATTTGCAGAATGTTCGTGATTTGGAAGTGGCACGGTATGTCTTAAAAAAGAAACACGGAGAAAAGCAAGCAGAATATAACCGTAATTATAACTATTATTATAGAGAGCCGAATTTGAAGCAATATCCGTATGAACCAATGATGGAAAAATGCGGAAAATGGAAAATTGGTATTATATGTGCGGTGGTTTTAGGTATCTTTAATCTTGTTGTTAGATTATGGGTGTTAGCTATCTTAGCGTTTGCTTTTGTAATTTATGGAATTATACATATTGTCATGGCTGAAAAGAGTAATTATGAACGTCAGTTTAAATATGAGTATCAATATAAGGTTACTCATAGACAAAATGAAAAAGCGATTGCGGATGCAAAAGATCGACAAAGGCAAGGTTCGGTAATTACTGCTAATTGGAATGCAGAATGTGAAGAGTACGAAAAAAATATTGAGGAAATTGGGAATATACTTACTTTATTTTATGATATGAATATCATTGCAAAGGAATATCGTGGTAATCTAGCGGCTCTTCAATACATTTATGAAGTTGCGGAAAGTACCCAGCTTCCTTATGAGCAGATATGCCTTCAAATGAAAATGGAAGATGGAATACGTCGGGTAGAATCGAAGCTTAATGAAATTGTTAATAAAGTTGAAGATTTAATCTTTGAGACACGATGTGCGCAGATGCAGCAGAATGAAATTGTAAATAGTCTCATTGAAAAGAACAACAAGATGCTCAAGACGTTGCAGCAAACGGAGCAAAACTCGGCACTGACGGCTCAATACGCACAGCTGGTGTCAAACTATGCAGAGGCAAATGCTTATTTCTCACTTGCAACATACTTAAAAAATTAAAAAGAGGGTGATCGTTTATTGTTACTTTTTAGTGTGTAGCGAATTTAAAGTAGGAGCAAAATGGAATATGCAGTATTAAATTTAGTTAATTTTGGACAAAGGAGAAAAAGGAAATGTTTTGCTCAAATTGTGGAAAAGAAATTGCAGGCGGTGCTAAGTTTTGTAAGTATTGTGGTTTCTCAATGGATGAAAGTACAGATATAAAAAATGAAGTTTCACGGGTTGACTATACAGGGATAACCCAGGTACATAATACAGAAATGGATCGAGGCGCTTTGGAGCTGTATTTGCAGAATGTTCGTGATTTGGAAGTGGCGCGGTATGTCTTAAAGAAGAAGCATGGAGAAAAGCAAGCAGAATATGAGAATGATTGTGAGTATTATGGGGGCGAGCCGAGATTATTAGAATATCCAAGTGCTCCTTGGAAGGATACCGACGGATATGCGAAAGGGGTAGCACTCATCTTTTGTGCATTAGTTATGTTTGAAGTTAATAACTTACTGAGTGGTAAAGCTGATAGTATGCTCACAGGGGCATTTAACCTGATGACGTTGGTATGGGCAATTATTGGTATTGTTATTATTGCAAAGGCAGTATATGAAAATAATGAGTGCGAAGGAAGATATAAGTATGAATGCAACGAGATAAGTAAAGCGAATGATAAGAGAATTAGAGAAGCAAAGGAACGCAAAAAGCAACTTCCAACAATAAAGGCTAATTGGAATGCAGAATGTGAAGAGTATGAAAAGAACGTCGAAAGGATTGGGAATGTTCTCGATTCGTTTTATGATATGAATATTATTGCAAAGGAATATCGTGGTAATCTGGCGGCTGTTCAATACATTTATGAAGTTGCGGAAAGTACCCAGCTTTCCTATGAGCAGATATGCCTTCAGATGAAAATGGAAGATGGAATACGTCGGGTAGAATCGAAGCTTAATGAGATTGTTAATAAGGTCGAAAATTTAATTTTTGAGACACGATGCGCGCAGGCACAGCAGAATGAAATTGTAAACAGTCTTATTGAAAAGAACAACAAGATGCTCAAGACGTTGCGGCAAACGGAGCAAAACTCGGCATTGACGGCTCAATACGCACAGCTTGCGTCAAACTATGCAGAAGCAAATGCCTATTTTTCACTTGCAACATATTTAAAAGATTAAAAAAGTTTTGTCATTGACGGCGTGGAAGTATATCTGTATAATGAGGGCAGTTGCAAAAGCGACTGCTCTTTTTTCTTACACAGCATATTCGCTGTTTTTCCCTTTTTTAGAGTTTTGTGGTTGACAAAGAAGTAAAAGTATACTACTATGAAACAAAAGACGAACATAAGTTCGAACAAAAGGAGATTAACTATGGCAAAAGAAGATAAATTAAAAGCATTGGATGCGGCGATTGCGCAGATTGAGAAGCAGTATGGTAAGGGATCTGTCATGAAGCTTGGCGATAATGCTGCACATATGAATGTTGAGACGGTGCCGACCGGATCATTAAGTCTTGATATTGCACTCGGTCTCGGAGGGCTTCCGAAGGGGCGTATTATCGAGATCTACGGACCGGAATCCAGTGGTAAGACAACCGTTGCCCTGCACTGTGTTGCAGAGGTTCAGAAGATGGGCGGAATTGCCGGATTTATTGATGCGGAGCACGCGCTGGATCCGGTATACGCGAAGAATATCGGAGTAGATATTGATAATCTTTACATATCTCAGCCGGACTGCGGAGAGCAGGCCCTTGAGATTACCGAGACGATGGTGCGTTCCGGTGCGGTGGATATCGTTGTTGTTGATTCTGTTGCAGCCCTTGTTCCGAAGGCGGAGATTGATGGTGATATGGGAGATTCCCATGTGGGCTTACAGGCAAGACTTATGAGCCAGGCACTTCGTAAGCTGACCGGTGTGATCAGCAAGTCCAACTGTATTGTTATCTTTATCAACCAGCTCCGTGAGAAGGTTGGCGTGATGTTTGGCAACCCGGAGACGACGACCGGTGGACGTGCGCTTAAGTTCTATGCGTCTGTACGGCTGGATGTCAGGCGAGTAGAGTCTTTGAAGCAGGCAGGAGAGGTGGTTGGTAACCATGTCCGCGTAAAGATCGTAAAGAACAAAGTAGCACCGCCGTTTAAGGAAGCTGAATTTGATATTATGTTTGGTCAGGGAATCTCCAAGGAAGGAGACATTCTGGATCTTGCATCAGATTTGAACATTATCAATAAGTCCGGTGCGTGGTATGCTTACGAGGGTGATAAGATCGGGCAGGGACGTGAGAATGCCAAGAATTATCTGCGTGAGAACCCGGCATTTGCAGCGATGATCGAGGAGAAGGTGCGTGAGCACTTCTTCGCAGAGCAGGAAGAGGAAGTACCGGAAGAGAGCACCGAGAAAGAATAAAGGAAAAAATCGGCTTAGAAAAGCGTGTTTAAAGAACTGATATATGTGTATACGAGTGCGGAGTGTAATGCTCCGCATTCTTAAATTTATAATACAGAAAATGTGTTTGCAGTGAATAAAAATTGCACTATCGGTACGAGAAATAAAAAACAAACATTGACACCAAATATGACACCACATATAATATAAGCAAGAGGTATTCAGAATGTCAAAATGGGACAAATTATTATCGAGAATATGTGCTTTATCAAAAGACCTCCGGTTTGAAGAATTGCGTAAGGTATTGGAAAGTTACGGATATGTGATGAATGCCCCAAAGGGCGGGAGCAGTCACTATACATTTAGGAAAAACGGATGCCAGCCGATAACGATACCAAAGCATGAACCAATCAAAAAAGTATATGTTGAAATGGTAAAGCAGATTGTGGAAAGTGAGGTGCTAAATAATGAAAACGTTGAATGATTATTTGGCAATGAATTATCGCATGGAAATTGTCGAGGATAAGGACGAGGGTGGTTTTGTGGTTTCTTTTCCGGAACTTCCGGGTTGTATTACTTGCGGAGAAACAATAGAATCCGCAGTTGCCAACGCTTTGGATGCTAAGAGGGCCTGGCTTGAAGCTGCGATGGAAGATGGGGTGGAAATTCATGAGCCGGATAGCTTAGAGGATTATTCAGGGCAGTTTAAGCTTAGGCTTCCGCGTAGTCTGCACCGCTCCCTTGCAGAACATTCCAAGAGAGAAGGAATCAGCATGAATCAATATTGTGTGTATCTTCTTGCCAGAAATGATGCCGTCTATTCAAAATAGTTTAATTTAAAGCCGGGAAGGAAATAACAGGATATGGACAGTGTAGAGGTGATCGGCTGTGAGCCGGTTGGAAAGGGAAAACTTCGGGTGAAGTTTTCCGATGGAATCACTTGTCTGCTTTACAGAGGAGAGGCACGCACCTATCGGATACAGGAGCATGCCTCTTTGTCTTACAGGCAGTATGAGGATCTGATGAAGAATACGCTTGGAAAGCGCGCAAAGAAACGTACCATGCATCTGCTTGAACAGATGGATCGCACGGAGCGTCAGCTCCGCGATAAGCTGGCTGCCGGAGAATATCCGCAGGACTGTATTGACGAGGCTATCCAATATGTGAAGGACTTTCACTATCTTGACGACGAGCGCTATGCTGCTACTTATGTGCAGTATCACAAGGAGCGGATGAGCAGGGGACAGCTTAAGCAGAAGCTTCTTGCAAAGGGAGTGGAGCGTGACGTTGCAGAGAGGGCAGTAGAAAACGGCTGTGATGGGGATGAGACAGGGCAGATCATGGTGCTTCTTGCCAAACGGCATTATGACCCCGAGAACTGCGATCAGAAGGAGTTCGCAAGGATTTATCAATATGTTCTAAGACGTGGATTCCGCAGCAGCGATATCTTAAAATGCATGAAAAAGTGATCCAATTCCGTACACGAAGCAGATGATGCGTAGAGCTGTAATACTGCCGCGAATGGAGTGAATAGTAATCAGAATGTATAGAATTGTTTCAAAAATGACACAACTTCTTGACATATTTCTATAAAAACGATACAATTTATACGTTGTAGTTTATGACACAAAAAAGGGTTTTCTTTTTGTTATATGTACAATGAAAATTTAATAAAGGAGGTGCTCCTGTAGTGTTACCTTATGTAATCACTGCTGTAGTTTCTATCCTTATAGCTGCAATTGTTGTATGGTTGATCGCAGGTGTTTATCATCAGAATGTTGCCAATTCCAAGATTGGAAACGCTGAGGAGAAAGCCAGAGAGATCATCGATGAGGCAGTAAAAACAGCCGAAACCAAGAAGCGTGAGGCCTTGCTCGAAGCAAAGGAAGAGAACATCAAGGCCAAGAATGAACTCGACAAAGAGATCAAAGAACGCAGAGGGGAGATTCAGCGGAATGAGAGACGTATTGTTCAGAAGGAAGAAAGTCTGGACAAGAAGTTAGAGGCCGTTGAGAAGCGTGAAGCTGGTTTTGCAGCGAAGGAAGAAGCGTTAAACAAGCAGAAGGAAGAGATTGCAAAGCTTAATGAGCAACGCTTACAGGAACTCGAAAGAATCTCTGGATTAACCTCCGAACAAGCAAAAGAATACCTCTTAAAAACCATTGAAGAAGATGTAAAAATTGATACTGCAAAGTTAGTCAAGGAATTGGAGAATCAGGCGAAGGAGGAAGCAAACAAGAAAGCGAAGGACTACGTGGTTACAGCCATTCAGAAATGTGCTGCAGATCATGTGGCAGAGACAACGATTTCTGTTGTACAGCTTCCAAACGATGAGATGAAGGGACGTATCATCGGACGAGAGGGACGTAATATCCGTACACTCGAGACGATGACCGGTGTGGATCTGATCATTGATGATACACCGGAGGCAGTCATTTTATCAAGCTTTGATCCAATCCGCAGAGAGGTCGCAAGGATCGCTCTGGAGAAGCTGATTGTTGATGGAAGAATTCATCCGGCTCGTATTGAGGAAATGGTCGAGAAAGCTCAGAAAGAAGTTGAGACCATGATCAGGGAAGAGGGTGAGAATGCTGTACTTGAAGTAGGCATTCATGGTATCCATCCGGAATTGGTTCGTTTACTTGGAAAGATGAAGTTCCGTACCAGTTATGGTCAGAATGCATTGAAGCATTCCATTGAAGTTGCACAGTTGACTGGACTTCTGGCTGCTGAGATCGGCGAAGATGTTCGCATGGCAAAGCGCGCCGGATTATTACATGATATTGGAAAAGCTGTTGACCATGATATGGAAGGCTCACATATTCAACTGGGTGTAGAATTATGTAAGAAATACAAGGAATCCGCATTGGTGATTAATGCAGTAGAATCACATCATGGGGATGTTGAACCGACATCTCTTATCGCATGTCTGGTACAGGCGGCTGATACAATCAGCGCAGCAAGACCAGGTGCAAGAAGAGAGACATTAGAGACATACTCTAATCGGTTAAAGCAGTTAGAAGATATTACAAATGGTTATAAGGGTGTTGAGAAATCTTTTGCTATTCAGGCAGGCAGAGAGGTTCGTATTATGGTAGTTCCTGAGCAGATCAGTGACGCGGACATGGTATTGATGGCCAGAGATATTTCTAAGCAGATTGAATCTGAATTAGAGTATCCGGGACAGATCAAGATCAACGTTATCCGAGAGTCCAGAGTCATTGATTATGCAAAGTAAGATCAATCAAAAATTAACCGGAAGTTTTTCCTTAGGGAACGGCTTCCGGTTTTTTTCGAAATAGACAACAGGAGGAAATATTAGTGGCAATTAAGAATGTTATATTTGATCTTGGCTGTGTTCTTGTAGACTTTCATCCGGATGAATGCATGAAGACCCTTGGATTTTCCAAGGAGGCAATAGATGCTTTTCATGCGGATATTTTCCCGGTGTTCTGGGAGCAATGCGACAAATATCCGTATGGAGATCAGGAGATTCGTGCACTTTTCAAGGAGCGTGTGCCGGGATTTGAGGCGGAGGTGGATCGTCTGTGGGATAATCTGCCGACAATCACACATGTATATGAATATTCCAACGAGTGGCTTCGCACGTTAAAGGAGGAGGGATATGGAGTATACATTCTGTCAAATTACGGAAGAAATGCGTTCGAGATCAATTCAAAGACCTATGACTTTTTAAAGTATGCGGATGGTATGGTCATTTCATACCAGATCTGTGAACTGAAACCAGACCGGGCAATCTATGAATATTTGTTGAATACTTATGGACTTAAGGCAGAGGAATCGGTATTTATCGATGACAGACAGATTAATATCGACGGAGCAAAAAGATGTAATATAGCAGGCATTTTATTTAAGGACTACGAGCAGGCAAACGGAGAACTTCGGGCGCTTTTGGAGGGAAAAGAAAATGGCAGATAGACCAAAGCGGATCAAACGAGAGCTTATGTATCAGGGAACGATTCTTGATGTGTACAAGGACACAATGCAGTTTACAAACGGAAAAACGGAAGATTGGGATCTGGTATCCCATAGGATGGGGGCGGCGGCAATCCTTCCGGTTCTGCCGGATGGAAGAATCCTGCTTGTACGTCAGTACCGTAATGCTCTGGAGCGGGAGACGATTGAGATCCCGGCAGGGGCTAGAGACAGTAAGTCGGAGGATACAAAAGCCTGTGCAGTGCGCGAACTTGAGGAAGAGACCGGATACCGGAGTGAAAATGTCAGCTATCTGCTATCACTGCGCACGACAGTAGCATTTTGTGATGAATTTATTGATATATATCTTGCAACGGATCTGATACCCGGCACCCAACACCTGGATGAGGGGGAATCCATTGATGTAGAAGCATATGAGCTTTCCGCACTTTGCCAGATGATCTATGAGGGCAGGATCCAGGATGCAAAAACAGTGTCCGCAATTATGGCATACAGTAATAAAATCAAATAGTGGGACATATTCTAGAAGGAGTAATGGAAAGGGAATTTGATTGAGTACATGAAACGGAAAGAAAGTCAAAATGCAAAACGTATAAGGACATGGTGGCTGGTTGTATTTCTGGCAGGAATACTGCTGGCACAGCTCCTTGGCAGCTGCTATTTTACAGATAATCTTTTGGATGCATATCATCTGAACTATTTTGCGGGGCAGAAATGGAATTGGAAGGAACTATTCTGGAGTATCGTATGGACAAGGGGCAGGTTCTTCTTTATCCTTTTTATCCTTTGCCTTACATCTTTCCGGCAGCTTCTGATAAAGGTGCTGCCTCCTGTGTTACTGTTTTTGATCGGAATTTATGCCGGTGCCTGCCTGTATAGTCAGGGAATCCTTGGAGCCGGTATTTTTTTCTTTTCCATTTTCCCACATTATGCAATATATCTTGTGCTGCTTATTTTGATTTTACATAAGAAAAAACCGATACAATACAGCGGAAAACGTTATGTTTTCGCAGAGATTGCATCGGTTTTCTTTCTTATATTGATTTTTGCCGCAGGCTGCCTGATAGAAGCGGTGGCAGGAAGCTTCCTGCTAAGAAATTATCTTTTGGCATTCATTTCGGCAATTTCATAGATCAGGCGCTTGGAATCATCCCATCCAAGACAAGGATCTGTAATTGACTTTCCGTAGATGTGCTCGCCGATCTTCTGGGCACCTTCCTCAATATAGCTTTCAATCATAAGGCCTTTTACCAGGGAATGGATATCGGAAGAGAGCTGGCGGTTGTGCATGACTTCTTTTGCAATCCGGATCTGCTCCTTGAACTTCTTGCCTGAATTTGAGTGGTTGGTATCAATGATAGCGGCCGGATTGACAAGATCCATCTTCTCATACATTTCATGGAGGCGGATCAAATCCTCATAATGGTAATTGGTAGTAGTGTTGCCATGTTTGCTTACCGCACCGCGCAGAACAACATGGGTGTATGGATTTCCGGTTGTCTCAACCTCATATCC
Source organism: Agathobacter sp. (assembly GCA_050873865.1). Classification (GTDB taxonomy): domain Bacteria; phylum Bacillota; class Clostridia; order Lachnospirales; family Lachnospiraceae; genus Roseburia. The sequence continues at coordinate 5,753 of JBNMJQ010000013.1, read as the reverse complement.
GCGGTATACAAAATGATGCGGATGCTGTGCTGCATATACAGAATTGAGCATAACGGAGAAATCGCCGCTGGTTGGATTCTTCATGCCGCTTGCAACATCGAATCCACTGACGGTAAGACGATGCTGCTGATCCTCTACGGAACGTGCACCGATTGCAACATAGGAGAGAAGATCCTCTACGTAACCCCAATTCTCCGGATAGAGCATTTCGTCTGCACAGGTAAGACCACTTTCGCGGATGGCGCGGATGTGCATTTTGCGCATGGCAATCAGACCCTCTACCATGTCAGGTGCTTTCTCAGGATCAGGCTGGGATGCGATTCCCTTGTAGCCCTCGCCGGTGGTACGTGGTTTGTTGGTGTAGATACGCGGGATGATAATGATCTCATCCTTGACATCTTCCTGCACTGATGTAAGGCGGTTTACATAGTCGCAGACAGAATCCTCGTTGTCTGCGGAGCAGGGACCGATAATAAGAAGAAAACGATCATCCTTTCCGGAGAGAACATCCGAGATCTGTGCGTCACGTGCTGCCTTTAGCTTTGCAAGTTCCGGAGAAAGCGGATAGTCGCGTTTGATCTCTTCCGGGCTTGGCAATTGGTTTATAAAAGTAAAACTCATAAATTTTCACCTCATATGTATTGTTCGAAAAATCACTGCCTATCATACTCCCAAACGCTTTGTATGTCAATCTTCTTGCCGTTTTCGTTGCATTCGGCAAAGCAAAAAGGTATAATCATATCCATAAAAAGCGAAGGAAAAGGAACTGCCATGAAAGAATATTTATGCGTAAAGAATAAAGTGATCGGAAGCGGAAAACCGCTTGTCTGCGTGCCTGTTTTGGAGAAAAACAAAGAGGATATATTAAATAAGGTCAAGGAGATGGTCGAATCGCATGTGGAAATGATCGAATGGCGTGTGGACGCATTTGAACATGCAAATGATCTGAATGCAGTCCGCGCTGTTTTAGAACAGCTCAGACCTCTTGTGGCTGATACAATCTTAGTATATACATATCGTTCCAAAAATCAGGGGGGATTGGGAGAACTGTCGCAGGATGAAATTTACGATCTCCATGAAATAGCGGCAGAGGAGCAAATCGTAGATCTCATTGATGTGGAATTTATGGAGGCCAAAAATGCACCGAAAGAGATTCGAAAGCTTCAGGAAAAGGGGGCATATGTAATTGCATCCCATCATGATTTTGGGCAGACTCCGAGAGCTGATATTCTGGAGATGATTCTGGAACGGATGCACGGAAGTGATGCTGCGATCGTAAAGCTTGCGGTCATGCCGAATGATGTCGGGGATGTACTTACGCTTTTGCAGGAGACATATCGTTTTCACGAAAAATATCCGGAAACACCGGTTATTACAATGTCTATGGGCCCTTTGGGCTGTCTGTCGAGAGTGGCGGGAGAGCTGGTCGGTTCCTGCGTGACATTTGGTGCATTTGATAAAGCAAGTGCACCGGGACAGCTTCCGGTTGAAGAACTGGATACGGTGCTTCGCATCTTACACGATAGAATGAAGGGAGAATGAGACTCCGGTGGAGAAAAAAATAAAGAAAAAGAACTTAGGCATCGGGGCTGTCGTGTGCGCAGTTGTATTGATCGGGGGAGGTATTTTTGTGTTGGACAGAATCCTTCCGCAGGTAAATCCACCGCAGGATGCGATGGAAGCCCTTCCGGCAGGATATGGCCTGATCACCGGACAGGATAATATAGAAGACCTTTTGGCACAAAGTGATATCCATACGGTTGTTATTCCAAAGGATGCTTACGTAATACTCGGAAGCTGTCGTTTACAAAAGGAGCTTGTCATTGAATCGGGCGGGGTATTGGAAGCCGGTTATCTGGAAATCGGTGAAAATGGACATATCAGTGTGGAAGGCACTCTTGATATTCAAAACGGCATATTGGACGCAGAGGGAGACAAAGAGCGAATAAGTGTTTCCGGAACGGGTGTGGTCTTAGAGAATGGGAACAGCCGGATGGACGATAAGCTGTTTGAATCCGCGGTTACGGTCCGGACGGAAGACGAATTGGTAAAAGCTGCTGGGAGTGGGCAATCGATCCGGATTGAAGGCGATATTGTTTTGACGGACAGCATCGAAATTAAAGTACCGGTCCGTATCGGAGCGGATGCTTCACTTTGCACCCGGAATGCGGGAACGCTTTGTTTTGACGGGGGAACTGTTGTTAATTACGGAGAAATTATAGGAAATTGCCAATACAGAGGTGGGGTGCTATATAACATAGGAACGGTAAATGCCTCCAATTTTCTTTTGCTGGAGGGCAGTGTATTTAATTATGGACTGCTTAATGCGATGGAAGGAGACGGTGCATTTTCTGTGGAAAATGGAGGAAACCTTTATAATTACGGCACTTTTACCGCACTAGAGAGCGCACTTGTCATAAATGACGGCTGGATTGAAAATGCCGGGAAATTTATCGTTGAAAATGATGCGAGAATAGACAATAACGTGTTTTACAATCGCAATTATTTTGAGAGTGGGTTTTCTTCCACGTTGGATGAAAAAAGTGGAATATATTTTGGCAAAGGTGAGTTCCGTATGAATGGAATAACCAATATTGCAGTGTGGAAGACCTTAGATTGGAGAAAAACAGATCAGTATCAGACCGTTGCATCGGAAGAAGAACTTGCTGCGGCAATGGATGATACCGAGGTGATGGCAATCCATGTGGAGACTCCGCTTGCAATACAGAATGACATTACCATAACCAAACCGGTATTTGTCAGTGCGCCGATCCGCTGTAAGACAGATAACTGCATGGAGCTTAAGAATACATATATGGTTCTTCTGTGCAGCGATGCATCCGTTGACACTCAGAATCTGGTAATGGACAATTCCCTTATCGTGGAGCAGGAAGGACAATTGGAACTTGACCGTGCGCAGATAACCATGAAAGATGGATCCGCAATTGCATCGTTTGCTGGAGAAATGACCTTTTCGGAAAGCAATATTTTCATGGAAGAAAAATCGGTGCTCTCCCTTCCTTTAAAGAGCGGGACGTCGGCGGATGAATGGTCAGTTTATATGGATGAATCGCGTTTGGTCTGCGGCAACAGCATCGCGTTTCAAGGAGCAGAGATACGGGCAGAGAATAAAAGTTATCTGCAGATGTTTGGACGGGAATCGCATCTGGATGCATGTGAGATCACAACCGACAGTACGACAGAATGTCAGGCTCTGTATACGGATCTTATATTGGAAAATCAAAGTCTGCTGCAAAATAATGGAATTTTGGAGATAGACGGGCTTCCGGAAAATAAGGTTAGATTGGAAAACTCAGTAATTCATAATCTCGGACATATGACATTGAATATTGAATTGGAAAAAACAGATGGCTCTTTGGTGAATGACGGAGATCTTGAAACGATATTATTGGAAAGGTCAATCTATGAAGAATAGCGGTATTTTTTCCGGGGAAGGGCTGCAAAAGCAGAGTGAGATAATATCTCTTGATATGGCGCTGCTCAAAGAAAAGGTCTATGAAAGAGTGGCTGAGATTGCCTGCTGGAACCAGATGGAAGAAGAAATGGCCAGGCAGCAGAGAAAAATCGCATATGCCTGTATACAGGAAGTATGGGAAGAATACGAGCATACATATTGTATGCACATCCTGTTGCGGCCGTTTTCAGCGGAATGTATCAGGGATGGCTTCTTTTTGTTCGGGACGGATAAAGTTGCGTGTGATGTGTTAAAGAAAGTTGACCGGGAGCAGATAAGCGGTGGATATCTGTATGCGCTGCGTGTGCCTGAAACGAAATCAGCATATGAAAATCCACAGTCTCTTTTACAACAATATTATATGGAGGCGTTTCAGGTTGCATGCATGGACGTGACAAGAGCATGGATCAGAAGCCACCTGCAGCAAAGGCATAGCGGAGAGAAGCCATGCGTGTGCAGCAGGTCATTCGGACCGGGATTTTATGGAATGAAGCTGGAAGATGTGCCGGTTTTATTGAATGCCCTGGACGCACAGCAGATTGAGGTTACATGGAACAAGGGCTGCATGTATCCACAAATGAGCCTTACAGGTATTTATCTGTTAAGTCCTCTGGAACTTCTGTCACAGGGACGTGATTGCAGGAACTGTATCGGCGGCGATGAAGGCTGCAATTTCTGCTGCAGCGGGGATGATTGCAACAATGTGTAAATACCAGAAAAGGGGGAGCAGATAATGGCTGCGGAAGAACTTAAAATGTCGGTGTCACCGATTTGCCAGAAAGATGGAAAGCGGATCGCATACGTATCCTTTACAGATGGGAAGAGAACTGCGGAGGGAAGGATACCGGACTGCATAATTTATTCCAATCATGGCTTTACGGAAGATGAAGTACTTCAGCTTCAACTCTACATGAAACAGGAACTTGCAACCTTAAAAAGGATGGCAGCAAGTGTAAACGTGCTGGATGCATTTATGGGAAAAGACAATCAGAAGTAATTACCGTTTTTGCATGTTTTCTATCTGTTTGGCGGCGATTGCTTCCTCGTAGCCTTTTAATGCCGCAAATGGCGAAAAGATCTTGGCACGATCCGCACGTGACATGCGCGGATGCTTCTGGATGTCGGTAGTTTCAAGCGGATATTTCATTTCTATTATTTCATCATATTCATGTGTGGCTGTCATTGGATGGATAGCCTCCTTTTTTATTTGTGGTGTCCACCGATTTGATTATTGCGTTCGATGGTAGTGGCACCTTCTTCGAGATTTGTTCCCTTTAAGATGGCATTTTTCCCATATCTTTTCTTGATAGAGAGCATTGCCTCCTGAAGCTTGCGCTCCTTGGCGCGGGCAACGGGATCCGTAAAAAGATCAAACTGTTCAAAACCCTCTTTGGTCAGATTATTTGCATTTACCGTGACGCGGCGTACCATAAGTGAAGGATCAATGATACGGTCATAGAGTGCAAGAACCTCGGTGAGAATCTTTTGAGTGCTGTTGGTAGGTGCCCCAAAGCTTGCGGTACCATGTGCGTGCAACGGGACCTTCCGGCCGTAGCGGTCTGTTGCTGTTGAACCGTGATAGGAACCGTCATCGACCGTACACCGGTCATAGCCGATCGTAAGTGTGACAGAATCCGTTGCAAGCTTTTGATCTACGAGGTCGAGAACCATGAGATCAGTCATTTCCTGTACAATGATGCGGGCTTTGTCGGTGGTGTAAGGACAGGAAAGAACCTGACCGGAGGAGACACAGCTGGTGCTGGGGCGGTAGTCCTTAATATCCTTCATGCTGCATGGCTCGTATCCCCAGGCATGATCGATCAGAAGCTCCGCATCAATGCCAAAGAGCCGGTAAAGGGAATCTTCATCGTAGACAGAGCGGCGTGCAATATCCCCGAGAGTATACATGCCATTCTGTTCGAGACGGCGCGCAATACCGGGACCGATACGCCAGAAGTCGGTAAGTGGTTTATGCGACCACAGAAGCCTGCGATAACTCATCTCGTCAAGGGAGGCGATACGGACCCCGGAAGCATCCGCAGCAACGTGTTTGGCAACGATATCCATTGCAATCTTGCTAAGATACAGGTTTGTGCCAATGCCTGCGGTCGCAGTGATGCCTGTCTGGGAAAGAACATCAAGAATCATGGTCTGTGCCAATTCCTGCGCAGACATATGGTACAGCTCGAGATAATGTGTTACATCCATGAAGCATTCATCAATGCTGTAGACATGGATATCATCCGGACTGATATATTTTAGATAGATACTGTAAATC
>JBNMJQ010000012.1:0-63011 GCA_050873865.1 Agathobacter sp. | reverse complement strand
GGTACCGTCATTCTTCTTCCCTGCTGATAGAACTTTACATACCGAAATACTTCATCGTTCACGCGGCGTCGCTGCATCAGGCTTTCGCCCATTGTGCAATATTCCCCACTGCTGCCTCCCGTAGGAGTTTGGGCCGTGTCTCAGTCCCAATGTGGCCGGTCACCCTCTCAGGTCGGCTACTGATCGTCGCCTTGGTGGGCCGTTACTCCGCCAACTAGCTAATCAGACGCGGGTCCATCTCATACCACCGGAGTTTTTCACACTGTATCATGCGATACCGTGCGCTTATGCGGTATTAGCAGCCGTTTCCAACTGTTATCCCCCTGTATGAGGCAGGTTACCCACGCGTTACTCACCCGTCCGCCACTCAGTCACAATAACAATCTTTCCGAAGAAATCAAGTTAAAGTGCTTCGTTCGACTTGCATGTGTTAAGCACGCCGCCAGCGTTCATCCTGAGCCAGGATCAAACTCTCATGTTAAAAGTTGATCTCCAGAATAAATCTGGCTGTTGATTTGTGTACCAAATCTACTGTTTTAAAGGTCCCAATCTTTCGATTGAACGTTCGTCAAATCTTTCGATTTGCTTGAATTATTCATTAGAATCTTTCAAGGTTTTTCACTGTTCAGTTATCAATGTTCTTTGTTGTCCGAAATGTTTGTTCATTTCAAACAACTTTTATATCTTACCAAACACTTTTATGTTTGTCAAGAACTTTTTTATTTTTCTGATTCGTGAACTCTACCAATCAAGGTGTTTCGCGTTTCAGCTCAGTTATAATATCATCCTGGCACAGTAAAGTCAACACCAATTTTCGACATTTATTAAAGTAAATCTACTCATTAAATATAGCTAAATTATCTGAAAATTATATACAATTCATCTTTTCTGCCTTTGTATGGCATCATAGGCCTCTTGGACATTAGCTACACCTATCAGGCGGATTCCATCTGCCTTCTTTATATTCCCCATGCTAACCTTCGGGAGAATACAGGTATCGAACCCAAGCTTACAGGCTTCCTGCACTCTTTGTTCTGCCATGCTCACGCCACGCACTTCACCGCTTAATCCAACCTCACCAAAACAAATGATCTTATCATCAATCACAATGTCCTTTTTGCTCGATATCAATGCCAGAACGATTCCAAGATCAATTGCCGGTTCTGTCATTTTCAACCCGCCTGCAATATTCACATAGGCATCGCAGTCTGACAGCTGCAATCCAAGTCTTTTTTCAAGCACAGCCATCAGAAGATTCAATCGGTTAAAATCAGCTCCCGCAGTTGTCCTTCTTGGATTATTGAAAAAGCTATGACAGACAAGCGCCTGAATTTCGAGAAGAATTGGTCTTGTTCCTTCCATTGAACATGCAACGACAGAACCTGGTGCTCCGGTCGGCTTGCCGCTTAACATATATTCAGACGGATTTTTCACCTCTGCAAGACCTTCATTTCGCATTTCAAAAACACCGATCTCGTTCGTCGATCCAAAACGGTTTTTTACCGCGCGCAGGATACGATAGCTCTCATGCCGGTCGCCCTCAAAATAAAGCACGGTGTCCACCATATGTTCAAGCACACGCGGTCCCGCGACTACGCCCTCCTTCGTCACATGTCCTACCACAAAAATCGTAATTCCAAGTCCTTTGGCAAGCTGCATCAGCACCCCCGTGGACTCCCGTACCTGCGACACGCTTCCCGGTGCAGAGGCAATCTCTTCGTTATACATGGTCTGGATGGAATCAATCACCACGTAGGCGGGCTTTTTGCGCTCGATTGCTTCCCTTACCGTTGCAAGATTGGTTTCACACAGCAGCTGCAGATTATCTGTGAATGTTCCGATCCGCTCCGCACGGATCTTTATCTGCTGTAAAGACTCCTCCCCCGATACATACAATACGGAAAAATTCTGGTCAGACAAATTCTTGCACACCTGCAAAAGCAAGGTTGATTTTCCGATTCCCGGATCTCCTCCAACAAGAACCAATGAACCTTTTACAACGCCGCCTCCGAGTACCCGGTCAAGTTCTGACATCTTTGTCGTCTCACGCTTTTCGTCCATTGCAGCAACTGCGGAAATTGGTGTCGGTTCTGCCGCCTTATGTACAGCTGTTTTTCCCGCATTGCTTACAGACTTCTTGTCGATGACCTCCTCGACAAATGTATTCCATTCCTTGCATCCGGGACACTGTCCCATCCACTTACCAGACTCATATCCACAATTTTGACAAAAATATACGATTGCCTTTTTGGCCATATGTTTTCCATCCTTCCGTCCGTATTTAATCCCAGATAAAAAGAGACCCGATCTGCTGTGACCGGGTCCTTATATCTGTTTGTCTGTTCCTAACGCTTCTCTACCTTGATTGCAACAGCCTCAACACCTGCAAGCTCCACGCTCATGCTCATCTTTCCGCCAAGGTTTGTCTTCATTGTTCCTGCAGATTCACCATCAATAGTAATCTCATATTCTGATTCCTCTTCCAATTCCAATGTGATCTGCGCATCCTCCGGTCCCTCTACCGAAAATTCTACACCGCTCTCCTTGCGGCAGAAATTAAATACCGCGGTTCCCGGAACTGACTCATACACAAACAGGCCGTTGCGCTCGAGCTTTGTGATCTCTTTGAAGGTCTTTACTTTATACAGATCACCTTCAAATTCATAATTATCAAGCTTTGCCTTCTCCTGCAGTGTGTAATCTCCAAAACTGATGGTTCCGTTTGATTCTGTGCGAATCAATTCGCTAATTGCAGCCATTTTTTTCCTCCTGTGTATCTCTCTTCTGAGAATTCCTCTGTTTAAATATTATAATATACAAGTTGTCTTATTGCTAGTCGTTTCCCATAAAATCATGACTCTTTTTGCAACGTTAGTTCGCCCTTCTTTACCGTCACAATAACCTTATCGCCTCTTTGGATACGCCCTGCAATGATTTCTTCTGCCAGACGGTCCTCTACCTCATCCTGTATCTTACGTTTTAACGGCCTTGCACCGTATTTACGGTCATAAGCTTTATCGACAATTGCAGTCTTAGCACTGTCCCGGACGATAAGCGTTATTCCCATCTGCTCGTTGCAGCGCTTTTGCAATTCCTTACAAAGGATGGTTACAATTTTCTTCATATCGTCCTTATTGAGCATTCGAAATACAATTGTCTCATCAATACGATTTAGGAATTCCGGTTTAAAAATGCGCTTCACTTCTTCCATTACGCTGTTTTTCATCAGCTCATGGTCCTGCTTTTCATCCGCAGTCGACCCGAATCCAAGACGTTTTGGCTCCACAATTGCCTGTGCCCCTGCATTGGAAGTCATTATGATAATGGTATTCTTAAAGTCTACCATGCGTCCTTGTGAGTCGGTAATTCGCCCATCGTCAAGCACCTGCAGCAAAATATTAAAGACATCCGGATGTGCTTTTTCAATCTCATCAAACAGGATAACGGAAAATGGATTTCTGCGCACCTTTTCGCTTAATTGGCCACCATCCTCATGTCCGACATATCCCGGAGGCGAGCCTATCATCTTTGAAACACTATGCTTTTCCATGTATTCCGACATATCAACCCGGATCATTGCGTTCTCATTGCCAAATACTGCTTCCGCCAAAGCCTTCGATACTTCCGTCTTTCCGACACCGGTTGGTCCCAGGAATAGGAAGGAACCAATAGGTCTCTTCGGATCCTTTAATCCCACGCGTCCTCTTCGGACAGCTTTTGCGACAGCACTTACCGCCTCCTCCTGTCCGATTACGCGCTTATGGAGCACGGATTCAAGCTTCTGCAGGCGCTGGGCTTCACTCTCCGTAAGCCGGTTGACCGGGATTTTTGTCCATCCCGCAATCACTTCAGCAATCTCGTTCTCACCTACAATTGGCTTTTTATTCTTTGCCGCTCTCCTGTTCTTCTGTAAAAGCTTCTCGTATTCTGCTTCAATTTCTTCTTTCTCAGCCTTATATTCTCTTGCCTGTTCGATATCGCCGGATGCAAGCGCATTTTCCAAATCTTCTTCGGTTTTGGCGATCAGCATACGTTTGTCATGGATTTCATCCGTTGCACGAATCATTCCAAGGCGCATCTTTGCTGCCGCCTCATCCATCAGGTCAATCGCCTTATCCGGCAGGAAACGGTCATTGATGTATCTTGCTGCTAAATGTACTGCTGCCTCCACACCTTCATCTGATATCTGCACCTGATGATGTTCCTCATAGAGTCCACGGAGTCCCTTCAGTATCTGGATTGTCTCTTCCTGTGTAGGTTCTTCCACCGTAATCGGCTGAAATCTTCGTTCCAGCGCAGCGTCCTTTTCCACATACTTACGATATTCCTCTATGGTTGTTGCACCGATTACCTGAATCTCGCCTCTCGCAAGTGCAGGCTTTAATATATTTGAAGCATCAAGTGCGCCTTCTGCGCCACCCGCTCCAATAATAGTATGAAGCTCGTCAATAAAAAGAAGAACATCTCCCGCATCTGCCACTTCATTGATTACTTTTTTGATTCGTTCTTCGAATTCGCCACGATATTTAGACTTTGCAACAAGCCCGGACATATCCAGGGAAACTAATCTCTTTCCTGCCATGATATCCGGAACAGTCCCCTCCACAATGCTCTGGGCAAGCCCCTCCACAATTGCGGTCTTTCCAACTCCCGGTTCACCGATCAGGCACGGATTGTTCTTGCCTCTCCGGCAGAGAATCTGGATCATGCGCTCTGTCTCACGTTTTCTCCCGATTACCGGGTCAAGCAAATGTTCTCTTGCCATTGCGGTAAGGTCGCGCGAATATTGGTCCAAGGTCGGAGTAGACGTAGTGCCTGCGTTTCTTCCCCGTTGGATTTCCTCCCGATAAACAGATGGATCTTCCCCCATCGCGGTGAGCACATCCACAAACAGCTTCTGTGGGTTACATCCGATCGTATTCAACAGGCGCGACGCGGCACAGTCTCCCTCTTTCAAAATTGCCAGCAAAATATGCTCCGTTCCAATCAGGTTGCTTCCGAAGCGCTCTGCCTCTTCCGATGCACGTTGCAGAATTCTCTGTGTGCGTGGGGAATAGCCGTCTTTCTCCGCAACAAGGGTATTCTCTCCGGGAGAAATCAGTTCTTCTATCATTTTCTGAAGTCTGTCTGCCTCCACATTGTTCGCAGTCAGAACCTCAGCCGCAACACCTGTCCCCTCTTTTACAAGAGCCGCCAGAATATGTTCCGTTCCAACATAATTATATTTCATGCTTTTCGACATGCGCTTTGCAAGATCTATTACTTTTTTCGCCTTAGCGGTATATGCCTTCAAAATAAAATGCCTCCATTCAATCCAATATTACAGATCGATAAATTCTATGTCATTTTCCCCGTTGCTATCCTCTTTCTTCCCATCATAAGAATCAGTAACAGTTCTTTTTGTTTCTCTTTTTTGTTCCGGGGCAGGTTGTTCCTTGGACTCCTCCTCTATTTCATCTTCCTCGTCCTCTTCGACAACATCCCCAAAATCAAGAGGAAGATCATCATCAAGTCCAAGGTATGCCAGCAGACTTCCCTTCCGCTTTGCCTTCTTCCCGATAACATGCTCAGACTTGGCATAATCCCTGTCGCTGCCATCCTCTTCAGCAATCACGCCTTCATTCAGATCCAATAGTTCCTCGCCCTCTTCAACAGCCTCCGGTTCTTCTATAGCCGGCTTTTCCTGCTGTATATTCTCTGCTTTCGAAGACTCCCTGCGTACTTTCTTTTTGTCTGGCTCAGGTTCATCTTCAAACACATCTCCATCATCATAATCCGCATTTCGTCTCGACCACAAAATGCTAAAGATAATAATCAGCAGAACAACAACAATAAATAAAAAGACACAGGTCATCAGACGAAGTTTCTGCTGCAACTGCTTCACCTGTGCGTTTGCCAGGTTATAATTATTTAGCAGAGCACTATTATCATCGCTTGTCGTCTGTTCAGCGACACGCTCATTATAGCGTTGAAATGCTCCATTCTTACGATCGTACTGATACCATCCTGCATTTCCATCCGCATCTGTTCCATAAATAAAATAGAAATCAAGCTCGTCGAGCGATGAAGTTACTGTTCCCTGTACATACTGATATGCATGCACTGTGCCGATTCCATCCAATTCAAGGTCAATCTGCACCATGTCATTTAGCACTGCTTCTGCCGGAGTATCCATCGGCACAAAATAGGTATTACCTACCGGAAGCTGAGTCTCATTTTCATCTGCTGTATCATCACCGGCAGTCTGGTCATCTGCGGTGCTGCCGTCAGAAGTGCCAGCATCTGCGGTATCATCGCCGGAAGGATCCGTATCCGTAGCATCATTATCCGCAGCCGCATTATCCGCGCCACCGTTCTCTGCCGGGGTCTCCCCCTCGGCCAATCTGGTAAGTTTAACCGTATATGTCGCCTTATTGCCGTTTTCAGCAACCACAACAATTTTAATGGTATTCTCTCCAACGCTCAGGTTCTCATACCCCGAAATTGATTCAATTGCAGCATTCCGGTTGCTTGTCTTTGCACTTACGGCAACTTCTGTCACATCATAGGATACCGTGGCCGTATAGTTGACCGTACTATAATAAAATGCAGGTGACAGTTCTGCTCCACTTATACTCAAAGATTCCAAAGAGTTATCCGGTGACAACGTCCTTGTACTTGCTTCCCCAACATCTGTTGCCTTTGCCATCATCGGTGTCCCCAATGCGCAAAAAGCTGCAATTGTAATTGCCATTATCCGGCGAACATGTCTTCTCATATGTAACCTCGCAATTCCTAGAGCATCACAAATGCCTATTTTTCTTTTTCTAATTATAGACAAGTCTGCCGACAGCGTCAATCAAAATATAGTGTTTTTTCGTCTCACATTCCTATATTTTGTGCTATTTGTGAAATCCGTTATAGTATGACAAAAGAAGCACAGAAAACAGCATTCCCGCAAACCCTGTTATGAATCCCGCAGCCGCACCAGGTCCCAAATTGTAAACATCGACCCCGGCAACTGCACAGATCAGCATAAAGATTCCAATTGCTCCCATCACTGCCATACAGATCATTACAGCCATAGTTTCCCGATTCATTCTCATCTTACGATTCCTCCCTATTCTTAAGCCAGCTTTTTATGCATGGCCCGTTCTCTAAAGAGATAATCGCACAACATATGGGTAATAAACCGTACACCTGATTTTCTTCAAAAAAAGAACTTTCGACACATCTGTATCAAAAGTTCTCTCCACATGAAAGCAATTACACGTCTTTTTCTTTCTTCTTTGCTTTTTTCTTCATTTTCTTGTAGTCCTGCAGAACATATTTCTGTTCGTAGTCTGCCAGGTATTTCTGGTATGTACTGTCCTTAAGTTCGCGGACCGTCTGCAGATATTTATGCGTAGCAAAATCCTCTGCCTCAAGCTCAATCATGGCAACCGCCACATTTGAGCAATGTGCAGCGATACGGTCCAGATTATTGATCATATCATTGAACGCAAAGCCATGCTCCATATCGCATTTGCCCTTTTGCATACGGTTAATATGCCTGGTCTTTAATTCCCCGCAAAGCATCCGCACAACCTGTCGGAGCGGCTCTACCTGCTTTGCAAGTTCGAGATTGTCATCTGCAAATGCACTTACCGTAATATCAACAATCTCCTTGTCCGCATCCTCTACAACAGACAAGTCATACATTGCTTCAGCCGAAAAGGAAATTCCCTTTCCGCTTAATTCTCTTGCCACCTTTGAAATTCCGGAAGCGTGGTCACCGATTCGCTCAAAATCACTGATTGTATGTAACAACTTGGAGGCTTCTGTAATCTGATTTTTGTTCATCGGATTTCCGGTCAGTTTCATCAGATAAGTGCCAAGCTTGTCCTCATACTTATCCAGCAGGTTCTCCTTCTCCTGAATCTTCGCGAACTTGTCATCCGAATAATCGTCCATAAGCGCGATTGCACGATAAACATTCTTCTGCGCCTTTCTTGCCATTCCGTTCATTGCGGCATGGCTCTGTGTAATCGCAAGATCCGGATATGCAAGGAACTTCTCTTCAAGCAGATCGAAGTCCTCATAATCCTCCTGTTCCTCCGGAGCTTCCTTAATCAATATACATACTAATTTTTCCAACTGTTTGATAAATGGTGCAAGCACAAGAATTGTCAAAACACGGTATACCGTGTTCAATAACGCGATCGTCACCGGTGTCATTGTCAGGTCCATGAACCAGAATCCGTCTGTTCCACACGCTTTTGCATAGATGCCATTTGCTGCATAGAACAAAATAGACCAGATGACCATTCCGAATAGATCATTTAAAAGATAAATAAGTGCTGTTCTCTTACCATTACGACTTGTTCCGACTGCAGACAGCAGAACCGGGCACGCTGCTCCGATACCGATACCCATAACCAGCGGAAGTGTTGCACCAAAAGTAAGACTTCCTGTTGCCATTGCAAGCGATTGTACGATACCAACAGATGCAGATGCGCTCTGCAAAACTGCTGTGAATATGATTCCCACCAAAATGCCAAGTGCAGGATTACTGAACTTCGTCAGGGTGCTGATGAACACTTCGTTGGTCTGAAGCGGCTTTACCGCTGCCGTCATGTTCTGCATCCCGACCATCAATACCGCAAATCCTAACATAATGTCACCGACATGATGATAGACTTCTTTCTTAACCATCGTCTTGAAGATGATACCGATAAGTCCGACGATTGCGGCGATTACCGCTGTCGAAAGAAGTGATGCCCAGCCATCGGCTCCTTCAATGCTGGACAGGCAGAGAATCCATCCGGTGATACTGGTTCCGATATTGGCACCCATGATGATTCCGATTGCCTGTGCAACCTTCATCATCCCGGAATTGACAAAACCGACAACCATTACCGAGGTTGCTGACGAAGATTGAATTACCGCTGTAACACCAGCGCCAAGCACGATTCCCTTAAGCGGAGTATCTGTCAGACGATACAAAAGCGCTTCCAGCTTATTTCCAGCGACATTCTTGAGTGCTGCCCCCATGACATTCATTCCGAACAGGAACAATGCCACTCCACCGAGCAGCTTAATAATCATTGTGATCGTTTCAAGCATTTTTGTTTGATCCTTTTCCCACGTGATAAACCATATTTTCTCTGTGACTTTTCAAATTTTGCCACATACGGATATTATTATAAAACAGATTACGTGCAATTTACAATGCTTTTACGTAAATTTCACATTTATAAATTATCGTTTTTTCACGGTGGTTTGCACCGTAATATGCATTTTTTCGCAAAAAAAAGCCGGAGCAAAACGCCCCGGCTCTCCTTACTAATTCTGTCCGTAATATGCATTTGCACCGTGCTTACGGTAAAAATGCTTGTTCTTGATGCTGTCCGGTGCCGGTTCCACATGTGGATTGATTGCTTCGGTGTTGCGCGCCATCTTTGCAACCTCCTCGAGCACAACCGCATTGTGAACAGCCTCCGCTGCATCCTTTCCCCAGGTAAACGGTCCGTGGTTCTTGCACAGAACCGCCGGGGTATACACCGGATTGATGCCTCTTGTCTCAAAGGTCTCAATGATCACAAGACCTGTGTTCTTCTCGTATGCCTCCTCGATCTCTTCCAGTGTGAGATTTCTCGCACACGGAATCGGTCCGAGGAAATAGTCCGCATGGGTGGTGCCGTAAAGCGGAATGTCTCTCCCCGCCTGCGCCCAGGCAACAGCCTCTGGCGAATGGGTATGTACCACGCCTCCGATTTCCGGATATTTCTTGTACAGCTCTAAGTGTGTTGCAGTATCAGAAGATGGCTTGTATCTTCCCTCAATCTTATTGCCTTCAAGGTCCATGACTACCATATCATCCGGAGTAAGCGCATCATAGTCCACACCGCTCGGCTTGATTACAAAATATCCCGCCTCCCGGTCGATACCGCTGACATTTCCCCATGTGTAGGTAATCAGTCCGCGCTTTGGCAGTTCCATGTTTGCCTCATAAACCTGTTTTTTTAATTCTTCAAGCATGCTCTGCTCTCCTTTATTGTAATCAGCGCCTTAGTTGTCTCCGAATACAGCCTTGTAATCTGCCTGGAACTTTGCGATACCCTGATCGGTCAGCGGATGCTTGGTCATCTGTTCGATTACCTTGTATGGGATAGTCGCAATATGTGCGCCTGCAAGTGCACAGTCCGTAACATGGATTGGATTGCGGATGGAAGCAGCAATGATCTCGCAGTCATATCCGTAAATATCAAAGATCTCTGCAATATCGCGGATCAGATCAATTCCCGGACGGCTGATATCGTCTAATCTTCCAAGGAATGGAGATACATAGCTTGCACCTGCATTTGCAGCAAGGATTGCCTGATTTGCTGAGAAGATAAGAGTAACATTCGTCTTGATGCCCTCTGCGGAGAGAACCTTGACTGCCTTAAGTCCCTCAATCGTCATAGGAATCTTTACAACCATGTTTGGATGCAATGCAGCGATCTCACGGCCTTCCTTGATCATTCCTTCTGCATCCACAGTAGTAGCCTTAACCTCGCCGGAGATTGGTCCGTCAACGATGGATGCGATTTCCTTTAAAATCTCCTCCTGGCTTCTTCCGCCTTCCTTTGCGATCAGGGACGGGTTGGTTGTTACGCCGCAGATAACTCCCATGTCATTTGCTTTCTTGATCTCTTCGATTTTTCCTGTGTCGACAAAAATTTTCATTGTATTCTCTCCTTTTTTATTGCAGATATTCTGCATTTTTCTTTTCATGTAACTCATACAATAATATTTTACATCATGGAATTTGTAATGTATGCACGCATTTTGCGCACTTTTTCCTTTAAAATTTCTAGCATGGCAACTATTTAAAGAAAATCTCTCCAAGCATCAGGTCTTTCTTGAAATTGCGGATTGTCGTATCCTTGTCAATATAAACAGCCTCAATTCCCATTGCTGCTGCCCAATCGCCCATCTGTTCTGCAGTAAGATCATAGGTAAATGCCGTATGGTGCGCGCCGCCCGCCAGAATCCACGCCTCTGCTCCGGTATAAAGATCCGGCTGTGGTGTCCAGAAATTGGTTGCCGTTGGGAGCTTTGGCATCGGTTTTTCCGTCTTTTTGCAGTCGACGGTATTGATCAGCAGCCGGAAACGGTTGCCAAGGTCGATCAGGGAGGTTGCGATACCGGTGCCTTCCTTTGAAGTAAATACCAGACGCGCCGGATCCTCACGGCTGCCCATGGAAAGTGGCTGGCACTTGATGCTGATCGGTCCGTCTGCGATGGTCGGGCAGATCTCAAGCATATGCGCCTCAAGGATTCCCTCTTTCCCCTTGACGAGATTGTAGGTGTAATCCTCAAGCATGGAGGTTCCCTTTGCATCCTTCATTCCGGCAGTCATGATCTTCATCAACCGCACCATTGCAGCAACCTTCCAATCACCCTCTGCTCCAAAGCCGTAGCCTTTTTCCATAAGTCTTTGGATTGCAAGCCCCGGCAGCTGCTGTAATGCGCCAAGATCGCCGAAGTGGGTTACGATTGCCTGATAGTTTTTCTCCTGCAAAAACCGCTCAAAGCCGATCTCAATCTGTGCCTGAACCGCAACATGTCTCCTAAATTCCTCCGGGTCTCTCCCCTCAAGAAGGATCTCATACTTGTCATAATACTCGTCAACCAATGCATTCGTATCAGACTGTGAAACGGCTGCAACGGCTTCTGCAATCTCATTTACCGGATAAGCATCCACCTCCCAGCCAAACTTGATCTGTGCCTCTACTTTATCGCCCTCGGTGACTGCAACATTGCGCATATTGTCAGCGACACGCATAACGCGGATATGGCTGCTCTCCACAATGCCGACTGCGGTGCGCTGCCAGCTTGCAATCTTGCCCTGGACAACCGGATCAGACCAGTGTCCGACCACGACCTTGCGCTCGATTCCCATACGGGTCACGATATGTCCCCACTCACGATCTCCGTGTGCTGCCTGATTTTCGTTCATAAAATCCATATCAATGGTATCGTATGGAAGTTCCTCATTGTATTGGGTATGTAAATGAAGGATCGGTTTTCTAAGTTCCTTCAAGCCGAGAATCCATGATTTTGCCGGAGAAAATGTATGGCACCATACGATCACACCCGCTACGTTCTCATCCATATTTGCTTCGTTGAAGGTCTTGCGGATCAATTCATTCGTGATCAACGTTGGCTTCCAGACCACTTCATACGGAAGCACTCCTGACTCATTTAACCGGGCAACGATTGCCTTGGAATGCTCTGCGACATTGTGCAGGCACTCATCTCCATATAAGTCCTGTGAACCGGTGCAGAACCAGAACTTGTAATTCTTAACTGCTAACATAAGTCTCTCTCCTCCTTCTTTTTTATAATGGAAGTGCTGCTGCAACAGCCTTCTGTGCCGGGATCGCAGACTTGTACTCCTCAATGTATGCGTCAAAGCCTGCAACATCCGCCGGGTCCGGCTGCATCACGCTTCCGGTCTCTCCCACAAATACCTTATTGTTCAGATAATCCGCAAAAGCCTCTCCATCCGCTTTATTTACCATATAGGAGGCGAGGATCGCCATTCCCCACGGTCCGCCCTCTCCTGCAGTCTCCATAACGGCAACCGGGGCGTTCATTGCTGCTGCAAGGATCCCCTGTCCGACACCTTTTGTCTTGAACAGTCCACCGTGACCGTAAAGTGTGTCAACCTTGACCTTCTCCTCCTTGAAGAGGATATCGCAGCCAATCTTTAGAGTTGCAAGTGATGCATACAGATGGGTGCGCATAAAGTTTGCAAGCGTCATCTTTGCATCCGGCTTGCGGGCAAACATCGGTCGTCCCTCATCGGTTCCGATGACCGGCTCTCCGGAAAGTGTATTGAATGCCAACAGACCGCCGCAATCCTTCTCGCCGTTGTCAAACGCATTGTGATAGAGCTTTCCGTAAATATCGTTCGTGCTGATATTGCAGCCAAACATATCAGAAAATTCTTTAAACATGCCGATCCATGCATTCAGATCTGAGGTACAGTTGTTGCAGTGAACCATCGCAACGGTATCTCCGACCGGAGTTGTCACAAGGTCAAGTTCCTCATGGACAGCCTTTAGTTCCTCCTCCAGAACCACCATCGCAAATACAGAGGTTCCTGCGGAGACATTGCCGGTTCTCACCGCAACGGAATTGGTCGCCGTCATTCCGGTTCCCGCATCTCCCTCCGGCGGTGCAAGCGGAATACCGGCCTCAAGGTTGCCGCTTACGTCCAAGAGCTTTGCTCCTGCCTCTGTCAGACATCCTGCCACCTCTCCTGCCATGAGTGCCTTCGGCAGGATCTCCTCCAGCTTCCACGGATACTTCTGTACCTTCTCGAGCGCATCAAACTGCTCGATCATTTTGGTGTTGTAATTTCTTGTCTTAGAGTCGATCGGGAACATGCCGGAAGCATCTCCGATTCCAAGTACCTTTTCCCCGGTAAGCTGCCAGTGGATGTATCCCGCAAGCGTGGTAAAGAAACGTACATCTTTCACATGCGGCTCATCATTTAAGATCGCCTGATACAGATGTGCGATGCTCCATCTCTGCGGAATATTAAAGCCAAGCACCCCGGTAAGCTCTGCCGCCGCCTGGCCGGTGATGGTATTTCTCCATGTGCGGAACGGCACGAGAAGTTCTCCCCCCTCATCAAATGCGAGATATCCATGCATCATGGCGGAGATTCCGATCGCTTTCAGCTTTGTGATCGTCACGCCGTACTTTTCCTGCACATCCTTTGCCATCTGTGCATAGCAGTCCTGCAGTCCGTCCCAGATCATCTCCTTGCTATAAGTCCACACGCCATCCTTAAGCTGGTTCTCCCATCCGTGTGAGCCGGATGCGATCGGCTTGTGTTCGCCATCTACCAGCACAGCCTTGATGTTGGTAGAACCAAACTCGATTCCCAGCACCGCATTCCCCGATGCAATTACGTCTTTTGCGTTTCCCATATGTAAAAACCTCCCTGTACCTGTTCTTGTTTATAAATAAAGAATACAACTTGTACGCTTCGCGTGACAAGTTGTATTTTTTATTGTTCCCCTTATGTATTTATTCTAGTTTCTTTATTTAATTTGTGGACTGGCGCACTACAAGCTCCGGCTCGATCCGGATGTTTCGTTCCTCCTCGGAAAGCTCGTCGTTTCGGATCAGTTTCAGCAAAAGTTCCGCCGCCATCTCCCCCAGACGCTCCTGCGGATGCGCGATCGTGGTGAGTGGAACCCTGCACGTTGCGGCGAGGTAGGAATTGTCATAGCCCGTGACTGCGACCTCATCCGGACAGACAATCTGTTCCTCTTCAAGTGCCCTTAAGACTTGTATGGCAATCTGGTCGTTGTAACATACAACTGCATCAAATGGCATCTCCTGCCGTCTTTTTGCCATCTGCTTGATTTTTTCATACGGGTGGCTCTTCCGGTCCTCCGTGTAATACCAGATCACCTTGTCCGGATCATACGCTATTCCCGCCTTCTGCAAAGCCTCGATATAACCCTTGTGCCGCTCCTGTCCCTGAATGTCATCTGCCTTAAAAATTCCAACAATGTCCTTATGCCCGCGCCGGATCAGATAATCCGTGACCAGAAATCCTCCCTTGCGATCGTTCATCAGGATATGCGGTTTGTCCTCCAGCTGTGAATACGTGCCCTGGATAAATACATACGGGATCTTGTATTCATCCAGAATTGCATACAGGTTCAGATGCTTGCAAAAAATCTGGCTCTTGCTTGGCTCGATGATCAGCCCGTCAATGTCCTTTTGTAAAAGCTCCTCTAAGCACTTCGCTTCCCGGGTTCTGGAGTTGTTGGTGTTTTTCAGTAAAATGCTGTAACCGTTCTCCGTAAGCACTTCGTCGATTCCCTGAATTACCCGCGGGAAAATATAATCCGAGAGGTAGGTCGTAATGACTGCTATATTCTTGGAGACTTTTCTGTGGCAGATCATCTCCGAGCAGAACGTACCGCGGCCATGCTCCGTATAGATATAGCCCTCCTCCTGAAGGATGCCAAGCGCCTTGCGCACCGTCTGTCTGCTGACCTTGTACGTCTCGGACAGTTCATTTTCCGACGGCAGCTTATCATTTGGCTTTACGTCTCCGTTTAGAATCTGGGTTCTTAATTTGTCTGTCAGTTCGTAATATTTCGGTTGTCTCGTTTTTTCCATATAATTATAGATTCTTTTCTGTGCGGGCGTGTTTATTGTGGTGTTGTGTCATCTCTTCACTAGTTGTTGATGTTCCGATTTGTATTAAGTGTGTTCCGGTTGTCGTTTCACTTATGTTTCGTATTCTTGGTATATTTCAGTTGTTACTTCCATGTATATTCGATCTGGATATTGTTTCCTTCCACATCCACGACAGCGGTTGCTCCTGCCACGACCGGCATCATCGGTGACAGATGCCCGATATCGAGATCCATGATCACCGGTACATTATATTCTGCCAGCAGATCCGTCACCGCACGGTACTGGTCGATTCCGAATGCCTCCTCGCCGAAGCACAGCGGTCTGCCGATCAGAAATCCGCCAACATGCTCGAACCAGCCTGCATGCTTCATCTGCCAGATTGCACGCCGGATTGCCATAATCCCCAGATCACACGATTCTAAGAACCAGATGATCTTCTCGTCCTTATACCGCTCGTTAAATTCCTTTACATGATCAAACTCTGTTCCAAGCAGATTGACCAGACAATCCATGCATCCGCCGATCAGTCTGCCCTCCAGCCGGATTGTCCGAGGCGTGAACAGTTCGTGAAGCTGGGATTCTGTTGCTTCTGCTCCGTTCCCAGTATCACGGCTCTGCCCCGGAATAAAAGAGTGGATCACCACCGGCTCCGTCACATTGTATGGTTCAAGCGGATGCGCCTCATCCTTTGTTCCTTCTCTCTCCCACAGCTCGTATCCGCTTACCCTGTGAATCTCCCCCGTCAGCACATCAAACGCATCTTTTACCGACTCATGCCACGGCTCCATTCCGAATGCCGCCGCACAAGGTCCATAGATTGCTGCAACATCCAGATAAGTCGCCGACAAAAACGTAAAATTCGTGTTGTCCGAAAATCCCATATACCACTTCGGCACCGCCTTTTTCATCCGCTCGAAATCCATATACGGAAGGACCTCGCACATCAGCTCGCCGCCACCGCAGGAGATCAGCACATCGCTCTCTCCATCACAGTATGCCTCATTCAGTTCTGCTCCGCATTTCTTTGGATCATTGCTGATTCCGATGCCTTTTTCGACAAGGCAGTTCGGACCCAGCTTTGTCTGATAGCCCATCCTGTGGAATTTATCCAATGCATGCATAAACGCGCTGTAATATGGCTCCGTTGCACACCCAAACGAAGGTGCCACAAATCCGATCGTACCATTTTTCGGTAAAAACTTAGGGTATTTCATATCATTTTTCCTCCAGATAATCGCTGCCTCTTTCCGATCATGGCGGCGTCTCATTTGATAAAATTGTACCGCGCGTGAAGTGCTTTCGCAATAGGGATTCTCGCAAAAACACCTCCGTGGGTATATGATATGCCCCGGAGGTGTTCTTTACTATTTAACAGTAACTTTCATTTTTACCGTCTTGGTTTTACCATTTTTGAGCGTTACCGTCGCCTTGATTATTGTGCTTCCCTTGCCCTTCGCTGTTACGGTTCCCTTCTTAGAAACAGTCGCTACTGACTTGGAATCGGTACTATAAGTAATGCTCGCTACATTGCTCATGTTCAATTTGCTGCTCAAGGCAATGCTTGTCTTCTTGCCCTTTTTCACACTTGCAGTTGTTTTCTTTGCCTGCACAGTTGCAAGGATCTGCTTCTCAATCTTCTTTGCATCTGTTGCAGAAACAAGTTCGTAGGTTCCCTTGTTGTCCAGCTTGACAGATACATTTCCTTTGTCGCTGACCGAGTATGTTTTGTTGTTGACCATCACATACTCGCCGGTCTTGGTGTTGAGCTTATAGATGTATAAGTCTTTACCCTTTTTCAGATCCGCGGTATCGGCTTTTACCTTATACTTTGTATTGCCGTTCTCATCCTTGACCGTCATTGTGATGTCTACATCAGTTCCGGCAGCTTCCTTTATTTGCTCGATCATTGAGGAAGAGATTGTTGTTGCTTTCTTTTCAGATGCAACCTTCTTCTCAACACTTGCAGTTGCTGTTACATTACCCTTTTTGTCAGCCTTTACGGTAACTATTGCAGATGTATCGGATGCGATGTTATCAATCTTTGTCTTTTCGGTCACGCTGGTAACATTGCCCTTCTTATCTTTTTCTGTCGTGGTCGTTACAATTACTTCCTTGCCCTTGGAGTTTGTCTCTTTCTCCTTGACAACTTCCTTTACAGAGCCGTCCTTGTTGGTTGTAACCTTCTTGTCAGTCTTGCTATCGTCTTTCTTCTCGTCCGTAGTGGTGCTTGCTCCGGTGCTGACATTTCCTGTGCTGCCTCCACTTACAGATGCGCTACCTCCGGTTGCTGCTCCACCAGTTGAACCGCCACCGGTTGAGCCATTATCTGTGTTCCCGTCACCTGTCGTGCCGCCACTGGTATTGTCATCACCGGTGCTTCCGTTTCCTGTTCCCGAATTACCTGTGTTTAATCCATTATTACCGGTATCCTCGCCTCCCGGATTCTCCGTGTTTGAGCCGCTATTGCCAGCATCCCCACTTCCCGGATTCTCTGTATCTGAGCCGCTATTTCCGTTATCTTCTGAACCATCAGCTAAATCAAATTCTTTAAAAGTAATATTGTTTTCAACTGCATATGCTTCCGCGGCTGACCCCTTTTTACCGTAAATAATAAATCCGTCTATTGTTCCCCCATCATATCCGATTGCCTGCTCTCTTATCTTTTTTATGTTCGTCACAACTTTATTTCTATCTATTATCTCCGGGGTATCACGCTTCAAACGCATTCATCATGCTCCGGCAGCCCCAGCCTTCAAATTATCACCACTTCGTTGCCGCCAAAGCGTAGAAAAAATAAGCACTAGAAAGATGAGCACATAAAAAGATAAACACATGAAAGGATTAGTTCAAAAGAGATAAGTATAAAAAAGAGAGCTGCACAAAAAACGGACCCTGCATTAAGCAGGATCCGTCTCTCATTTTCATTATTAAATATTCCTCATTTAAATTTACCGGATCAGATACCAATAGCACATGCATCCCCGATACCGGCAATTCTTCAACTTACGCTGCCTGTAATCCCAACTGATACTGGTAACGCCATTTCTGTCTGGTGTACTGCAAGTAAGACCTTGCATTCTTCCAGAGTGAAAAATCCTTGTTGTAATTAAAGCGGGTATCATACTCGATGCCCTGACGATTACACCAGCTATATATATCGCGAAGTCCGATCTTCTTGACTGTGCGGATATTGTGCATAAAAATCTCGATCTTGGATACTTCGTTCTCATTCTTTACATATAAACGAAAAATAGTGTTCGGACATTCAATCATGATCTGTCCTCTTTGGTTCTTCTCCATACGGCTCCCCCACAAGTTATTCTCATATTGTTATGCTACTATGGTACTATAACTTGCAGGAAAAATCTAGCCACTATTTCTAGTGGACAGCACGCCCTCACAATCAAAATGTGGGATGAAACTTTCTTCGGCGACCTCACGCTCCTGCGTAAAACCGTTTGTAATTCCAAGCTGTTCGGCGTAGTGTACCAGATGCGCATACGCCTCCTCGCTTACGCGCTTCGTCAGTTCCGGGTAGTCCTTCACATGTGCAAGCGGAGTATACTGGCTCATCAGACTGTAATAGATTTGGTTGCCGTACTGCTCATACAGATATTTTAAAATATGCTTCGAATCGTAGAGTAGCCCCGGAAGCAGAAGGTGCCGCACAATCACCCCCGCTGTCATAACCTGAATCTGTGTCTGTACTTTCCGTTCTGTATCGTTATCCGATCCACTCTGAATCTCCGCATTCAAGCCACTCTCTCTTTGCTTCCATGTATCGATTTCCAAATCAGCAGCAGATTTCCTCAGCTCATCCACTTTCAAACCATCCGCCTTTTCCGATCCCGCCTGCGGCTCCGGCACAAACCGCGCCTGCGGCTGCTGCCGCACCATCTCCGCAATTGCCGCCTTTGCCGCCTTCGGATAATCTTTTGCGTGGGAATATTTCCCGGCGAGTTCCGGATCCATGTACTTAAAGTCCGGCAGATATACATCCACGATTCCCTCCAGGGATTTGATCGTGTCTACCGTCTCGTAGCTGCCGGTGTTGTAGACGATCGGGATGCGCAGTCCCTGCCTTCTTGCGGACTCCACTGCTGCAATGACATGCGGCGCGTAGTGTCCCGGTGTGACCAGATTGATATTGTTTGCATGCTGCTCCTGTAATTCCAGAAAGATCTCCGCCAGCCGTTCACCAGAAATTTCGACTCCCGCCTGTCCGGTTGCAATTTCTCTGTTCTGACAAAAAACGCATTGCAGGGAGCAGCCGCAAAAGAACACGGCTCCCGAACCGTTTGTCCCCGAAATGCAGGGTTCCTCCCAAAAGTGAAGTGCTGCCCGCGCGAGCTTGACGTTCGCGCTCTGCCCGCATACACCTCTTTCCCTTGCGGTCCGGTTTACCGCACACGCCCGCGGACAAAGCAGGCATTTATCATAAATCTGCATATTCATATATTTACCACCTTGTGATTTCACGGAATATCCTTGCGTATCCCACCCGATAAGATTACAATATTCTTAGTAAAAATGAAAGTCTTTCACCGGAGGTTTTACAAATGAGAAAAAAGAAAAAGAGAAACAGGGCATCGGCCATTGGCAGAGCGATTGGCATAACACTTGGCATAATTTTCGGAATTGCCCTGCTCGTATATCTCGGTATCGCTTTTCATTTCAAAAGCCATTACCTTCCTCACACAACGATCGGCAGCTCGGATTGCAGTAATCAGACGCCGGAGTATTCCATCTCCCGCACATCCATGATCGTTGAAAGCTATCTGCTTACCATTTATGATCGGAACGGTACCAAGTTCCTGCTGAAGGGTCCTGATTTTTCCTATTCCTATGTTCCAAACGGGGAGGAGGAACGCATCCTGGAATCACAGAACGCATTTGCGTGGCCGGCTTCCCTGTGGAAGGAATCAAGCTATGGGCTGGATACCTCCGTCTCCTATGACAAAGACCAGCTTGCAGATGCCCTGCGAAAGCTTGAATGCTTTTCTTCCGAAGATTATATTGCCGCACCGGAAAATGCATCACTTATCCTAGGTGATGACGGATATGAGATCATTCCGGAAACCTACGGAAATACGCTGATTTTTGACAAAGTGCTTTCCTTCATTACAGATGCTGTGGAACATCAGGTAACTTCTGTCACACTCTCCGATGATTATTACGAAGTGCCGGAGATTCTGTCAAGCGATCCTTCCATAACAGCTCTGACTGATCAGCTTGACACCTACATGAATTCAACTGTTACCTACGATATCAGCGGTGCTGAGGAGGGACTTACCTCTTCCGATATCTACCATATGCTTGAGATTGACGAGGACAATCAGGTCACACTAAACGAAGATAAAATTGCCCGCTATGTGCAGCATCTGGCAAGCACGTATAATACATACGCTGACCGGCGCAGCTTTGCTACATCCAAAGGTGATACCATTGAGATTGGCGGCGGCGATTACGGCTGGGTCATCAATAAGCCCGCAGAAGCCAAACAGCTTTTGGAAGATCTTTCCGGCGGCACTCCTGTGGAGCGCGAGCCGATCTATGAACAGACTGCAAGGGAACCCGGCCCAGATGACATCGGAAACACCTACATTGAAGTTGATTACACCAACCAGCATCTGTGGTACTACAAGGACGGTGATCTGGTTATTGACAGTGATTTTGTGAGTGGAAATATATCAAAGGGAAACGGTTCCCCTGACGGCGTATTCAAGATCGTATACAAGCAAAAAGACGCTACGCTTGTGGGGGAGACTTACGAATCTTCCGTTGATTATTTTCTTCCGTTTGCATACAATGTCGGTTTCCACGATGCAAGCTGGCGCAGTTCCTTCGGTGGAGATATCTACAAGAAAAAGGGGTCTCATGGCTGCATCAATCTTCCTCACGATGTTGCAGAAACACTCTATAAAGATGTAGAGGTCGGCACTCCGGTCGTTGCATTCTATCGGGAAGAAATACAGCTTACCTCCGAGAATGCCCGCATTACCAATGCCTATTCCTATGTAGATCCGGCGACGCTTATCCCTCCTGAGACAGAGGTGCCTGAGGATGCCGGCACCGACAAGAGCGCGACTTCCGAAGATGCAGCCTCCGCCGATGCCAACTAATCCTCTTCAGATATGCCAAAAACGAATAAACAAAAAAAGAGAGAAGCTACCGTTTCTTCCGGTACTTCTCTCTTTCTCTTTTATGGTACTTCTGATTATTTTATCTCACTGACTGCATCTCGCTTTGCAGTGGACACATATACGTCCTTGACCTTTATCTGCGGCACAACATATACATAGTAGGTCGCATTCTTCTCAATGCTGTTCTTACCGTATTTCTTAATCTGGAATGTCGTCTTGTCTGTAACTGCGCACTTCTTATAACCATATGTCTTATTCTTTGAAATATAGACAACATAACGGTCAGCCCCATTCACCTTTGACCAGCTTGCCTTGATCGCGTTTGAATTTCTGGAGAGTGTTACCTTCTGCGGTGCAGTCATATATGTCCAATCTGACCATGCCCCGTAGACCTTCTTTCCTGCGACTGTAATATACGCACGCACTCTCATTTTAAATACATTGGCGCTCTTTAGTTTTTCACTCTGGATTGCTACAGAGGAATAACTAGTAGAGTAAGCCGTCTTAATCTTGGTGTCCTTATCCTTATACGCGGTGTACACCTGATATTGGTATCCGTCCGCACACGCAATCTGGCTGGTGCCCGCGATTACCTTGCCAAGACTTGACCAATATTTTTCAACGGCAGGTTTATCTGCTTTTCCCGGCTTTACCGGAATGTTATACTTTGCCGTATAATTTGTCTCATCAACTGCAACAAATCCACTTGCACTCTTCTTGTACGGCGTTACAAAAACATGATATTCCTTGTCTGCTTTCAGCTTGGTCAGCTTGATTGTATTCTTCTTAACTGTCTTGTGGTTCTGCTTTGTGCTGCCTGCACAGTAGTAATCCACATAGTATCCGCTCGCACCGGAAACCGTATCCCACTGGACAGTAAAACCGGTCTTGGTTGCTTTCGTCTGAGTGATTGCTCTCGGCTTGGTGCCCGGTGCCGTCACGATCTCAAAAGCTGCAGAAGCCGTTCCATACAGGCGGGCATCCTGATCACTGGTAGAATTCTGATTCTTATAAAAAGGAATAATGCGCACATAGTAGGTGCTGCCACCCTTTAAATCTGAAAATGTATATTCGCCGTCTGTCACAGTTGCAACTTCACTGAATTGTCCGGTTGCACTTCTGCTTAACTGTACGGAATAGGAAACGTTCGCATCCTTCAATGCATTAAAAGTAATTTGCGCACTATCCGCCGTTGCATCGACCTGCGAAAGCCCGCTGATCTTTCCTGTTGGACCTCCTGCGGTTGCAATCGCAAACACATCGGAAGCAGTTCCGTATACACGATCATACTGCTCATTTAAATAGTTCCAGTTCTGATAAAACGGAACAACGCGGACATAGTAGGGCGTTCCAACCTTCAGATCAGAAAATGTGTACCTGCCCTCGGTAACTGTTGCACACTCTTCAAACCCGGTTGTAGCATTCTGGCTCAGCTGAACGGAATAATATGCCGCTGCATCGTTAAGTGTTGTAAAAGTGATCTGCGCGCTGTTATTCGTTGCCTGCGTCTGTACAAATCCTGTGACTTTCCCCTGCGGCGTGCCGCTGTTTGATCCTGAGATTGCCAGATTGCTCTTGCTGATCACAAGGGAACTGTCATACGCCACATAGCCAGCTTCACTCATCCGGTATGGGGTAACATAAGCCGTATACTTCTTGGAAGATATCACGCCATACAGATTGGCACTTGTTGATCCGGAGGTTATTCTTACCTTCTCGGAGGCGGTGCCGTCTGTCAGACAATAATCCACAAAATATCCGTTGGCACCGGAAACCTGGCTCCATGCTATTGTGATATAATTAGCGCCGCTTCCTGTCTGCGTGAGTGCTGCCGGTGCTGCCGCCGGTGATGTTACCACTGACAGCACAGAGGACTCGGTTCCGTATGTATTGCCTGCACCATCAGCGCCTGCATAAAAAGGAACAACTTTGACATAGTAAGTGTTTCCTGCAGCCAGACCGGATAGTGTTGTAAAGCTTGCGGAAGTCGTTGCCATCGCGGTATAACCGGAATCTGCCTGCGTACTCACGCGGATCTCATACTGTGCCTGTGTGTCCAGCAGTGTATTAAACTGAAGATCCACACTGCTTGTTGTCGCTCCGGTCTGCTTTACTCCGTCCACAGCTCCGCTTGGTGCTTCCGCTGCGTAGACGTTTTGCTTTGCTCCGCCCATGAGGACAGCAAGCGAAAATAGCAGCCCCATAACAAACATCGTGATATATTGTTTTCTGGTTTTCATAGTTATAACTTTCATAATTTTTTCCCCTTTGCCCGATCTAGCAGATGTTCAAATGTTTTTCGGATGGAAAATCGTTTGCATCGCCGGATGAGTGCGATCACACCCCGGATCAGCATAATTCCCGGAAAAATAAGAAACAGGATTTCCACCAATAGAAATAAGGTTGCTACATCCTCATATGCTCTCGCCCGGTTCTCCCAATATGGATACGCCAATTCATTTTTATGCATGGATCTCTGCCCAAATGACCTTAGCACTTCCCACCGGTGTTTGAGTGAGAAACGGGTGGAATTCTCAACCATCTCATAAGAGTTCTCATCCAGCCCCATCGCATCCTTTAACTGACTTGTTCCAAAGTCTGCTACCGGTGAATTGATCAAGAGCTCATAATTTTCAATGCTGGTGAGTGCATCTCCCATCTGTTCCTTTAGAATCTTGTATGACACATAAACGGTCGGCGTATCTTCTTCCGCAGCCTTAGAAAACATTCCTGCCTTGCGCCGGACAACACCGCGTACCGGATAAGCCGCATTGCCGATCGTAATCTCCATCCCGGCAACATCATACGATCCAAACAGTTTCCACGCAACATCCTCATCAAGTATCACACCATCCTCATTCAGATCATCGCCGTCGAAGTAGTTCCCGGACAGCAATTCCATCGGATGAAACAGGAAAAAATCCCCGCCTACTCCAACAGCCCGTTCTGTCGTTGAGGTTCTTGAACTCTCCATGGTTACCTGACCGATGCTGCTGTATGCATCTACCATATTTCTTCCTGTCTCTGTATCATCAATACCGATCGCAGCATCTGATAGTGCCTGATTCAGCTTATAGCGAATTGGAACCAGCATTTGCTCCGTCATTGCGGCACTGTTCTTAAAGAAGCAGGTAACCTGTGAGAAAGAACCGTCCTCCGTCCACCTGCTGGCAAGTGTCTGACTCGTCAGCTGCCCGGTAATTCTATGTTCTGCAAAAGAAAGGATCAGAGTACATATGACAAAAATAACTGCCACAATGGGGCTTATATACCTTTTTTTGTCCAAGCTCCATTCCCCCTATTCTTCTGTTGCAAGTCGTACCATCTGATTTGCTTCTACCGGTTTCGTTGTGGTTGTAATCACATATTCTCCGCCTTCAAGCGTACCGGTAACTGCCGAACGTGAATCATCAGAAGTGATAACCTGAACATCAACACGTCTTGCATAATAACGGTTTCCAAGCGGTGTGCTCTTTGCCTCAATTGTCAGAATGAATTTTCCATTCTTATCTTCCTTGATACAGCTTGTCGGAACGACAAAATCATAGCTTGCACTCTGTTCCCCGATGGAAACTGTATAGCTGTCACCGGCATTTACATCACCGGACAATTCACATACAACAATCGTATTATCACGGTTGTTCGGATCACGGTGCATTCCGCTTACCTTTGCTGAGACATCATTGCCATAGTAATTGTACATGATTTCTGCATTGTCCCCAACCTTGATTCTCTTTGCCTGATTTGAGGTTACGGAGAACTGCAGGGTATACGCCTTGTTCTGAGGCTGGATGGTCATAACTGTCTCCTGCGGTGCCGTAGTCTGGCCTGCCGTGTACATGATGTCCACGATCGTACCGCTGATCGGTGCTGTAATCTCAGCCCCGCTGGCATTTTCTTTGAGTTTTGCCACTTTATCCTCAAGCTTAACGGTTGACTCATACTGGGTGCGGAGGCTTACCTCGGAAGAATATTTCTTGCTTAAGTTGGTGTAATCATTTGTAGCCTGCTCAAGCGCTCTGTTTGCGGCCTCAAGTTTTACGGCAACCTCACTTGATGCAGTTGAATTGTCTGTTGAATTCTTTGCATCATCAAGATCCTTCTGAGCCTGTGTTGCGATTGCATTTAATTCATTATAGGTAGTGGTTGCATCCAAAAATGCTTCATATGCTGCCTGCATCTCATTTCTTGCATCCTCAAGCTCGGTTGCATCCTGCTGGCTGTCATCCATATCGCCGCCGGAAGTTGAGCTGTCCCCGGAAGAAGCAGCCTTGAGCTCATCATAGCGGTCCTTTGCGTTCTGATATGCAGTCTCCTTATTGGTCTTATCCACCTCGGCATCTGCAAGATCCTTTTGCGCCTGCGCGTAAGCCTTCGTCTCCTCTGATGTATCTACCGTTGCATTGTCAAGAGATGTCTTTTTCGCAGTAAGCTCATTGACTTTGTCCTGTGCATCATCAATTGTTGCTTTCGCTGCGAGCAGGGCATTCTGCTTCTCTGTCAGAGACACATCCGTTCCGTTTTCAATCGCTTTTCGCTCATCCGGAGTAATCCCGGCATCTAAAACCGCAAGCTCATAGTCCCTCTGGGTGGAAAGAAGGGTATCCTGGGCAGTAGTCAGTTCATCACTTTCCGTCTCAGTAAGGGTGAACAACACCGTCCCCTGATCAATCTCCTGTCCGGTTTTTACATTGATGGTTGCAATCTTTCTGCTCTCATTGATGGATACCGCGTATGTATCACCCGCAGCCGCAGTTCCGCTTCCACGCACCTTTGAGGTGATGGAATCCCCTGAAATCATCTGTGTGCTTACCTCAACAAGTGATCGGTTCATGATCGTGTTTGAGAAAAAAGTCAGCACAAGCAGAATAGCCAAAAATACGATTGCAATATTTTTTATTGTATCTTTTCTGTTTTTCATTGTTATCACCTTTCGATCAGCCTTTCACACTTCCCTGATATGCGACACCCTCTACCAAAGATTCCTCGCCGTATAAAAACAGCAGTAAGCTTGGAACCATATAAATCGTTGCAACTGCAAACGCAAGCCCCACATCCATCGTATTGATTTTGGACAGGAAAATGGATAGCGGGTATTTGTCACTGTCAGAGAAGAACAGCAAAGGCTGCTCTACCATATTCCAATAATCTATAAACACCAAAATGGCACATGTCGTAATAATACTCTTACTGATCGGCAGACATATCTTTGAGAACAGCTGCCACTCATTCGCCCCATCAATCTTTGCGGCCTCCATGATTGATCCCGGTATCCGCTTCATGTACTTCGTGATCAGATATACCGAAAATGGAGAGAAAATACCCGGAAGCCATATAGACCAATTCGTATCAAGCAGTCCCATCTTCTTTAATACAAGATAGTTCGGAACAAGCGTTACCTGATTTGGCATCATCATCAATATGATATAGACGAAGAAGATGATTGCCGCAACTTTTCCCTTTGTCCTCGTAAAACCATAGGATGCAAGAACCGCGACCACAAGCTGAAAGATCACAATTGGGACAACCAGAATAACAGAGTTCCAAAACTTCAGCAGGTAATCCGGAGTCTTAAACAGAACCGTTGCATATTGGGAAAAGGATACCATATCCGGAATCAGCTTTAAATTGACTGTCTTACCGATAAATACCTTACCGCCCGTGTCTGTTGTCTGAAAAATTGCACCATAGTTGGAGGATATCTCAGCAGAGGACATAAAGGAATTGGCAACCGTAAGTACAATCGGTGTCAAAAACATCACTGCAAGTACCAGGGCAATTATGGTCCGACATGCAATGCCAATGATGCGCTTTTTCTTTTTGCGTCTTGTCATTCTTCTTCCATGTCCTTTCCATAATGATTCTCTACCACAAGCATGACTGCAATGATCACAATCATAACCAATGACATATAAATCGCCGCTGTTGACAGCTTCTGATAGTCAGCGGAAGAGAATGTATTGTTCATATAATGCTGTAACATGTACATTGCTCCAAACGGATACTCCCCGGTAAGGAGATAGATCTCACGGAATACCTTAAAGGAGTTGATCATTGAGAGGATCGTTGTAAAAACGATCATCGGAGATAAATAACGAAGCTTTACATGCCAGAAAACGCGGAACGCCCCTGCTCCATCAAGCTCTGCAACCTCCACGATATCCGATGGGACATTTCCGAGTGCTGATAAAAACAGAATCATGTTGTATCCCAGATTCTTCCACAGGAATAACAGAATAATTACAAATATTCCCGAGGATGACTTCAGCCAGTCGGTTCTCGTATCCGTCCAATTTGCCAATATATTGTTGATTACGCCGTTGTAGTCAAACAATACCTGAAAGATCAATACAATAGAAGCAATCGGCACCATAAGAGGAGTCAGAAAACTGCTTCGCAGGAAACTGCGGAACGGTATTTTCACATCCAGCAGCAATGCGAGCAAAAGCCCAAGAACCACTGCAAGCGGAACTGCAATGACCGAAAACACCAATGTGTTTTTTACCGCTGTCCTAAACGCAGTGTTCGCGATCACATTCTTATAGTTTTCCAAGCCAACAAATTGTAAAGAAATCGGGTTATCCACAAAGGAATAATAGATAACTACGAAAAACGGCAATACAAAAAATAATAGTACCCCGATTACGCTCGGCGCCAGAAAGGCGCCGGCCACGGGGAATCTTTTCTTTCTTTTCATACTACATTGTCTCGCTCAAATAAATCTCGATACGGCTCTGGATGATTGCTGCAACGTCCTTTGCAGTCTTCTGTCCGGAGAAGTATGCAGAAGCCTCTTCCTTGATGATATTTAATACGCCGGTAGATACCGCGCCGTTTACCGCGGTGCTGTCCAAGATAATATTCTTTACAGTATCTACTTCTTCCTGGCTAGGTGCATGAAGGTCAGTTGTGAAATTGCCCCAGCCCCAACTTGAGCCTTCATAGTTCTCTTTCTTTGTTGCATCTGCAAAGAACTTATCAAACTCAGAGATCAGAATAGAGCCATTATAATAACTAGCATCGTAGTAATTGTTATCAGATGGCAGATAGAGCTGACGCAAGAACTCCCACGCCATATCTGTATGCTCGCAGTATTTGGTAATACCGGTAAGGTTGCTAAGGTTCATCATTGTTCCGTTGCCGGAAGATGTCGGGTATCCGATGTAGGTCAGATCATCTCCAAAGATGGTTGCAAGCATCTGCATCTGTGAAAAATTCGGAAGATCGGACTGGTAAAGCAGGATCTTACCCTGATTCATAAGATCTGTCTCGTCATTGTCCTCATCGTAGGTGTATTCCTCCGGGAACAGGCCAACCAGCTCAAGTACGTTTACGAAATCATCATTGTTAAAGTTGCAGGTCTTATTCTCAAGGTCGATAAATTCACTGTATCCGAGGCTGATGAAAGTACTGAATGCGTCATCTCTTGAGGTGTAGCTCAAAAGCTGGGTACCAGGCTCCTTAGACTCATACAGCTTCTTCATATCGGCAAATGTCCATCCCGGCTCTGTTCCGACGTCGGAAACCTTACCAACCAGCGTGTTGACACTGAAAGAGCTCGGAAGTGCAACCAGCTTGCCATCATAAGTACATGCATTGACGATATTTGGCAGGATCTTATCTGCGCTAAGGTCCGGATCATCTGCAAGTACGCCGTTCATATCTATCAGTAATCCCTTTGCTGCGAAATTGAGCATCTGGCTGTAATCATTGAAGCATACCACATCAATGCTGCTATCGGAAACGATCTCCGTCATAAATGCATCCAGTGCATCCTGATATTCCACATCACTGCTCCAATCATAATAAGTTTTCAGATTGATGTGGTAATCCGTATGCTTCTTATTAAATGCTATTGCTGCATTCTCCATATTGTAATCAGAATAGAAGCATGCAACATTGATCGGGGTGATCGCCTTTGCCTCCTCTTCACTGATTTCAGTCAGTATCGCGATATCACTGTTTGATCCATCCGCTGTCCAATCCTGAACATACACGGCAAGTGTTCCGTCTGACAGCATACTAAAGCTGCTGACACTGCTGCTGGAAAGGTTGCAGTCAAGCCATGTAAGGTATTTCTCAGTCTCCTCTGTCTTGGTGTCATACGTATACAATCCGCTGTCACCGCTGTAGAGATATGTGTGGTCATCCAAAACAATGGCATTATTGACGCTTCCGCTTCCGATCTTCTGGCCTTCACCGATGGAAAGCGTATCCGCATCGATCGGTGCAAGATTATATCCATTGCCATCCGCGGACCATGTTAAGTATGCACACTTGCCATCTGTTGTGGTAAGCAGGCTTGAAACATAATCTGTTCCAATATCAATCTTACCAAGCACGGCGCCTGTCGGATCCAATGCAGTGATATAATTTGCACTATTATCATCAGACCACTCTTCCATTGCAACGTAGATATTACCCTTGTCATCTACTCCGATTGCATCACAGTAACCATTGGTGCTATCCATAACGATCTCGCTCTTAAAAGTCTCTGCACCTGTGGTATCATACTTTGCCAGATAGGTATGACGGATATAATTATCATCCGTTGCTTCATAGCGCAAAAGCATATCCCCGTAAGAATAACCTCCCTGAAGAAGGTCGCTTTCGTTATCATTTACATACTTCTCGGCATCTTCATAGCTGTCATAGCCCCAGTTTGTGTAAATGTAGTTGATAAAATCTTCTTTTGTTGCATTGGCATATTTGTCCTTGTCAATGGTGCTCTCGTCAATCTGGGTGGTATTAAGCAGTACATACAGATTGCCTTCCGCATCCGCACAAAACTGATTAAAGTATGATGTCTCCGCATAGATATCTGCCGTTCCGTTATTGGATGCAGTCGTAAAATACTGTGTATTCTCCCCCGTCAGGACATCCAAAGCATAGACTGTCTGCTCAGAATAATCATCATTGTATGCAGAATAAAAAATCTTATCTCCGCGGAACATCGTCATATTGCCGGAACTCTTGCGAAAGGTATCCGGAAGATCGCCAAGATAATCCGCGCGGAAATAATGTGCCGCACTTGAACTTGCGTCCGTTGTGTTGTCCTTCTTTCCCGAGTCACCCTTGCCATCTGAGTTGTCCTTGCCGCCGCACGCGATCAATGAAAGTGTCATGCCTGCTGCAAGTGCGAGGGAAAATGTTTTCCTAAGCCACGTCTTCTTCATTCTTTTTCCTCCTAATCAGCGCTCTCGAAGGAGCCGCCACCGAAAACACGCTGTCTGTGTTCTCTGAAATTTCTTGTTTCATATTTATCTTATATTATATATTCAATCGTATATTTATGAACAATTTATGAACACAAACTTGATTTTTTCTTAAGGGCAAATTAAGTTATTCTTGCGCCTTTTATGTTGCCCAAAATGCTGTCTTTACGCGAACTGGCTGTTGTATAGATTTGCGTAAAAACCGCCTTTTTTGATCAGGCTGTCATGATCTCCCTGTTCGATGATCTTTCCATCTTTCATGACAAGAATTATATCGGATTCACGGATTGTTGACAGACGATGGGCAACAATGAAGCTTGTTCTTCCCTTCATCATCGTAAGGAAAGCTTTCTGGATCCGGATTTCTGTTCTGGTATCAATCGAGGAGGTTGCCTCATCCAGAATCAGCATTGGCGGTAAGCACAGCATTACACGCGTAATGCAAAGCAACTGTTTCTGTCCCTGTGACAGATTTCCTCCGTCCTCAGTGATCATGGTATCATAGCCATTTGGCAACCTCTTGATAAAGCTGTGCGCATGCGATGCCTTTGCCGCTGCAAGTATTTCTTCCTCTGTTGCATCCGGCTTGCCCATAATGATATTGTCACGGACAGTTCCACGTTTAAGCCAGGTTTCCTGCAGCACCATACCATAATTTTTCCTGAGACTGCTTCTGGTCATCTGCATGATGTCCGTATCACTGACAGAGATTGTACCGCTGTTGACATCATAAAAACGCATCAGCAGATTGATAAGCGTTGTCTTTCCACATCCGGTAGGCCCGACAATTGCCACCCTCTGCCCCGGCGTTACATGAAGATTAAAATCTTCGATCAGATGCTGCTGTGGAACATAAGAAAATGACACATCCTCAATATCCACACGTCCGTCAGCCTGTGAAAGCTCTATTGCATCCGGTGCATCCGGCATCTCTGCCGGTTCCTCGATAAGCTCAAAAATACGTGCCGCACATGCAAGGGCATTCTGAAGCTCCGTGATAACACCTGAAATCTCGTTAAAAGGCTTCGTGTACTGATTTGCGTAGGTCAGGAAACAAGATAACTGTCCGACCGTAATTCCCGCACCGGTAATTGCTGATAACGCACCTGTGATTCCAACTCCCGCATACACCAGACTGTTTACAAATCTCGTGCATGGATTGGTAAGACTTGAGAAAAAGATTGCACGAAGAGAATATTTCTGCAATCTTCCATTGATCTCATCAAACTGCTCCAGCGCCTCATCCTCATGGTTAAATGCCTGGACCACCTTCTGATTTCCAATCATTTCCTCAATCAGAGCCGTCTGTTCTCCCCTTGTTTTGGACTGCAGCTGGAACATAGAATAGGTCTTATTTGCGATAAAACTTGCAACAAACAGAGAAACCGGAGTGATCAGCACTACAACAAGTGTGATCTTTACATTGATCGTGAGCATGAAGATCAGCGTTCCAATGATCGTTGCGACACCGGAGAACAGCTGTGTAAATCCCATCAGAAGACCATCCGCAAAGGTATCTACATCAGCGATGATACGGCTTACCATATCCCCGTGGGAATGACTGTCTATATAGGAAAGCGGAAGCTTCTCCAGCTTATCAAATGCATCGGTACGGATATCTCTTACAATTCCATATGTCATACGGTTATTGCAAGTATTCATCAGCCACTGTGCAATACCTGTGATCAGCGCAATGATGCCTGCCCTGGTCAGGATAGAAAGTATGCCGTCAAAGTCTACCAGCCCTTTATCAATGATCAGGTCAATTGCGCGCCCCGTCAGGATTGGGAAATAGAGTGTAAGTGCCACACTGATTGCAGCAAATATAAGAGATAAAATTAAAAGAGGAATATATTTTTTCATATACCCGAATACTTTTCCAAGGGTCTGCATCTGCCCCTGCTTCTTTTTCTTATCTGTTGTGCTCATTTGCCAAATCCTCCTTCTTAAACTGGGATTCATATATCTCGCGGTATACCTCGCATGTCTCAAGCAGCTGTTCATGCGTTCCGATACCGACAGCTTTTCCATCGTCCAATACTACAATCTGATCCGCAAACTGGATAGATGAGGTTCTCTGCGATACAATAAATATAGTCTTCTGTCCCTGAAGATTCTTAAGCGCTGCGCGCAGTTTTGCATCCGTTGCAAAATCGAGTGCCGATGCACTGTCGTCCAATATCAAAATATCCGGATCCTTTACGATGGCTCTTGCAATCGTAAGTCTCTGCTTCTGTCCGCCGGAAAGATTCTTTCCGCCCTCCTCAATCTTCTCATCAAGTCCGTTTGTCTTTCCTTTTACGACATCAACTGCCTGTGCTGCCTCAAGAGCCTTCCACATCTGCTCTTCCGTCGCATCCGGATTACCCCATCGGAGATTCTCCCGGATACTTCCGGAGAAAAGAACGGCTTTCTGCATAACAACACCTATCTTATCCCGCAATTCCGTAAGTTCATATGCGCGGACATCCTTGCCATCCACATAGAGCGCTCCGGACGAAACATCATAAAACCGCGGAATAAGATTGACCAATGAAGATTTTCCGGAACCGGTTCCTCCGATGATACCGACAGTCTGTCCCGCCCTTACTTTCAGGTTAATATCCGTAAGAGACTCCTCCGTTGCCCCGGCATACGTCATTCCAACATGATCAAATACCACACGCTCGTCCCCATTCCATGTTGCGGCGTTTTTGTCAAACGCATTCTGCACCTGCTCCAATGTCGAGGTAGTATTTAAAATTTCCTCAATACGATTTGCGCATGCGAAGCTTTTGGTCAGGTTGATGATCAGATTTGCCAGCTTAACAAGTTCCACAAGTATCTGTGACATGTAGCTTACCAGGGCAACAACCTCACCCTGCGTAATAACACCTTCATATACCTGCCTGCCACCGATCCAGATTACTGCAATGATGGAGGTATTGATAATGATATAAGTTAACGGATTTGTCAGTGCAGACAGCCGCCCTACAACCACCTGCATGTTTGTCAGGAAATTATTGCTTTCTTCAAACGCAGCACTCTCGTCTGCCTCTTTATTAAATGCACGGATAACCCTTGCTCCTGCAAGATTCTCCCGGGTATGTCCCAACACTACATCGAGTCCGCCCTGTACCTTCTTGTACAGCGGCATAGTAAGCGCCATAACGCCAAACACCACAATGGAAAGAAGCGGTATGGTCACTACAAACACAAGCGCTGCTTTCACATCAACCGTAAACGCCATGATCATTGCACCAAAAACAATGAACGGGGATCTTAAAAACAATCGCAGCAGCATGTTTACGCCGGACTGCACCTGATTGACATCGCTGGTCATTCGTGTGATCAGTGTTGAATTACCTATTGTGTCCATTTCCGCAAACGAAAGTGTCTCCACATGTGAAAACAGGGAATGACGCAGCTTGGTTGACACACCTACCGCAGCCTTTGCAGAAAAATACTGTGCCGTAACAGCACAGGTCAGGCCGATCAGTGCAAGCACGATCAGAATTCCGCACATACGAAAAATAAACGGCTTGTCCGCGTTTGCAATTCCCTTGTCAATAATTGATGCCATTACAAGCGGAACGATCAGTTCAAATGATGCCTCAAGCATTTTAAACAGAGGAGCCATCACCGCTTCAAGCTTGTAATCTTTCAAATACATCAGTAGCTTTTTCATTTTGTTTTCCTCTCAGATTCATGTAAATTATTTCCAAAATGGTATTATATCAGTTTCCATAAACGTACACAAGTATACCTATTTTTGTTTTATGCTGGAACTTTTTGACTTACTATGTTATACTGCTTCTAAATATATTAAATTGTAACTGTTTCACACATATGTATTGGGAGAAAAAAATGCAAATAAACGAATCATCCGAGAATTATCTCGAAACTATCCTTATATTGAGTAAGAAGCTTCCGGTTGTCCGCTCTGTAGACATTGCCAACGAACTCGGTTTCAAGAAATCAAGCGTAAGTGTTGCTATGAAGAATCTCCGGGAGAAGAACCATATCACCGTCACCGATGCCGGTTTTATCTATCTGACCGAAGAGGGACGCCAGATTGCTGAGATGATCTATGAACGTCATGAAATGATCTCCGGCTTTCTGGAAAAGCTTGGCGTATCCAAAGAGATTGCTGCTGAAGATGCCTGCCGGATCGAGCATGTCATCAGTAAAGAAAGCTTCTCTGCCCTAAAGGATTTCATCCTTTCTATGAAATAATCCATGATTTTAAAAAATTCCGCAGATATTTTCTGCGGAATTTTTATAGTTACATTCTTTTCCTATCGTAAGAGATCTATGCAATGCATACATACTCCTGCTCAAACACTTCTCTCTGGCATGGCTTGCCAAAAAAGTATCCCTGTATAAAATCTGGATTTAATTTCTTAATTTTTGTTAATTCCTCTTCTGTCTCAATTCCTTCGATACAGATTTTCAAGTTGATGCTATGCACCATCTCGATGATGTGACGCATGATACGGTTCTCATAATCACTATGCAGCGCCTTCATGGTAAAGCCACGATCTAATTTGACAACATGCGGGGTCAGATTACCGATACTCTGAAGATTAGAATATCCCGTTCCAAAATCATCAATTGCAATAGATACTCCAAAATCTTTCAGGTGCTCCCATACTTTGCGGACGGATGGTGTATTCTCCAGATAGCCGCTCTCCGTGATTTCCACGATCAGACTCTCAGGTGTCACCCCGGATTGTTTTATGTGCTCATAGATTTCATCCGTAATAGAACTTTTTAATATCTGGATATAGGACAAATTGATGCTGATCCTGAACTCCGGAATAAACTGTTGTACTCTTAAACACATAAGAATCGCCTGATCTAACACCCATCGTCCTACCGGAATGATGAGCCCGCTCTCCTCAAGTACCGGTATAAACTCAATCGGGGAGATCCGCTCCCCGCTTGGCAGCCTAAACCGCAGCAGCGCCTCCGCTGCATAAAGTTTACCGCTGTCTGCATGGACAATCGGCTGGAAGAACAGCTCAAATCCCTCGAATTCATCCTCAACCGCCTGTCTTGCGAAGCGCAGTATCTCTTTATTTCTAAGATATTTCTTGTAATCCTCCGGCACAAATACATACGCCTGATTCTTACCGCGCTTTTTGGCTTCGCCAAGCGCAAACTGTGACAACCGCATGACTTCTTCATAGCCTGGGTTTTCAAGCTCCCCATATAACAGGATGCCTCCGGAGATGGTATACACTGCCTCATAACAATCCGAGGCGATAAATTCATCAATTGCGCACCGGATTCTCCGGTACAGATGCATTGCCTCCAATCTGCTGCCCTGCTCAAAATCCGTGATCAGGTAGCCATCCGCTAAGATTCGGAATACCTTCTGTCCCGGAATCAATGCCTTCTCAATACATTTTTCCACTCCGTGGAGAATATAATCTCCGTACTCCATTCCTTTTCTGGCGTTGATATCTTTAAAGTCATCAATTCCGATCCGAAGAATAAATCCATCCCTGTGTGCACTTCCATACGCATTCAGGATATTCTCAATCGCAATACTCTCCAGCAGGCCACTGACATTATCTGCAAGTGGTTTACGTCCCACTTCATTTACACATCCGATCATGTATTTCGGATGATCATTCTCGCAAAGGATTCTTCCCCTGCAGTTGATCCAGATTGGTTCCTGATTCTTGTCCAGCCACCGGTAGGTAATATTATGGTGATCCTGTTCCCCGGATGTCATACGCTCTAGATCCTCGGAGAGTCTGTCAATATCCTCCGGATGTACAAAAAGTGCATAGGTAGCAGTCGCATTGTCAAAGAAGTTGGATGGCATACAGAACCGCTCGGCTGCCTGCTCAGAAATATAGTAAGTGTCCCGCTCAAGATCAAGCACGTACAGATAATCATCCATACAGGAAGAGAACGCACGGATTGCCTCACACAACTGTTCAAATGTATAATTCTCTGCCGACATGCAATACCCCTTTCACCATGCGCACTTTAAAGTCCCAAATTCATATCTTATTATATATGTTTTCCCGCTCTTTTGCAATCAACGCGCAAAAAAGCCAGTCATTTTCTGTCATTTCCAGCAAGTGCCGCCTTAAGACGTTCCAATCCGTCGGCAACCTTCCTGCTCTGACATGCAATATTCATCCTTAAGAAGCATTTTCCGCTCTCGCCATACTCCAGACCGTCAGAGAGATATAATCCCGTGCATTTACGGATATACCCTGCAAGCGCAACGGAATCTGTGATTCCGTGGAATCCGCCTGCCCCGCCCAAAAGTGCGTTGCAGTCGAGCCACAGCAGATATGTTGCTTCACCGGCTACGACTTTTACCTCCGGCAGTTCCTTTTCTACAAAGGCTTCAACCATATGGCGATTCTCCCAGATATAGGTGCGAAGTTCTTCCAGCCATTCCTCTCCCTGTTCAAACGCGGCAATCGTTGCTGCCATTGCAAACGCATTCGGTTCTGCCACTTCATCGGTATTAAGTCCCCTCCACACCTTATGGCGCAGCTGTGGATCCGGCACGCACACTGCCGCCGTCTGGAGTCCAGCCAGATTGAATGTCTTTGTTGGTGCAATGCAGGTAATGCTGATTTCCCTGCAGATGTCTGAAACAGATGCAAACGGAATATATTCCCGCCCCGGCTTCGTAAGATCACAATGAATCTCATCTGCAATTACCGTAACGTGATGTTTTTTGCACAGTTCCCCGATATGCGCAAGTGTCTCTCTATCCCAGATCTTTCCGATCGGGTTGTGCGGATTACACAGGATCATAAGTGTTGTCTGTGGATCAGAGAGTTTTTCTTCAAGATCTGTAAAATCAATCTCGTACTCTCCCCCTTCATAGCGCAGGGGACTCTCTGATACCCGGCAGCCATTATTGATGATCGAGTTAAAGAAAATATTATATACTGGGGTCTGGATCAGCACATTCTCATTCGGGGTGGTAAGTTTTCGTACAATGCTTGAAATTGCAGGCACTACACCTGTGCAAAAGATCAGCCAGTCCTTCTCCATCCAGAATCCGTGGCGTCTACCCCACCAGTTCCTATATGCCTCGCCCCATTCATCCGGCACAATCGAATAGCCAAAAGTTCCATTGTCCAGCCGTTCCTGCATTGCTGCAATAATCTGCGGTGCCGCCTTAAAGTCCATATCGGCCACCCACATCGGTAGTTCGTTCTCAGCTACATCCCACTTCAATGAAT
This sequence comes from Agathobacter sp., assembly GCA_050873865.1. Classification (GTDB taxonomy): domain Bacteria; phylum Bacillota; class Clostridia; order Lachnospirales; family Lachnospiraceae; genus Roseburia. The sequence continues at coordinate 25,268 of JBNMJQ010000012.1, read as the reverse complement.
ATATCTTTGTTCTATCTGTCGGTTCATCAAAATTATACTTCAAAATACTTCTCTCCTCATCTCATATCATCTATTCGCCAGCCCCAGCAGCACTGCATTCTGCTACACAAGAATATTTCGTTTCTCCGTTCCCCTTCTGCTAAAAAGCACCACTAAAAATCGTGAAATTCTAATCCAACCGGCCGGCGGTTTATTTATAAGTTCTGTCTTCTAAAGGTTTGAACACTCCTGCCCGGCTGTTCGCGGTAGACGGACTTTTCTTCCGAGGTCTTTCGTGTCTCCCTTGGCGGGCGTGCCGAGCAAAATGGGAGCATGCCCCGACTGTCCGAGCTTACCATGTCAATTTAGAGAACATGTGCAGCGCGAGTTTTGAGGGGCATGCTCCTAATAACAACTTTGTGAGGCCGCCCGCTTAGGGAGACTAGGAAGGCCGACAGAAAAGTCCGCCTACCGTGAGACAGTCGGGCTTGGAGTGTCAAAGCCAATAGAAGACACAACCCTATCACCGCCGGAACGGTTGGAAGAATTTCTACAATTTTTGTGGAATTGCTTTTTCCAAAAGGAGAAGGGAGAAACCCTATATCCTTGTCAGCAGAATGCACATATGCTTTATGGCTGGCGGTTATTGATTAGTTTGCTCCGGTGACGGTTATGATAGTCTTGGAAGGATCGATTTTGTCCTTCTCCATGATAAGCTCCCCGATTTCGCCTGCAGTGATCGTACCGGATGTCGGATTGATGACACTGTCGACCTTTCCGTTGATCTGCACATCACAGGTAGAGTATTCAAATGCGAGCGTCGTGTTGATGAGCTTGCAGTTCTTCATCACAAGATTGTCGATGTAGCACATACCCTGAAGGCTTTCGATGGTACAATTGATCAGAGTCAGGTTCTTTGCATTCCAGCCTAAGTACTCGCCGGAAATGAAAGAATCATATACGGTGACGTTTTCGCTGTTCCAGAACGCATCCTTGCTAAGCAGCTTGGAATTGCGGACGGTCATATTGCGCACTCCATCAAAAGAATAATTGCCGACAAGTGAAAAATCATTCAGTTCCAGATTACTGCAATTCATAGCAAAATAATCGCCCTTTGCGCTTACACGATTAATCTTTACATCGCTGCAGTTCCACAGGGTCTCCTCCGCATCCGTAAAGGTTACATTGTCAAGTGTCAGGCCATTGCAGCGCCGGAAGTTCTTCGGTGCCTCAATAAGGGCATTCTTCACCTCTATATTGTCTGTATACCACACTCCGGCACGAGCCATATTAAACCAGTAGCAGTCTGTGGTCTTAACGTCCTTGCAATACCACAGAGGATATTTCCAGCGGAACATGCTGCCCTCCATCTCAATATCACTGCTCTCCTTCAGCGGAGACTCACCATCCTCAAAAATGGAATCCACTACTTTTATATGATGACTGCCAAACAAAGCCCGCTCGCCGGTTAGTCTTTCCTGTTTTATAATCTTCTTTTCGTCCATTTTATTTCCTCGTCTTTCTGTATAACATACATTACTATATTACCACTCGATCACTCTTGTTGCAATCTTCTTGCGGAAGCAGACGTCATGATCGACCAGTAGCATCGTAGGGCGATACTTTAAGATCAGATTCTCAATCTGCATTCTGGAAAAAACATCGATATAGTTAAGCGGTTCGTCCCAGATATATAAGTGAGCCGGAGTGATAAGACTTGCAGCAATCAAGACCTTTTTCTTCTGTCCTTCCGAGAAGTCCTCCATCGGCTTGCAAAACTGCGTCCGCTCCATATCCAGCTGGCGGAGCAGTGCAAGCAAAAGGCTCTCATCCAGATGCTTCTCCTTACAAAAAGCAGACAGGCTGCCTCTTAGGAATGAAGTATCCTGATTAATGTAAGAAATCACAAGCCCTGATGCAACATCCAGAGTTCCGCTTTTTATGATTGGATTATTTTGTGCGTATTCTTCCGATTTATCCGATGCGTTTTTATTTTGTGCAAGGATTGCTTTTATGAGTGTTGACTTACCGCAGCCGTTCTCTCCATGCAAAAAGACACGCTCTCCCTGCGCAAGTTCCAGGGAAAAATCCGCTATAACAATTTTATCCGGTGCATAGCTGATGGAACAATCCTTCGCCCAGATCAACCGCTCTTTGTGATACTCTAGCGGATATAGTTTCAGTTCCGCCGGAGTCTCAAGATCCAAAAGCAGCCCCTCCTTCGCCTCAATCTCACTTGAAATCCGTTTCTCGTACTGTTTTACCCGCGCCTGCATCTTCTTGGTCTTTGCCCCGATATAAGCCCGGGTATCCAGACATCGGTCATGTTCCCTGACCGGATCAAAGCCTATCTTTGTGCTTTCATTCTTATCTGCCCATCTTCTGCTCTGGTCTGCCGCCTTCTTTAAATCCGCAATCTCCTTTAAGTGCTTTTCATTCTCCATGCGCTCAAAATTGTCGCGGCGCATTTTATTCTCCCACCAGCTTGAAAAATTTCCCGCCTGGATTTCGATGCTCTTTCGGTTTAGAACCAGAACATGATCGATGCAGGCATCTAACATATCCCGGTCATGGGAGACAAGAATAAATCCTTTCTTTGTTGCAAGATACGCTTTTACAACCTCGCGTGATTCCTGATCCAGATGATTTGTCGGTTCGTCGATCAGCAGGAAATCATTTTCCCCTGAGAAAAGCACCGCAAGCAGCACTTTTGTGCGCTCCCCATGGCTTAGACTTGCGAATGGGCGATACAAAAGTTCTGCAGATGCATGTAGTTTATCCAGCTCACAAATGACACGCCATTCCTCGCATCCGCTTTTTAATTCCCCGGCAAATTCACCTGCACACCGGGTCATCTGTTCCTGTGTGACCGGATAAGGAAAATAGTCAAACACTGTCGTTGAACTGATTGTCCCCGTATATTCGTACTTTCCAAGAAGCAGGTTCAAAAAGGTTGTCTTACCTTTTCCGTTCCTTCCAATAAAGCCCAATTTCCAGTTCGTATCCATGGAAAAGGATACATTTTCAAATACGAAGTCAAAACTTCCCTCGTAACCAAATGTCAGATTCGTAACATTAATTTGTGCCATATATGCATTCCCCCTTTGATTTCAACCGATTCCCCTTATATTTACTACCGCAAAAAAAGGAACCATCTGTTGCCAAACGATTCCAAATTCCCAATATTCCTCAAAATCATAATATCAATCAAAAAAGGGCGCAAAAAAGAGAGAGGAAATGAGAATCCAATCCACTTTTGGCAACATGAACAAACAGTAAGCATTGCCTACTGCAAAACAACCATGTCATGTTATACAAAAGTCGATTATCTTCTCATTCTTCCACCTCTCTCTGTTTATTCATTCCGCATATGACACACGGTATCACATCTATCTGTCTCAAACAGACATCCATATATTATCACAGTTTATGCCACAATGCAAGATAGGTTCACACTCTGCGTTCCGCGCGGCCCGCAATGTAAATGCCTGCGGGATTAAAAACGAACGGTAAAATGCAAAACATCCTGCCCGGTCAGTTCTCTGCTTCTTGCATCCGGCTGGCTTCCGCCAATATAGATATGATATACTCCCGGATTTAGAACCTTTTCACCGTCTTCATTGCAGAGCATGAAAAGTTCTTTTTTTAAGGAAATCTCTATCGTCTTTTCCTCTCCTGCGGAAAGTTCAATCTTATCAATCCTCTTCAGCTGTGGGTTCGGCGCGCCTTCAAGTTCTGCACCGATATAAGTCTGTACAGTCTCAACACCATTCCTGCTGCCTATATTCTTCACACATATTCTACAACGGATTTCCTGACCATTCTCAAACGTGTCTGACAGAAGTTTGGCATTGCCATAGCTAAAATTCGTGTAAGACAGTCCGAATCCAAATGGGAACAATGCCTCATTCTTCATATAACGATAGGTTCTTCCCTGCATGGAGTATTCTTCAAAAGCAGGAAGCTCCTCCGTAGAACGATAAAACGTAACCGGAAGCTTTCCCTGAGGATTCGCCTCCCCAAATAAAATCCTTGCGATTGCGTTTCCTCCTTGCGCACCCGGATACCATCCCTCGATAATTGCATCAAGGTGTTCTTCCTCCCATGCAATACTCATTGCGCTGCCACATAGCAGAACAAGGATTACAGGCTTATTGCTCTCCTTTGCCACCTTTAAAATATCATGCTGTAATCCGGGAAGGTTCAGGTTTGGTTTGTCTCCGCTTCCGTATTCATTGCCGGCATCGCCCTCTTCCCCTTCGAGTGTTGCGTCCAGCCCCATCACAGCAATAATGACATCACTTTCCTCACAGACACCCCGCACCTCCGCTTCGCGGTCGTTTCTCATGGCAAGTCCGCTGGTTCTGTCCTTGTACAGATGGCAGCCCTCCGAATAGAGTACCCGTACATCATCTCCTACGTAGTCCATGATTCCTTCTAAAACCGTCACATAACGGGATGCCGTCCCCTCGTAATTTCCGATCAGTGCATTGCGGCTATTGGCATTCGGTCCAATCACACCAATCGTGTGAAGCTTTGTCTTGTCGAGTGGCAGGATATTGTTCTTATTCTTTAAAAGCACGATTGACTGCTCACTGACAGAGAGATTCAGCTTTCGCATTTCCGGTGAATCCACAATTGTATACGGAATTGCGTCATATGGGTTATCCCCCGTTTTCTCGAATGCTCCGAGCATCATTCTCGAAGTCAGAAGTCTCGTAACCGCCTCGTCAATACGCTCCTCCTTTACGAGTCCCTGCTCTACCGCTTGTTTCAGATAGAGGTACAGATTCCCACAGTTTAAGTCACATCCGCTGTTCATTGCAAGTGCCACCGACTCCACCGGGTTTGATGTCACCATATGATGTTCATGAAAATCCTTGATTGCCCCGCAATCCGAAGTAACATGCCCTGCAAAGCCCCATGTATTGCGCAGCAATCCGGTAAGTAAATGGTAGCTTCCACAGCACGGTTCTCCATTTGTCCGGTTGTAGGCGCCCATGACCGTCTCGACCTTTGCCTCTTTTACGCAGGCTTCAAAAGCCGGAAGATAAGTCTCGCCGAGATCTCTTTTGCCAACGACCGCATCAAAGGAATGGCGCAGGCTCTCAGGTCCGCTATGTACCGCAAAATGTTTGGCACAGGCTGCCACCTTCAAATAATTTTCATCATGTCCCTGCAAGCCTTCAATATAGCGGACTCCGAGGCGTCCGGTAAGATATGGATCTTCCCCAAATGTCTCATGTCCTCTTCCCCACCGGGGATCGCGGAAGATATTGATATTCGGTGCCCACATCGTAAGCCCCTTATAGATATCGAAATCTCCTCCCCGCTGCTGCATGTTAAACTTTGCTCTTGCCTCCGTGGAGACTGCGTCCCCGATCTGCTCAAGCAGATTCTCGTCAAACGTTGCAGCCATACCGATTGCCTGTGGAAAAACGGTTGCTGTACCTGCACGCGCAACTCCATGCAGTGCTTCATTCCACCAATTATATGCCTTGATGCCCAATCGTTCGATTGCCGGCGACTGATACAGGGTTTGCGACACCTTCTCCTCCAACGTCATCTGTTCCACAAGTGCCTTGGCACGTGCCCTGTATTCCTCTCTCTTCTTTTTATTTCGTGTCACTTCCATAAAAAGCCCCTCCTTTTTTAGTTACCTTACCCCGCTTTTGCCATACTCATATACTTGCGAAATTACACGATTCCATAGCTTTCTAAATGGTCATCTTTACATAAACTGTGCAAAAATGCTTGCCCCGATTACAGTCAGTATTCCCGCAACACCAATCGACAGACTGCTCATCGCTCCTTCCGTCTCACCCATTTCAAGTGCCCTTGCAGTTCCAACCGCATGCGCAGATGTTCCGATTGCGATTCCTTTTGCAATCGGTTCAGTAATCTTTCCAACCTTGCAGATAAACGGTGCAATTACATTTCCTACAACCCCTGTGATGATGATGATTGCTGCCGTCAGTTCCGTATATCCGCCCATCTCCTCAGACACCCCGATTCCGATCGCCGTGGTGATAGACTTCGGCAGAAACGTCACATACTCTTCATGTGAAAATCCAAACAGTATTGCCATAAGAAGGATGCATACAAGACTTGTCAGCACGCCCGTGGTAATTCCTGCAAAGATTGCCTTCCAGTTGTCCTTCAGCAGACTGATCTTCTCATATAAAGGGACAGCCAGACATACTGTTGCCGGAGTAAGCAGCCATGTCAAAATGTCCGCACCTTCATTGTAGGTCTCATAATCAATGCCGGACACAACAAGAACCGCGATGGTAATTGCAATTGATATAAGAAGCGGATTAAAAATTGCCTTTTTAAATTTAGATTTAATTAGCATTCCAAGTCCGTATGCTAACAGGCTGAGTATAATTCCAAAATAAACAGATTCCTCAATAAAGTTCATGACTTTTTCTCCTTCTTGATGATCCACTGAGTCACTCTTCCGGATACAAACATCACGCAGACTAAGGATACAACCGTTACAATCGTATACGGAATAATCCGCGATTGTATCATATCCCATGAATTCATAAGTCCGACCGCTGCCGGAATAAACATCATCGGCATGATCTCAATCAAAAAGGTTGCCGTGTCCTTGACATCCTCCACCTTAAGTGCCTTGCTGCCCAAAAGGACCAGCATAAGTACAAGACCATATATACTTGCCGGAACCGGAAGCGGAATCAGATAGTGAGCAAGCTCACCAATGAATGAAATGGCAAGTATGATGCCAAATTGCTTTACGTATTTCATATATCTTTCCTCCTATAAAATCAGCAGTCCAATCATAGTGTAAAAACAGGCTTTCTACAAGATGCATTTTACCCAAAATAGAAGGAAAACTTGCCAGATTGTATGTCAGTTTTTCTATAGCGCTCCATACAATCCGATATTTTTTGCATGATCTCCACCATACATGAAATAGTAACTGATCTGCGCCCTGCCCTCAGTGTAAATATATGGTCCATACATCGGAATTCCGCAAAACATAACTGTTTTGTCTGAATCAATCGCAATGGCATACCCCTTTTTGGAAAGTACAAGCGGCTTACGAAGCTGCTTGCCGCCAAACGAAATATATCTTGCTTTCTTGTCCAGATCCATCAGATCTGTTGCAAGGATTCCTTTTGCCTTAAGCTTTTCATTTTTATCAAATGCAAAAAAGTTCCATGTTCTGTCGCCTTCCAATAATCTTGGCTCCGCAAGTTTCTCGCTCAAAAGAGGTGTTTTATCAGAGGTTAAAAACTGCAGGGCTCCATCCTTCTTATTGATATGGACGATCAGGCGCTCCGTCGCGACCTCCACCGCGGAAGGAGACTCTTTCGCCGTCCAATTCACGCGATGTTCCCCGGCAGCCACCTTTTCTTCTGCTGCACTCTTTGAAAAAGCAATATGTACGCACGACTCGTTTACCGGTGTGATGGTAAGTACCCCATATCTGCTTGTTACAGCCAGCGAGGTCTTAGTCTTTTTTACCCAGCGGACAGATGTATCCGATCTGGTATGGCCTTTTACAACAAGCTCCCTGTTATCCGGCTGCTCGCCATATTGATACGGCGAATCATTAATTCTGGCGGTCACCGGCACAGCCGGTTCCTGTTTGTTTTCCGTCCGGATGATATTATTGGCAGCCGTGGCAGCTGTGACAGCAATGCGTTTCGGTCCAATATAATTTCGTTGATCCATCTCGCGGCTTCCATCCGCCTTCTGCTGTTCGAGCAGCTCCTTCGCCGTGAATATCTGTCTTTTTTCTTCTTCCTCCTCAACACCTGTTTCAAATTCTTCCAGGTGCTTTCCCTCCGGCGCACGCGTTGCGATTAACGGTGACAATGTGTCCTGATAAAAAACCGCTAGTTCATGCAGGGCACGTGTCGCCGTCACATAAAGCATCTTGACGTGGCCATTGTCCTGCGGATACTTTCTCTCCGATGGATCGAATATCAGAACGGCATCGAATTCAAGCCCCTTTGTGTACGCAACAGATAGCACCATCACACCACTTCCAAACTCTGCGGCATCCTCCGTGAGACCTTTTACCGCAACATATTGGCTCAGTTCCGCGGAAACCATTCTCGCTTCCTCATCATCCCTGCAGATGACCGCCAATGTCTCATATCCGGATTGCTTCCATTTGCTGATCGTATCCGCACACGCCTTTATCAGCGATGCTCTGTCACTTCTCTGCTCAATCTTTACTTCCTTGCCATGCCGGATGATCGGCTCCACAGGATAGATACAAAAGTCTCCGTGACGCAGGATCTCCGTTGCAAAATTTGCGATCTCAACTGTATTCCGGTAACTTTTGCGAAGCAGGCAAAACTTATCATATATGCCTGTAAGCATCAGTTTTTTCAATTCTTCCCAATCATTTAGACCATACTCAAAATGAATGTTCTGGGATGTGTCACCCATAATCGTATAGGTGCATCCTCTCATGCAGTAATGCAGTGTGGCATATGCCATCATTCCGAAATCCTGTGCCTCGTCAATGACCACATGCGTTGCCTCCCGGACCGGATCGATTTCCTTGATCCGCTTATACAGGTATGCAAGAGCAGCAAGATCATAGACATCAAAGGAATTCTCTGTTAAATCAATATCGAAGCCTCTTTGCTTCTGCTGCAATAAGAACTCCCGGTACAGTTCAAAAACAGATCCTTTCCACTCATCCTTCCCGTAATACGTGCGATATTTCTTTTCCAGCTCTTTCTTTTCTTCCGGTGTAAAAGAAATGTTTTTTCCCAGGATTTCGTTCTCGTATTTGGAATAGAGAATTTCATTTAGCATCAGCCGTTTGCTCTGCATAGACATAAGCGGTGTCGATTCCAGATACGAATGTATCAGTTCCGTTCCCACAAGCAGCACACCTGTCTTTTCCATATAGACGGGCTCATCCGAGATATTTTTTTGTTCATATCTGCGGCAGAATTCCTCAAGGTCACAAAACCACTGCATCTTTCCCTTAATACTATTCCGTGCATCATTTTTATCCACATCATGTACACAGTATTTATGTTCATCCCAATCCTCATACAGCAGGCGGATAAAAAGCTGTTCCATGGTCATCTGTCGCGCACCATAGACATCGAGTTCCGGCAGGACACTCGTGATGTAATTGAGCAAAATACGATTGCTTCCTATTATATAGAAATCCTCCGGCCGGAATTGGGCTTCATAATTATATAAGATATATGAGATCCGATGCATTGCAACTGTCGTCTTCCCGGATCCTGCCGCCCCCTGCACGATCATGTTTGTCATGGGTGACCGCCGGATGATACGGTTCTGCTCCTTCTGGATCGTCGCAATAATTTCGCCCAGCACCTCTGTCTTATTCTTAGACAGATACTTTGTCAAAAGTTCGTCATTTGCGACCACATCCAGATCGTAAAAATCCTTTAATCGGTCATTTTCTATCTCGTAGCTTCGTTTTCTTTTCAGGTCAATCTCGAACGTGCCTTCCGTGCTTACCGTATAGGTTCCCTTCCCCATCGCATTCTCATAATACACAGATGCCACCGGCGTTCTCCAATCGATAACGGCAGGCTCCATATTCTCGTTTGCAATTCCGACTCTTCCTATATAGTAGGATTCTTCCTGATTTCCCTGGCTGTCACAAAAGTCTATCCGTCCGAAATACGGTTTCTTTCTTGCTTTTTCGTGGCGCGAGATGTTACTCATAGCTTCCTTCAGCTGTGCCTTTGCATTGTTCCAGAGAAATAACCCTTCCTTATCCCCGGTGCTGTTCACATGCTGCATAATATCTTCTATATCGCCATTTAATTGTACAACCCGTCTCTTCTCACGTTCCAGATTTCTCTGTGCAAGCGCAATGGTCTTTGAAAGATACTGTTCCTCTGCTTCTGCCGACACTCCATACACACGCCCGCCACAATCTTTTTGCTTTGCCTGTCCCATACAACCCTCCTTTTCCTGTCCTTATTATTGATTACCGTCCACAAAGCACCCTCACATACCAGCCGGCATATATCATCCTTTTGAATATTCTAAAGGTATTTTGCAGTTGGCTGTAAGTGCAAATTGGAGATATAGTATACTCGATTTTGGATCCGTTTTCAATTGAAAAACTTGCAATTTGTTGACTTCTTTCGTTATTTAGAGTAGTATGGTCTAAAAGTACCAAATACAATTGAAAAACAAAAGAAAAGGAGAATTACATGTTTAAATCACTTGCCAAAATGCGAATTGAGAAGCGGCTGACGGTTAACTCCATCATCACAGTTGCCCTGACTGGCATTGCCTCTCTTCTTGCAATCATCACGCTTGTCTATATGGTCGGGCGTTACAACCGGGTGCTTAATTACTACGCATTTCCACAGGGAGACATCGGTCATGCAATGGCAGCACTTGCAGACGTAAGGAGTGCTACACGCGGTGCCATCGGTTATCAGGGAGACGATGAAATCAGTCAGATGATCGCCACACACGATGCCAAGAAAGCCGAATTGCAGGAATACTTAAACATCATTGATGATTCCATCGTTACCAAAGCCGGACTTGAGAACTACAATCAGATTGTTGATTCCATCAATACCTACCTTGAGATTGATCAGAAGGTTCTTGAAATGGGTTCCACAAATGATGTGGAAATGAGTGTGCAGGCGCAAAAAACCGCTTTCGATGATATGGCACCTGCCTACACAACCGCCTATGATGCACTTCAAGGACTTATGGATACCAATGTTTCCCTCGGAGACAGCAACCACGCACAATTACAGGTATTGGAACTTATCATAATTATTGCGATCATTGTGATCATCATCATTGTCACTCTTGTCTCTGTCAGCATCGGGAGAGCTATTGCCAAAAGTATCTCCGACCCACTCAAACAGCTTGGCGATCGAATGGTAACATTTGAAAAAGGAGATGTATCCTCTCCATTTCCGACTTACGATAAGGATGACGAAGTCGGTGACATGATAACTGCAGTTGGTTCAACCACCTCCAAGCTTCAAAAGATTATTGCAGATCTGGAACATCTGCTGGATGAGATGGCCAACGGCAACTTCAATATTACAAGTTCCTGTGAAGAAGAATACGTTGGTGAGTTCAATGGTCTGCTTGTATCCGCACAGCAATTATATACACATATGTCTTCTGCTCTTTCCGATGTGCGCAATGCATCTGAGATGGTATCCGCCGGTGCAGGTAATCTTGCCGAAGGCGCACAGGCACTTGCCGAGGGCGCTACCGACCAGGCAGCATCCGTAGAAGAGATGCAGGCTACCATGGATCAGATTACTTCCACCGTAGAGCACAATCTCGAAGAAGTAAACGCCGCCTATGAGATGGCAAAACAGTGTGCTGCCGAGGCAGAAGAAAGACGCGCCGAGATGGAAGTCATGATGGCCGCCATGAATGGTATCAGCGAGACTTCACAGAAGATCGAACAGATTATCGCCGAGATTGAAAATATCGCAAGCCAGACCAATCTTCTTTCTTTAAATGCCGCCATCGAAGCGGCGAGAGCTGGCGAGGCCGGCAAAGGCTTTGCGGTTGTTGCCGATCAGATCCGTACCCTTGCAGAACAGAGTGCCAATTCGGCGGTCAACACCAAGGAATTGATTGAGAATTCCCTTATCGAGGTAGATAACGGTAACAAAGCAGCCTTAAAGACCTCTGAAGTGTTGAGCAATGTTGTAGCATCCATCCAATCCATTGCAGAGAGTTCCAAGGCACTCAGCGAATCTTCCCAGCTTCAGGTAGAAGCCATGGAGCAGGCAGACGCAGGAATCACAAGGATTTCCGAGGTTGTCCAGAACAATTCCGCAACCGCAGAAGAATCCTCTGCTACCAGCCAGGAATTATCTGCACAGGCTACCTGCTTAGACGAATTGGTTGCCAAATTCACTTTAAATGAATCTGCACAATAAAATACATAGCCCGGGAGAGAACTCCCGGGCTATATTTTTGATTACATATTCACATTTTGTGAGTCGATGGTTAAAATCGCTGTCTATTCCTCATCCTGTAAACGGAACTCCCCGATCAGGTTCTTAAGCTTTTCTGCCTGAGCTGCAAGTTCCTCGCTGCTTGCAGAGCTCTCTTCTGCCATTGCTGTATTCTCCTGAATGACAGCAGCAATCTGATTTGCAGCCTCCGTAACCTGTCCTAAGGACTCTGACTGCTTCTGCGATGCCTGTGTAATCTCCTCGATATTCTTTACAAGCTTGTTCGTTGCATCAACCGATTCCAAAAGCTTTGCAGCTGTCTGGTCAACTACACGTTTTCCTTCTTCGACAGCATTCATTGCCTGGACAATCAAAGCATTTGAACTTTGCGATGCTTCCGCACTCTGTGCTGCAAGAACACCGACCTGTGTTGCAACAACAGAGAATCCTCTTCCTGCCTCTCCTGCTCTTGCCGCTTCAATTGAAGCGTTCAGTGCAAGAAGATTGGTCTGATCCGCAATATCATTGATCGTATTGATAATGGAGCGTATCTGCAAAGAGGTCTGATTGATGGTCTCCATCGCGTCAACCACCTGCTGCATCTGCTCATTGCTTGCAACAATTTCATCACCGACAACCTTTGCGAGATCATTGGCTGCATTGGCATTCTCGGCATTTTTCCCAACCTGGTCCGCCACATGGGTGATCGTAGCCTGAAGTTCATCAACGGAATTTGCCTGATCCATTGCGCCCTCAGTCAGTGACTGGGCACCTTCCGAAATCTGTGCGGCATTGGATGCAACCATCTCGGATGCTTCATTGATCTGCCGTAAAGTATGTGACAGATCACTCAGTACTTTTTCCAGAGCATCTTCAATCTCTTTGAAATCTCCCACATGTTCAACACCTGATCTGACATTGAAATTACCATCTGCCATCTCCTTGAGATTGTGTGTAATGTCTTCTATCGTTGACCGCAGTCTGCCAGCCATCTCGGAGAAGCTGTTGGCAAGACCTCCGATTTCATCCTGATATTGAGCTTCAAGTGATACGGAGAAATCACCCTGCGCCAACTGTTCTGCGACATTCACAACCTTCGCGATCGGCTTAATGTATTTACGTAACAGACGTCCGCTCAGCACGATGATAACACCAAGAGTTGCAGCTGATACCAAAATCATCAGAAGAACCAGCTTTACGGTACTGCGGTTCAGATCCCGCTTTGAAAGAGCGCTTGCCGCCCACCATGTCTGGCCTGCTGCATTAATAGGCGCATAATAGCGGACAAGCTGTGTACCGTCTGCTTTCCTCGTGCTTACATGGAAGCTCTCCCCGGTATCAATTCCGGCCTGTATCTTCGCATAATCCTTTGCGGAGATCAGATCCGGCAGCAGCTGCCCCACATAATCCATGGACTCGCTGTCATAGATCATCATTCCCTGCGGGTTTAAAATATCGACATACATACTTGGATATTTGGAATCTGTTGACCTCAGGCAGGAAAATGTATCCAGCTTGATGTCTACCAGCACAACGCCCTTTGTCTGAACATTGTATACGATCGGGAAAGATGCGCTGATCATGTATACGCCCTGATCCATGTACGGATCTGTAAAGGTACTCTGCTGCGTCTTGGCAGCCTCCCGATAGTAATCCTTCTGGCTGTAGCTTTCGTACTCTCCGTAGCTCTCGGCCTTGCCCTTCTTCGCATTCTCCTCATTGACATAGACTGTGTAATCCTTTACATTCGGATCGAACGCATTCTGTTCGAAGAATACACCTACACCGCAGATTGCATCATTGTCCCTGACAATCGTGCTCGCTACGCTTATAATAAATGTCTCGGCCTCTTTATTTGTCTGCTGAAGTTCAACTTTATCGTAGACAGAACTCATTCCGGTCTGTCCCTTGTATCCCTTTTCCGAAAAAGCATCATAGTGCTTCTGCATATAGTCCTGCAAAATGCTTGCGGTATTCGAAGCCGTATTAAGGACATTCTGTACCATCAGACCGTTCTCTGTTGCGATGCCCTCAAACTCTCCGTTTACCGTCCTGTTCAAAGAGCGTCCTGCCAAAGTAGCAGTGATCGCGATAAGAAGTGTCAGACAGATGACCAGCAGAAATGCCGTCACAGTAGAAATCTTGTAAATAAGACTCTGATTACGGAACTTATCCGATGCACTTATCTTCTTGACAATTTCTGTCTCCACCTTGTCGATTGCCTTCTTTTTCTTTGCCATTTCTAACTCCCAACCCCTTCTCTGTTTTGTAGTCATAATTATAGCTACAACTATTAATAGTTTAGGGCTTATTGGTCCATTTTGCAATCATTTTCGCTCTTTTTCGTTCTTTTTCGCTACGGCTGATTTTATTTCTGTTCCCGCACTCCGGTTAAATCCTTTACGATCTCCCCCGCCATGATAAGACCCGCTACCGCCGGTACAAAAGCCGTACTGCCCGGAATATCACGGCGTTCCGTGCACTTATGCGCCGCTCCCGGCGGACAGATACAGTTCGTCCGGCAGCTGATTCCCATATCCTCGACCGGCCGCGTCGGCTTCTCATCGGAAAAGACAACCTTTAACTTCTTAACGCCGCGTTTCTTTAATTCCCGGCGCATTACCTTCGCCAGAGGATCCATCGTTGTCTGGTAGATATCCGCAACCTTAAAACGGCTGGCATCCAGCTTATTCCCGGCTCCCATCGCACTGATGACCGGAACATTCATCTGCCTGGCACGCATGATGATCTCAAGCTTTGCAGTGACAGTATCCACCGCATCTACCACATAGTCATACTCTTCAAACGGAAAATCATCTGCATTTTCCGGCAGGAAAAAACACTTGTGTATGCGAACATCCGCTTTCGGATTGATAGAAAGGATCCTGTCCTTCATAACATCCACTTTATACTTGCCGACTGTCTCCCGCGTTGCAATAATCTGACGGTTCAGATTCGTCAGGCACACCTTGTCATCATCGACCAAATCAAATGATCCGACACCGCTCCGCACAAGCGCCTCGCAGACGTAACCGCCTACACCGCCAATGCCAAACACTGCCACCCTCATGCTGTGAAGCTTCTCGACAGACTCTTCCCCGAAAAGCAGACTTGTTCTGGAAAATTGATTTAACATACAAACCTCACTTTAAAAAGCGGATACGTTTCCGTATCCGTTTGTATTCCTACTTGTTTAGTAGCTTTTATTGTACCCGCATCTTAAAGCATTGTCAAACCTTGTTTCGCACAACACTCGTCACCTCATCCCAATGGTCGAGCACATACCTTCCAACAATGGGATCATACATCTTGCCGAGATTCTTCTCAATCTCTTCATAGCAGTATTCAAAGTCATGCGCCTTGCGGTAGCAGCGGTTTGAGGTAATCGCATCAATGGAATCACAGATGGCAATAATCCTTGCACCAATCGGAATGTCCGCTCCCGCAACCCCATTTGGATATCCCTTTCCGTCATACCGCTCATGATGCATAAGCACGATGTCTGACAGTTCACTGAGTTTATGTGATTTGCCAAGAATTTCCGCGCCGATGATTGGATGCCTCTTTATATAAGCGAACTCTTCATCCGTCAGCCTGCCCGCCTTATTAAGCACCGCATCCGGAACGCCGATTTTTCCGATATCATGTAAATGCGCCGCAATATGGATTTTCGAAGTATCCTCCTTCTTAAGGCCGATCAGGCGGCATACCTGAAGTGCCATATCGCTGACACGCTCCGAATGTCCTGCGGTATATGAATCCCTCGCATCAAGTGCACAGGTAATGCAGTCTATAATCTCATGATAATCAATCTCATTCCCGCAAAATTCACAATCTGTCATTGTCACTCTCCTTTATGTCCGCATCCCGGAGTATCTGTTTTCCATCCCTGCATACCACGCATACTGATCACAAGCGTTGACGTATTATGTAACAATGCAGAGGTTGTCGGCTGGATCACTCCAAGCACCCCAAGCAGGATCAGACCTGAATTGATGCCGACGATCTGGCCATAATTTCTACGGATGCGGTGTACCAGATTTCTGCTGATAGCCCGCAATGCAACAAGCTCATACAGATTATCTGCCTCGACGGTAATGTCCGCAACCTCCCTTGCAATCTGGGCTCCGTCACTGATTGCGATACCGACGTCTGCTGCTGAAAGGGCCGGGGAATCATTTACACCGTCACCGATCATGATGACCTTTCTTCCGAGTGCCTGTTCCTTATCCACAAATGCAGCTTTATCCTCCGGCAGAACCTCGGAATAATACTCATCCACACCTATCTTCTCCGCAACTGCTGCCGCCGTCCGCTCACTGTCTCCTGTCATCATTACAAGCTTTGTAAAACCGGCCTCACGCAGCAGGGTAATAACCTCTTTTGCCTCTTCCCGGATTGGATCCAAGATACAGATTACCGCGATAAGCATTCCCTCCATCGCCAGATACAGCTGTGAGCAGTCTTTTGGCAGATTTGCAAAAAATTCTTCCTTTCCCTGTGGTACCTTGCACTGCTCATCCTCAAACACAAAATGATAGCTTCCAATTACAACCTTCTTGTCATCGATCCTTGAAGAAATTCCGTGTGCTACGATATATTCCACTTTGGAATGGTTCTCCTCATGGATCAGGCCTTTTTCTTTCGCCGCATTTACGACAGCCTTCGCCATGGAATGTGGAAAATGTTCCTCCAGGCACGCGGCTATTCTAAGAAGTTCATCCGGGCTTTCCCCATTAAAGGAGATTACCTGGGATACCACCGGCTGAGCCTTGGTCAGTGTCCCTGTCTTGTCAAAAAGAATGGTATCCGCTTCTGCCATCCGCTCCAAAAACTTTCCACCCTTTACCGTAATATGATGCCGGTTTGCCTCACGGATTGCCGCAAGAACCGTGATTGGCATGGAAAGCTTTAATGCACATGAAAAATCCACCATCAATACGGAAAGTGCCTTCGTTGTATTTCGGGTAATAAGATAAGTCAGTCCCGTTCCGAGCAATGTATATGGGACAAGCCTGTCTGCAAGGTGTTCCGCACGGCTTTCCATACCGGATTTCAGTTTCTCGGTCTCCTCGATCATCGCAACAATCTTTTCGTACTTTGTTGAGCCATTTACTTCCTTGACCTGTACAACCAGCTCACCCTCCTCAAGTACTGTTCCGGCATATACATAGCCATTTTCTTTTTTCTCCACCGGTACAGACTCTCCGGTCAGTGATGACTGGTTGACCATTCCGGTTCCCCGTATAACAATTCCGTCGAACGGTATGACATTACCCATATGTATGATCACGTGATCCCCGGCTTTTACGGTATTGGCATCTACAAGGACCTCTGTATCCCCTGTTGCCAGCCATACCTTTGTAATATTGAGTGACATGCTTCGTGCCAGATCGTCCACAGACTTTTTGTGTGTCCACTCCTCCAGCGTCTCTCCGATATCAAGCAAGAACATTACGGATCCTGCAGTATTCATATCCCCCCGCAGAACAGACACACCGATTGCTACTCCATCTAGAAGAGCCACCTCGATCTTCCTGTGCCAGACAGATTGTAAAGCCTTTTTGATATATTTGAGTGACTTAAATGCGGTGATCGTGCACCTTACCGGATATGGCAAAATAGCCTTGTTGATATATCGCATCAATACCTTCTGTGCCAGTTTTTCCTGATATTCCCGGTTCGTCTGTCTGCCGGACAATTCAAGAGCCGACTGCGGCACGGTGACATTTTGATATGCAAACTGCTGCAAAATACGGATCATCCCGGCGCGATCCGTACTGTAACAGATCACTACATCCTGTGTCCTCTCATATACCTTCGCCTCTGTAACCACATCGCAATGCTCCAGATAATATTGCAGGGTATCCGCCTGCTCATCGCTCATCCTCTTCTGCGCAACATGGATACGCATACGTCCTTTTATCTCATGTAATATCTGAAATTTCATTTGTATCAGTCCTTTTATTTCCTATAAAGTGAAAACACCTGCAGTATCCCGCAGGTGTCCGTTTTTCTTCTTTATTCTTCCGATGCCGAAGCTTCTGTCTCTTCTGCAGTGGTATCTTCCTCTGCCGCAGTGCTCTCATCTGCATACTCTTCCTGATTCTCACGGGTATCGTTGATCTGCTGTGCTTCAGCATAAATATCTTGTGCATTTTCCTGAATATTGGTTGCCGTCTTCATAACACATTTCTTAGCCCGAAGAACCGCTGCTGTACACTGTGTATAGACCTTCTTTGCATCCTTGCTTGACAGGATCTTGATTCCCGCGGTTCCAAATAATACACCCGCTGCAAAAATTCCCGTCTTCTTTCCGTCAATTTTCTTTAAAAAACTCATCGTTTTGTACCTCCATCTCTGTTTCTGTAACGGTTTTACAAAATTCTTTCGAGTAATTATTATAGCGCGGGAAATTCGATAGTTCTATTATTTTCTCTTTATTGAGAATCTTTCTCAAAAAATCAGGCTCCGACCGTCATCTGTACAAGCCTGCGTCCTTTTGAGAACACCTCGCGATATATATCCGTACATCTCTGGAACTTACAAAACATCTGTATCTTATCCTGCTCGTTGCAATAAACTTTCCAGATTCCGCAGCATTTGCAGTTCTGCCCTCCGTTTACGATAAACCCCCGGACATCCTCCGGCGGGTATCCTAAAAATATTCCAATCTCATGTGGGAAGCACGCACTTTCACACACTCTTTTTTTCAAATGCCCGATGCAGTCCTTTGCATTATTTCCGACATATCCATACTCTTGCAGTATTTCAATTGCCTCCGGGTTCTGTAATTCCCTCTGCAAATGATTCAGGCGGTATGCATAGATCAGAACGGAATCCTTATTCCAGATGAGCGCTTCCACATACACGCCCTTTCCCCACAGCAGTGCATTTACCTGTGTGATCTCTTGTTCTGCTGACTGTCTGCTCTCATAAAAATAGCGGAACAGTCCTGCGCTCTTTAGTCCTGCAAGTGTCGGTGCGCAGTGATGTATCAGTGCCTTTTCCAATCCTTTTCCATCCATACCGCTTCTCCTGTATTTCCTTATTTCTATACTGCTGCAAGCTGTTTTCCAAGCGCTTCGCATTCTGCAAGCACAGCATCATCCGGAGTCTCCTGGCAGATAACGCCCTCACCGTTTACTACCTTTGCGCCGCATCCGCTCATGCGGTCCACCCAGTCTCTCATCCACTGGCCATCGCCCCATCCATAGGAGCCAAACAAACCGATTGTCTTACCTGGCGCGATTGCTTCCACCTCGCATACGAAAGGCTCCATCTCGCCCTCTTCAAGCACCTCTGCTCCCATTGCTGGACATCCGAGTGCGAAGCTCTTTGCATCCTTTAACATATCGACAGTGGCATCTCCGACATAGAGAACAACAGCTTCCTTTCCGGCATCGGTGATACCCTTCCCGACAGCCTCTGCCATCGCCTGTGTATTTCCTGACTGTGACCAATAAACAACATAAATCTTATCCATGTTCTTTCTTCTCCTTTTCCATATTATTACGACTGCGCAGCCGTTTTATCCGCCTTAATTATATAAAAGCGTCTTTCGAGTTAGTCTCATCTAACTCATGTATAAAATAACACACCGCGCACACTGAATCAACCCACTTAACAGAGAGAGTTTCTCATTTACAAACTACTGTCTGCAAAAAATCCTGCCAACAGTAACATATACCCCCAATAGGTCTGTCTTATGCACGCGGTGTCTTCTACAAGAGCTGCCTGTAATCCTCCTCAATGAAACGGTGATAGATGGTATGCCCCATCTCCATACGGATGCAGTAATACCACTCGTCAGGCATCTTATCCGGAAAATACAATACATAGTCAAAGTCCGTTCCCGGTTCCATCTTCTGGCACACATAATCCTTGTTGAATGTTGCAAAACATGCACAGATTTCTTCTAAGGTCAGATGATGATTATGGGAGAACAGTTCCACGATATTCTTTAGAAACGGCGGGTCAGCAATCTTCTCATGTACATATTCTGCCCCTTTTGGTGGAATACATACCTCAATCCGCTCTCCTTTGCATAAGGCAAAGGAAAGCTGTCCAAGTGCAGAATTCTCCAGTGCCGTCTCCTGCTGTAAGCACGCAAGCATTTCCTCCCCGTTCTTGCAGTCCGTACCCAGGAGGATATTTAGCGAAGCCACCGGAAAGTACAGCCGGATCACTTCCTCTGCAAATCCGAGCTTCAGCTGCGCCTCTTTGATCTGTTCCGTTATATTGTCCAAAAATCGTTCTGTGTTCATACTCTTACCCCAATGCTACATCTAAAATCATCATAACAGAAAATCCCACTCCGAAAAACACCGTTCCGATATTGGAATGTGCACCTTCCGACATTTCCGGGATCAGTTCCTCGACCACCACATAGAGCATGGCACCCGCCGCAAAACTGAGCAGATACGGAAGTGCCGGCACGATCAGCCCCGCAGCAAGGATCGTAACTGCTGCCCCGATCGGCTCCACAACACCCGATATCACGCCGCCCAAAAACGCTTTTCTCTTGCTCATCCCCTCCGCCCGAAGCGGCATGGAAATAATCGCGCCCTCTGGAAAGTTCTGGATTGCGATACCGATTGCAAGGGCCAGCGCTCCCATTGCTGTAATATTCGCGTTGCCTGCGTGGTAACCTGCGTACACAACACCAACTGCCATTCCCTCCGGAATGTTGTGCAGCGTGACCGCAAGCACCAGCATCGTTGTCCGCTGTAATCTCGTCTTCGGTCCCTCCGATTCCTCGCTCTTTAAATGCAGATGTGGAATCACATGATCGAGCAGCAGGAGGAACAGGATTCCAAGCCAGAAGCCGACCGTCGCCGGAATAAACGACCATTTTCCCATATCCGACGCCTGTTCCAGGGAAGGAATCAAAAGACTCCACACGGATGCCGCAACCATCACGCCTGCCGCGAACCCGGTCAGGATCCGCTGCAGCTTATCGCTCATAGCATTCTTCATAAAGAATACACAGGCTGCTCCGAGTGTCGTTCCTAAAAACGGGATCGTGATCCCGCAGAGAATCTCTGTCGTCATAGGCACTCCTCCATTCTATTCCGCACCCTTTAGTATCTCCACCATGTCCAGCTTTTTGATCCGGCTGCTAAACAGGAAGCTGACAGCCATTGAGATCAGAAGCACAAATATACCGGAGATCAGATAGCAACCCGGTGTAACGGTGAGTGCATAGTCAAAGTTCTCACCGTTTGAATTCATCATCGCATTTAATGTCATCCTGCCAAATGGTGCACCAAGAATAATACCGATAATCGATAGCCATACATTCTGTACTGTTAGTATATTACGAATGCTGCCGGATTGTAACCCCAAAACTTTAAGAGTTGCAAATTCGCCCACCCGCTCATGGAAGGACAGATTGCCGGAATTGTAAAGTACGACCACAACGAGGATCGCGGAGAATATGATCATCATCCAGACCATAATGGACATTACCTCCATGCTCGTCTCGTAGGCTTCCATCATATCAGCCTTGCTATGGATTGCCGTGACAAAGTCGGCATCCCTGTACGCCGTAAAGGAATCCATGCTGTAAGCGGTATTTGGAGCATAGCTGGCACCCATTGCTTCAAAGTCCTCCCTCATAAAGGTGATTCCCTGTGATTCCATGCTTCGGTAGATATATCCGACTTTGGCTTCATGCCATTCGTTTTGCTCATACACATGCCAATAGAAGGTATCTCCGACAGTAAGTCCGAGATCCGCGCAGAGCTTGCGGCTGACACCGACCTCACCCTTGTGCTGTGTCAGGTCAATCACCTCAAGCTTTTCATTGATCAGGCGGTACAGCCCTTTTCCCTCAAGCACCGTGATACTCTCTTTCTTCTTCTCGGAGGCTGTCGCATTCTTGACCGCAGATACCTCGATCTGACCGGTCATCACAAGCTCGCTGTCCGTTGCCTCTGCCATCGCATCAACATCACTTAACTTCGCATCGGCGGAAATGCTCATTGCATAGTCTGCGACCTGCACCTTCTCAAAGCTGATCTCCTCCATCTGGTCTACAAGTGAGTTGCAGGCAACTCCGTAGATCATCAGAAGCATTCCGACCGCAGTTCCGATCACACCCATTCCAGCACGCAGCTTTGCCCGCGAAATGTCACGCAGATTGTATTGGCTGCAAAATCCAAGCTTATTCCAAAACGGAAGTTTTTCAAAGATACAACGTTTGCCGCTCTTCGGTGGTGCCGGGCGAAGAGCCTCGGCAGGATGAACCTTTAAAATCTTCTTACAACTGATGTAGGCTGCAAAACTGCATACCACGATGATAAGCGCTGCCACCCAGACATAATTCATCTGGAAAGATGCATGAAGCCCCGGAACAATATACCACCCGGAAAACATGCTTATCATAAATGGAGAAAGCACTTCCGATCCGACCCACAATCCGAGCAGCGTTCCGATTGTGGAAACAAGCAGGCTGTAACTGATATAATGCCAGGCAACCTTGTAAGGCTTCATGCCGAGTGCATTCATTGTTCCGATCTGTGTCCGCTGCTTTGCCACCATGCGGCTCATAGCTGTCGCGATGACAAGCACTGCGATCCCAACAAAGATAAGCACAAACAGCCACGAAAACGATTCATGCTGCGCAAGCTCACTGTTTAGGCGCTCAATTCCCGCGATTGAATGCTCATCGACCATCGCTGCGTATTCCTGATTTAGTGCCTTGGCAATCTCGTCTTCATGCTCAAGTGCCTTGCCATCAGTTGTCGTCACAAGCATCTGGGTATACGGCATGCGCTTTGCGAGCTGCTCATCGGTGATTGTTGCCTCCTCCTGTGCAAGCTGCGCGCTTAACTTGCCCTGCGCGATCAGATGCTCCACATACTCGCGGATTGGGAATGCATCGTAAGACATATAAACAAACGCAATATTTTCAACAAAAATATCTGCATCTCCCTCCGCCTGACGATACTCGTATTCGGGGCTTTCGATCAGGCCCTTAACGGTTCTTGTAAATGTAATGCCGTTGTAGGCTATAGTAAAATCATCCCCGACGGAAATTCCTCGCTTGTCGGCGAAGGCTGCTGCCAGCCATACACCCTCCCTGTCAGCCGGATCAAACTTCGCTCCCGCTATGTAATATGGATGATTTACAATATCCTCCCGTTCGAGGTAGAGATCCACCTGCGCACCGTCACACTCCGGGGCCGATCCGGTTACCGACATGCGCAGCGACGCATCCGCTACAAAATCAAGATTTCGGACAGCCTCAAGATTTTCTTCGGAAAATCCCTCCCCATAGATCCACAGATCAGCTAGATTACACTTCTCATGAAAAGCCGCTCTTGCCGAATGCTGTGCCAGCACATGCCCTTCCATAGCACAATAGAGAGCCATTGCAAGGAACGCCAGCAGCAGGATTGACAAAAACTGTCCCCAGTTACTCTTCATTTCACGCAAAAGCTTACGTCCAAGCATTACCACTCAACCTCCCTCACTGCAGCCGGATGTTCATTGTTTTCAATTGCATGGATCTTTCCGTTTTTCATGCGGATTACCTTGTCCGCACACTGCGCGATGCTCGCATTGTGTGTAACCAGAATAACGGTCTTATGCTGCTGTCTGCACAGAGTCTGCAAAAGTTCCAGTACCACCACGCCGGTTTCCGAATCAAGTGCACCTGTCGGCTCGTCACCAAGCAGGATCTTTGGATTCTTTGCCAATGCACGCGCGATCGATACGCGCTGCTGCTCACCGCCGGACATCTGTGCCGGGAATTTGTCCCTGCAATGCTCAAGCCCGACCAGCCTGAGGAGTTCATCCGCATCTGCTGCATTTTTCACAATGCTCTTTACAAGTGCGACATTCTCATACGCCGTAAGGCTCGGCAACAGATTGTAGAACTGGAAGATAAATCCGATCACGTCTGCGCGGTATGCGCACATCTGCCTGTCATTCATCGCAGACACCTCATACCCTGCAACCTTTACCGTTCCCTCCGTCGGCTGATCCATTCCGCCAAGCATATTTAATACAGTGGACTTTCCCGCTCCGGACTGACCTAAGATAACAACAAACTCTCCCTCGTCAATCGTAAAGCTGACATGATCCACCGCCAGCTGCGTACCTTCTCCCGCACCGTATTTCTTCACGACATCCTTGAATTCAACAATCATTTTTCCTCTCCTCGCACAATATTTAACTGATCCATCGGTTAGTTCCAACTAACAATTATATCATTGCGCTATTTTTGTGTATAGGTTGGTTGTTGATAATATTTATCAAAAAGCTGCAAACCAAACCGGCCTGCAGCTCTGCAATTACTGATATAAGATTTTATCCTTTGGAAGGTATTTCTGGATGATGTTGCTTAGTTTTTGAATGTCAATCGGTTTTACGAGGTAGTCATCCATGCCTGCCCCAAGCAGCTGCTCCCGCACGCCGGTGATTGCATCCGCCGTTGTTGCAACGATCGGGGTATGACGGTCGTTCCCCGCTTCCATCTCCCGTATCCTCCTTGTTGCCTCTGCCCCATCCATAACCGGCATGTGACTGTCCATAAAGATCAGATCGTAGCTGTTCTGCCCTGCTTTTTCCAACGCCTCTTTTCCGTTCTCTGCCTCATCAATCGTCATCTGAAGCGGCTCTAAGATTGCCCGCAATACACAGCGGTTGATCTCGTTATCATCCGTGACTAAAATACGCGCGCCGCGCGTCACAAAACTCTGCGCATTTTCCTGTGCGTTCTGCTGCTCTGCTTCGCATTCCCTTAATGAAATGACCTTCTGCGGGATGGAAAATGAAAAAGTGCTTCCCTTTCCATAGACACTCTCGACCGCAACGGTTCCATTCATCTTGTCCACAAACGTCTTACTTATGGCAAGCCCGATTCCCGTTCCTTCTTTTCCGTGGTGTCTCTGTTCGTCAAACTGATTGTACATGGTAAAAAGCTTCGGAAGATTCTCCTCCTTGATCCCGTAGCCGGTATCCTTCACCTTGTAGATGAGGTTGACAATGCCATCCCCAGCCTGCTCGCAGGAAAGAAACACATCGATCTGTCCGCTCTCGGTATACTTGATCGCATTGGAAGCATAATTTAACATGATCTGCTTGATTCTTACGGCGTCGCCTCTCATCGCCTGCGGCATATCCTCCTGCACATGATAATAGATCGGCACCTTGTGCTCAATATTTCTCGCATTGATTACCGCAATGGCATCATCCACCAGCGACTCCGTGGTATAATCTTCTTCAATAATGCTGACCTTTCCCGCTTCCACCTTAGACAGATCCAGAATGTCATTGACAATCTCTAAAAGTCCTGTGGAGGATGATTTGATGACCGTCAGATCCTTCCTTAAATCCTCATCCATATCC
>JBNMJQ010000011.1:0-64869 GCA_050873865.1 Agathobacter sp. | reverse complement strand
GTCTACCGGAGTGACCTTGCCGCTGATCAGCTACGGAGGAAGCTCCCTTATTTCCACGATGATCATATTCGGTGTGATCCAGGGGCTGTATATGCGCCCCCGCACACCTGTGGCTAAAATTCCTGAATCGACAGAGAAAGAAGGAGAGGAAAATGGCAAAATCCAAGAACCATGAGTATGTAGTTGTAACGTACCTGTTTCTTGCAATGTTTATTGCACTGATCGGATACTTCATTTACTATATGGTCTTTTTGAGTGAAAACTTCATCAATAATCCCTATAATTCCTTGCAAAACCTGTTCTCAGAATATGTTGTCCGAGGAGATATTGAGTCGTCCGATGGCTATACACTAGCAACAACGACGGTTGATGATAATGGCTCCGAAACCCGGACATATCCTTATAATGACCTGTTTGCACATGCTGTCGGGTATACAGCAAAGGGAAAGAGTGGTATTGAGAATCAGGCTAATTTTCTATTGCTTCGTTCCCATTCACTATTTACCAGTCAGCTGCTTAACGATATCAAGGGTGAAAAAAGTCCGGGTGATACCGTTGTTACCACATTAAACTATAACCTTCAGGAGACCGCGTATGATGCACTCGGCTCTCACGATGGGGCAGTGATCGTCATGGAGCCATCCACAGGAAAAATTCTTGCAATGGTCTCAAAACCTTCCTTTGACCCTAATACGATTGATGTGGATTGGGATGATATTATCTCCGGGGACGATGCTCTCTTGGTCAATCGGGCAACACAGGGAAAATACGCTCCCGGATCCGTATTTAAGGTTCTTACAACGCTTGAGTATTATCGTGAGCATGGCGCAGATATCTCTGACTTTTCCTTTGATTGCAAGAGCTATTTTACATATGAGGGAAAGACCATTCACTGTGCTTCCGACAAGTCCCACGGAACGGAAAATCTGAAAGAAGCTTTTGCAAATTCATGCAACAGCAGTTTTGCTTCCATATCGCTTACGCTCAATTTGGAGCAATTTCAAAAGACCTGTGATGATCTGTTGTTTAACCAGGATCTTCCGGTTTCTTTTGAATCCGGACAGAGCCGCTTTCAGATTACGGCAGATGACAGCAGTTCTCTTGTGATGGAAACCGGAATAGGTCAGGGAGAAACGCTTGTTTCTCCGCTGCATATGCTTCTTCTTACAAGTGCAATTGACAACAATGGAACTTTGATGACTCCCTATTTGATTGACTCGGTAAAAAACACCTACGGAGATGAAGTAAAATCATATACACCTTCGGTCTGGGGGACACTTTTTACTTCGCAGGAGGCTTCCTTTCTGGAAGAATATATGCGGGCGGTTGTCACGGACGGAACCGGAAACAAATTAGATACAGAAGACTATACCGCATATGGCAAAACTGGCACAGCTCAGGTATCGGATACAACGGATCAGACAAATGCCTGGTTTATCGGATATGCAAAGAATGACAGTAAGGCAGATATTGCGCTTGCCGTTATTGTGGAAGATTCAGGCTCCGGAAGCAAATATGCCGTTCCGGTTGCCAAAAAGATATTCGATGCTTATTTTGAATAGTTGCATAACCTTTCGAATTAGGGTATACTATTTTCTAGCATTAACACCACACATTAGGAGGTAGTGCAATGATAGAGGCAACGAGTTGTGGCGGTGTGGTAATTTTTCGTGGAAAGATTTTACTCTTATATAAGAATTATAAGAATAAATACGAAGGCTGGGTTCTTCCGAAGGGAACAGTCGAACCGGGAGAAGAGTACAAGGATACCGCAATCCGTGAGGTGAAAGAGGAGACCGGAGCAAACGCAACAATAATACAGTATGTCGGGAAAAGCCAATATACATTTACTGTTCCGGAGGATACTGTTGAGAAAGAAGTCCATTGGTATCTTATGATGGGGGAGAGCTATTACAGCAAACCTCAGAGAGAGGAATTTTTTGTAGATTCCGGCTTTTATAAATATCACGAAGCGTATCATCTGCTCAAATTCTCCAATGAGAAGCAGATCCTTGAAAAAGCCTACAATGAATATCTCGATTTGAAAAAGAGTAATCTTTGGGGCACACATAAATATTATTAGAGTGAAGCTTTTATGAAATGGTATGATAAGCTGTACATCGGAGAATCCATTAAAGGAAAAGAGAAACGGATCAGATGGAAAATCGAACATAATGCAGGAATGCTTTCTGTTTATGTAATCACGCTCGCGTCAAACCCGGACAACCTTCTTGATATGATCTCATCCAAAGAGCTTATGCAGCGGGCGTATCCCAAAGAAGCCCTGCGCATCATTGGTCTTGCGGGAGGATATGATGAGGGTATCCGGCTGATCGCGCAGATCATTGACGACACTTACCAGAACACCGGAGATACAGACGTCTACAATTATTTGAAAGAAATGCGGGGGAGCGGTACATGACGATTATCCTTACGGTACTTAAGATTATCGGCTGGCTGATTCTTATCGCGTTACTGCTTATTCTTGCAGTAATCCTTTTGGTTTTGTTTTATCCGGTCAGTTATCGGATAAAGGGTGACATCCATCAAAAGAAGATAAACGCAGATATTTGCGTTTCATGGCTGATGCACCTGTTTACGCTGCGGATTATCTATTCTGACAGTAAAAGCCGGATATATATACGGATTTTCGGAATTCGCAAGAATCTGGGAGAAAATCCAGTTAAGCCGGACAGCGTAAAAGAAGATGTGATTCCAAAAGAAACTCCGGCATCCACCAATGCATCAACAGTTTCGGATAAAGATTCGGTTTTAAAAGACAATAAAACCGAGGAAACTCCAACGGAAACATCTGACGGTAATGTATCAGGTGCCGTGAAAAAGGACACACTATTTCAAACAATCAGGAGAAAATGGCGTTCGTTTTGTCGCAGGCTTTCCGACATCCGGCACACGGCAGGACGCATCCGGCAGATGCTTGAGGATGCCCATAATCATGCGGCGGTATCACATGTAAAGGCTGAAACAGTTCGTCTGTTGAAGTACATCATGCCGGGAAGGCTGAAGCTTTCCATGAGCTATTCCACAGGCTCGCCGGATTCCACAGCACAGATTTTTGGCATTCTGGCATTGTTCCCGATCGGTTATCGTAACCGCTGGAACATCCGCCCGGATTTTGAAGCAGACGAAGGCTATGTGGATGGGGAGACAGACATAAAAGGGCATGTTTACAGTGTCTGCCTTCTTGGTATTCTCATTCGGCTGATCATGGATAAAAATTGCAGAAGACTAATCAAACAATTTGGTAATAATAAATCGTAGAATCGGAGGAGCATGAGATGGCAGAAAACAGTTTTAAAGAAACCGTAGAATCATTATTTAAAGGAATGGACAGCTTTATCACAACAAAGACTGTCGTTGGGGATGCAATCCATATTGAGGATAAAATCATTCTTCCGCTTGTGGATGTTTCTTTCGGGGTTGCAGCCGGAGCATTCATGCAGGAGAAGAAGAATACAGGTGCCGGCGGACTCGGAGGAAAGATCACTCCAAGTGCAGTACTTGTAATTTCAAACGGCACCACCAAGCTTGTCAATATCAAAAATCAGGACGGTCTTACAAAGGTGCTTGATATGGTTCCTGACCTTGTTAATAAATTCTCCGGAGGTTCAAATCCGGCGGAAGATGTAACAACCGAGGATGCGGACGAAGCATAAGTTAATAAATCTGAATCCAATATAAAAATGCAGCATATATTAATTATAATATATGCTGCATTTTTATTGGAGATATCGATATGAAACGAGTGCTTGGATATACATTGTTCTGGTTTGCGATGGGAATGTTGGTAATGCTTGTGTTATCCAATGATTTTGTAGGTATCCTTATCATATCGGTATGTCTGTTCCTGAGCTATTATATATCTGGATGCTGATTTTAAATATAAAAAAATCACCCGCCCGAAGACGAGTGATTTCAATGCTTATTCTTAAGCTCTCTCAACTTTTCCAGATCTTAAGCAGGAAGTACATACATATAACTTCTGTGGTACTCCGTTTACTTTACAGCTAACACGTTTGATGTTAGACTTCCATACATGATTGGATCTTCTATGAGAATGGCTTACATTATTTCCGTAATGTACACCTTTTTCACAAACTGCGCATTTTGCCATGATTCGCACCTCCTTGCCATTTCTTAAGCCCGGAATATAGTATCTCCGTGCTCACAACATGAACATTCTAACAGATTATATTTCCCAATGCAAGAATAATTTTCAAAAAAATAAAGAAATTACAATACATATTTGCTTTTTTTATGAAAATGGGTATAATAGCAGTAGCTATGTCAGTATTTCATGGAGGTATTAATATGAAGGGACAAATGGACACCAAATTTGGCAAGATCATAATTGATAAAGATGTTATCGCAACTTACGCTGGTTCTGTTGCTGTTGAGTGCTTCGGAATTGTTGGAATGGCCGCTGTCAATGTTAAGGATGGTCTTGTTAAGTTATTAAAGCGTGATTATCTGACACATGGTATCAATGTTGATGTGGACGAGGAAAATGGAATCACGATTGATTTCCATGTAATTGTTTCCTATGGGGTAAGCATCAGCACGGTTACGGACAATCTGATTTCCACTGTAAAGTACAAGGTGGAATCATTTACTGGTATGCAGATCAAAAAAATCAATATATACGTCGAAGGCGTACGGGTAATTGATTAAGGAGGACTATTACATTGGAAATTACAACGATAAACGCACAGACTCTTTCGAAAATGTTTCTCGCAGGAGCCAAGAACCTCGAGTCTAAAAAAGAATGGATCAACGAATTGAATGTATTCCCGGTACCGGATGGAGATACCGGTACAAATATGTCTATGACAATCATGTCAGCAGCCAAAGAGGTATATTCACTCGAAAATCCATCTATGGAACAGCTTGCAAAGGCAATATCTTCCGGTTCCCTGCGTGGAGCAAGAGGAAATTCTGGTGTAATTCTTTCCCAGCTTTTCCGCGGTTTCTGCAAAGTGATCAAGACACATGACGAATTGGACGTCATGATCATAAGCGAAGCCTGCCAGAAAGCAGTAGAAACAGCATATAAGGCTGTTATGAAGCCGAAGGAGGGAACAATCCTTACCGTTGCCAAGGGTGCCGCTGATAAGGCACTTACGCTTGCAGACGAGACAGATGATCTTGCATTTTTCTGTGAGGAAGTAATTAAGGAGGCTGAGTATGTACTCAGCCAGACTCCTGAAATGCTTCCTGTATTAAAACAGGCCGGCGTTGTTGATTCCGGCGGACAGGGACTTGTCCAGGTGTTAAAGGGTGCTTTTGATGCTCTTATGGGCAAGGAGATCGATTACACGATTGAGAGTGCTCCGGCTGGCGAAACCCAACCTATCGACAAAGAAAGTACACCGGTTGATATTAAGTTTGGATACTGTACCGAATTTATTATCATGCTTGATCATCCGATGTCAGATAAAGCCGTTGCAGAGTACAAGGCTTATCTGGAGTCTATTGGTGATTCTATCGTTGTTGTTGCAGATGATGAGATTGTAAAGACCCATGTACATACCAATGACCCGGGTCTTGCAATCCAGACAGCGCTCACACATGGCGCATTGTCGCGCATCAAGATTGACAACATGCGCGAGGAACATCAGGAGAAACTGATCAAGGATGCCGAGAAGCAGGCAGCTTTACAGGCCAAGCAGAAAGAGGCTCCGGCAGAAGAGCTTCCGCATAAGGATATGGGATTTATTTCTGTTTCCATCGGAGAAGGAATGAATGAGATCTTTCGCGGTCTCGGTGTTGACTATATCATCGAGGGTGGACAGACCATGAACCCAAGCACCGAGGATATGTTAAATGCAATTGAACATGTAAATGCAGACCATATCTTCATTCTTCCGAACAATAAGAATATTATCATGGCTGCAAATCAGGCAGCTTCACTGGTTGAGGACAAGGAAATTATCGTTATTCCGACCAAGACAATTCCGCAGGGAATTACTGCACTTGTCAACTTCATCCCGGACTATTCTGCGGAAGAAAATGCTGAGGCAATGAATGCAGAGATCGCTGTTGTCAAGACAGGACAGGTAACTTATGCGGTTCGCGATACTGAGATTGACGGAAAAACAATCAAGCAGGATGATTTTATGGGAATCGGAGACAAATCAATTCTCTCTGTCGGAACCGACCTCAAGGAGACAACACTTGATATGGTTGAGCAGCTTATTGACGAGGACTCTGCTATCGTAAGCATTTATTTTGGCTCAGATTCCTCCGAGGAAGCAGCAGAAGAGATTGGTTCACTGATCCAGGAAAAGCACCCGGATGTAGAAGTTGAGATTAACAATGGTGGCCAGCCAATCTATTACTATGTAATTTCCGTAGAATAGTCATAAAGGAGTCAGTATGAACAGTAGCTCACCGATTCAGGAGCTTAAGGGTATTGGCGCTAAAACAAGTGAATCTTTTGAAAAGATGGGAGTATACACCGTTGGTGATATACTCCTTCGTTTTCCCAGAGACTATGTACAATATCCAAAAGCACTTCAATTTCCGGAGGAATATCACTCGGAGGATGGATTCTGTGCAATCAAAGCGGCAGCAACGCATGCACCTGTTGTGAAAAAAACTGCAAGCATGCCGATCACCGTTCTTATGCTCGAACGTAAAGAGACACGCCTGCAGCTTATCTGGTATCGTATGCCGTATATCAGGAACCAGATTCTGCCCGGAAAGCAGTATGTTTTTTATGGCAGAATCCGAAAGAAGGGTACCCAGCTTGTCATGGAGCAGCCTGCGATCTATACTACGGAGCAGTATGCGTCAATGGAGCTCTCTCTTGTTCCCGTATACGCGCTGACGGCCGGAATCACCAATAATCTGATGATAAAAACGGTCAGGACAGCGTTAAACACCGAGGAGCTTTTCACCGATTATCTTCCTACAGGCATACGGCAGGAAGAGGGCTTGTGTGAGTACAACTATGCAATCAAGCAGATTCATTTTCCAGACGAGATGGACAGTCTCATCACCGCCAGAAAGCGGCTGGTGTTTGATGAATTTTTCCTCTTTATCATGGGAATGCAGTATCAGAAGGAAAAACAGCAAAAAGAAGCCAATCCCTATACCTTTTCAGAGGCCGATTTCGTATGGACGATGATGGAAAAGCTTCCGTATCCGCTCACAGGCGCACAAAAACGGACGATAAAGGAGATTGTTTCTGACATGCAAAGTCCCTATGTGATGCAGCGGCTGATTCAGGGCGATGTCGGCTCCGGCAAGACGATCATTGCATTCCTTGCAATGGCATGGACTTCGCAAAATGGATATCAGTCTGCAATCATGGCACCGACCGAGGTGCTTGCACGCCAGCACTATATGACTTTTGTATCCATGTGTGAGACGTTCGGGCTTGAAATTCCGGTCATTCTGCTTACCGGTTCATTGACTGCTTCCCAGAAGAAGAAAACATATGCACAGATCCTTGCAAATCCGAACGCGATCATTATCGGAACCCACGCCCTCATTCAGGAGAAGGCGGTGTACCATAATCTTGCATTGGTTATCACTGACGAACAGCATCGGTTTGGGGTGCGGCAGCGGGAGACTTTTTCCGGGAAGGGGAACGCCACGCATATTCTTGTCATGAGTGCCACCCCGATCCCGCGTACACTCGCCATTATCCTCTATGGTGATCTGGATATATCAGTCATCGATGAGGTGCCCGCAAAGCGTCTTCCAAATAAGAACTGTGTAGTAAATACCGCATACCGTCCAAAAGCATATTCCTTTATTGAAGAACAGGTAAAGGCAGGGCATCAGGCGTACATCATCTGCCCGCTTGTGGAGGAATCCGAGAACGCTGACGCCGAAAATGCAACCGATTATGCGAAAATGCTTCGCGAATATTATGGTGGAAACATATCTGTCGGTCTGCTTCACGGAAAGATGAAGAACGAAAAGAAAAATGAGATTATGGAGCAGTTTGCAAGAAACGAGATCTCTGTATTGGTTTCTACCACTGTTGTCGAGGTTGGCGTTAATGTTCCGAACGCGACAGTCATGATGATTGAAAATGCAGACCGGTTCGGACTTGCACAGCTGCATCAGCTTCGCGGCCGTGTCGGGCGTGGTGATGCACAGTCGTACTGCATCATGATCAACACCTCCCGGTCACAGACGGCAAAAAAACGTCTTGAGATATTAAATCATTCCAACGATGGATTTTATATTGCAGGCCAGGATCTGAAGCTGCGTGGTCCCGGGGACTTCTTCGGCATCCGCCAGAGCGGGGATCTTGCCTTCCAGCTTGCGGATATTTATCAGGATGCCGATGTGCTAAAAAGTGCATCGGAGGCTGTCCGCAGGGTACTTGACAATGATCCGCTGCTTGAGCGGGAAGAACATCGCGGATTGTATATCCGGATGCAGCGTTTTATGGACGAGCAGATCAGAAAAATGAATTTATAGATCATCCAAAGGAGAAATTATGGCATTAGATGGAATCGTAATATCGAGTCTGGTTCACGAGCTGAATGAAACCATTCTCGGGCAAAAAATCAGTAAAATTGCACAGCCGGAAAATGATGAATTACTGCTTACCATAAAGGGAAACAGTACCCAGCACCGCCTATGCCTTTCCGCAAGCGCTTCACTTCCTTTTGCTTATCTGACCGAGAGCAATAAAACTGCACCGCTTACCGCGCCAACATTCTGCATGGTGTTACGAAAGCATATTGCAAACGGAAAAATCACAAAAATATATCAGCCGGGGCTGGAGCGCATCATACATTTCGAGATTGAACATCTAAATGAATTAGGCGATCTGTGCAAAAAAGAACTGATCATTGAGCTGATGGGAAAGCATTCCAATATTATTTTCTGCAATGAGGACAAAACAATCATTGACAGCATCAA
This sequence comes from Agathobacter sp., assembly GCA_050873865.1. Classification (GTDB taxonomy): domain Bacteria; phylum Bacillota; class Clostridia; order Lachnospirales; family Lachnospiraceae; genus Roseburia. Next base: position 55,962 of record JBNMJQ010000011.1, on the reverse strand, counting down.
ACATGTATCCTCCGCAATGAGTTCCGTGCGTGAGGTGCTTCCGGGACGGCAATATTTTATTGCAGCAACACAGGGGGAAAAAACGTCACCGCTTGATGTAAGTGCTTCTGTCGTTGCAGATATCCTGCGTCAAAAGCCCTCAACGGTTGTGAAAGCAATCTATGGTTCCTTTACCGGAATCAGCCCGCTTCTTGCAAATGAGATCTCATTCCGCGCAGGCATTGACGCGGATGCTCCGGTTGCAAGTCTAAGCGAAGACCAATTGCTGCATCTTGCAAACCATTTCTGCTGGTTTATGGACGAGGTAAAAGCACATCAATTTGATCCGGTCATCATCCGAAAGGACCGCGTGCCGGTAGAATTTTCCTGCATGGATCTTAAAGAGTATGCAGATTATGACATTGAACGCTATGACTCTATTTCGCGTGTGCTTGAAGTCTTTTATGCAGAGCGGAGCAATTATACCCGCATCCGTCAGAAATCTGTCGATCTTCGCAAAATAGTTTCCACTGCGCTTGAACGCAATGTCAAGAAATATGATCTACAGCTAAAACAGCTTAAGGATTCCGAAAAAAAAGAAAAATACAAGCTGTACGGTGAGATGATCCAGGCATATGGTTACGGACTGCCGGAAGGTGCAAAGGAACTGCTTGCCGAAAATTATTATGATAACAACAATATCATTAAAGTTCCGCTGGATCCTACGCTGTCAGCAATGGAAAATTCCAAGAAATATTTTGATAAATATGGTAAACTGAAGCGGACAGCGGAAGCCCTAAATGAACTTATCGTACAGACCAAAGCACAGATTGACCATCTGGAATCTATCCAGAATGCCCTTGATATTGCAACCTCAGCCGATGATCTTGTGCAGATCAAGCAGGAACTGGCAGAGTATGGCTTCATCAAAAAGAACCGATCCGCCAAAAAGGAAAAAATAAAAAGTAAACCGTTTCATTATCGCTCGACCGATGGATATGACATCTATGTTGGAAAGAACAACTATCAGAACGATGAACTGACCTTTAAATTTGCAACAGGAAATGACTGGTGGTTCCATGCGAAGGGAATTCCGGGATCACATGTCATCGTAAAATCTAATAATGAAGAGCTTCCGGACCGCGTGTTTGAGGAAGCCGGAAAGCTAGCCGGATATTATTCAAAAGGGCGTGACAGCGACAAGATTGAAATAGACTATCTGCAAAAGAAAAATGTCAAAAAACCGAACGGTAGCGCACCGGGATTTGTCGTGTATTATACGAATTATTCCCTGACAATCCATCCGGATATCACAGACCTCACTCTGGTTGAGGAATAGAGGCTGGCTTCCTTAAGTTACCAGCATAGACTTTTTCTCCTTGGTCATACTAAGATTGTAACCAGACGAGGTTACAAAACAACCAAACGAAGGTTATCAAGACCTACAACAAGGAGGAAATTGTCATGAGCAATAAAAGTACAAAAAGTGCATTAAATCGTTTTAAGTATGAAGTAGCAAGTGAGCTTGGCGTACCACTTAAGGATGGTTACAACGGAGATCTTACCTCTAAGCAGAACGGTTCTGTCGGTGGATACATGGTCAAGAAAATGATTGAAGCACAGGAGAAACAGATGGCGGGCAAGTAAATATATTCCGCCTGGAGGGCTGCGGCATACGCCGCAGCTCTTTTTGTGCAGAAAGTGCATATGAAAGTTCCATAAAAAAATTGACGAAACCATATTTTAGCATTATAATATTTGCATCTATGCGAAGAGGTACAATCCAATGATTAAAAGCATGACCGGATTTGGCCGCGGTGAATATGTGGACGAGAAGCGGAAGTTTACCGTTGAGATCAAATCTGTAAATCACAGGTATTTAGATGTCAATATCAAGATGCCGAAAAAACTTAATTTCTTCGAGAGCACGATCCGCAATCTGTTAAAGGAATACATGGAACGTGGCAAGGTAGATCTTTACATAACCTATGAAGATTATTCGGAAGATAATTTCTCCTTGCAGTATAATGAAGCGCTTGCAGGGGAATATTTGAAATATCTGCGCCAGATGTCACAGACCTTTGGGCTTGAGGATGATATCCGCGTAAGTACATTGTCCCGCTACCCGGACGTATTTGTGATGGAAGAGCAGAATATCGATGAGAAAGAACTCTGGAGCGGACTAGAATCTGCACTTCGCGATGCATGCAGTCAGTTTGTTGACAGCCGCATCAAGGAAGGTGAGCGGTTACGCGATGATCTGATCGGAAAGCTTGACAATATGCTTACTTATGTTGATTATATTGAGGAGCGCTCCCCGGAGATCATGAAGGATTACCGCATCCGTCTGGAAGAGAAGTTAAAAGACATCCTTGCAGACCGTCAGATCGATGAGAGCAGAATTGTCACAGAAGCAGTTATCTATGCGGATAAAGTATGTGTGGATGAAGAGACAGTACGTCTGCGCAGCCATATCCAGTCCACAAAGGATACGCTGATCGCCGGAGGCGGAATCGGGCGCAAGCTTGATTTTATCGCACAGGAGATGAACCGCGAAGCCAATACGATCCTCTCAAAGGCGAATAATCTTGAACTTTCCGACATCGGGATCAGCCTCAAGACAGACATTGAGAAGGTTCGTGAGCAGATCCAGAACATTGAATAACAGCAGGCAGGAACAAAAAATGGCACAACTTATCAATATCGGCTTTGGCAACATGGTAAACAGCGATAAAGTGATTTCCATTATTTCTCCGGAATCCGCACCAATCAAGCGAATGATCGCGCAGGCAAAGGAAGACCGGACGCTGGTTGATGCAACCCAGGGCCGTAAAACCAAGAGTGTAATTTTTACCACAAATGATAAGCTGATTTTATCCGCCCTGCAGCCGGAAACTTTGGCCGGCCGCTTCCATAATCCGGGTGGAATACAAGAGGTAAAAGAATGAGTGCAAATAATAAAGGAATACTCGTGATCATCTCCGGATTTTCAGGAGCCGGAAAGGGAACACTTGTCCATGAGCTGATGACACGGTACGAAAACGAATATGCCCTTTCGATTTCTGCGACTACGCGTGATCCGCGGGTCGGAGAGCAGGAAGGTGTCCATTATTTTTACAAATCCAGACAGGAATTTGAAAATATGATCGCACAGAATGCATTTCTGGAATATGCCCAATATGTCAACAATTATTACGGCACTCCGAAGCAATATGTGCTTGACCGAATGGAAGAAGGGAAAAATGTCCTTCTTGAGATTGAAATGCAGGGTGCAATGAAAGTGAAAAAGAACTTTCCGGATACACAGCTTATCTTTGTAAGTGCGCCAAGTGCAGCAGAGCTGTATAACCGTCTTGCCGGCCGTGGCACAGAAGAACCTGAAGTAATTGCAAAGCGCATGCAGCGCGCCTATGAGGAAGCTCAGGATATGGATCAGTATGAATATCTGCTGATCAATGACAACCTCGATGAAAGCGTTACCCTGTTACACGAAATCATTACAAACGAGAAAAATCATGAAACTGCGAAGAACGAGCCGTATCTGATGCAAAATCATATTCCGTTTGTTGATAATATGCGAAAAGAGCTGAAAAGCTTTTTGAAAGGAGAATAAAAATGATACATCCATCTTATGTTGAACTTATGAAAGTCGTTAATGACGCTTCTGCAGAAATCGGTGAGGAACCAGTTGTAAACAGCCGTTATTCCATCGTTCTTGCAACTTCTAAGCGTGCACGCCAGTTGATCGATGGAGCAGAACCGCTTGCAGATGCACCTTGCAACAAGCCTTTATCCATCGCTGTTCAGGAATTATATAAGGGCAAGGTCAAAATTCTTTCAGACGAAGAAAATAACTAGAAGGAGAAAGGAATGACGAGGCGACAAGTCATTCCTTTTTTACACGTGAAAGGCTTATGAAATTATTATTTATTTCTCTCGGCTGTGACAAAAACCTTGTTGATTCCGAGAATATGATTGGAATGATGACAGCGGCAGGAATTGAAATGACCGATGATGAAGCCGAAGCAGATATCATCGTTGTCAATAGCTGCTGTTTTATCGGGGATGCAAAAGAGGAAAGCATCAATAATATATTGGAGATGGCAGAATACAGAAAGTCCGGAAGCTGCAAAGCCCTTATTGTCACCGGCTGTCTCGCACAACGCTATCAGGATGAGATTAAGCAGGAAATCCCTGAGGTAGATGCCATTATCGGCACGAACTCCTATGATGCGATCATGGAAGCAGTGAATCAGGCATTGGATCATCAGTATTTCAAAAGTATGCAGCCGCTTACCGGACTCCCTCATCTTAAGACAAAGCGGGCACTTACCACCGGTGGACATTTTGCCTATCTGAAAATTGCAGAAGGGTGTAATAAAAATTGCACGTATTGCGTAATTCCCTCTGTGCGAGGCCGCTACCGCAGCGTCCCAATGGAAGAACTTGTTGAACAGGCAAGATCTTTGGTCAATGACGGGGTGAAGGAACTTGTATTGGTTGCACAGGAAACTACACTTTACGGTGTAGATCTGTATGGTGAAAAATCCCTGCATAAATTGTTAGACGCGTTAAATGAGATCCCTGGTCTTTTCTGGATCCGCATCTTATATTGCTATCCGGAGGAAATCTATGAGGAACTGATTGAGGCTATGATACGCGATAAAAAAGTATGCCATTATCTTGACATGCCGATCCAGCATTGCAATGATGAGATTTTGCGCCGGATGGGACGAAAGACCAACAAAGCAGAGCTTACGGATCGCATCGCTTATCTGCGCAGCCGTATACCGGACATTGCTCTTCGCACAACGCTTATCTGTGGTTTTCCGGGTGAGACCGAAGAGATGCATGAGGAGCTGATGCAGTTTGTCAATGATATGGAATTTGACCGTCTCGGTGCTTTTACTTATTCCGCCGAGGAGGGTACTCCGGCAGCAGATTTTTCGGATCAGGTGGCTGAAGAGCTAAAGTCAGAATGGAAAGATGCTGTTATGGAGCTTCAGGAAGAGGTTATCTTTGACAAAAATGAAAGTATGGAGGGAACAGAACTCTATGCGTTTATCGAGGGAAAGGTTGCCGATGAGAATGTGTATATCGGCCGGACCTACCGTGATGCACCGAATGTAGATGGCTACATTTTTGTAAATACCGAAGAAGAACTGATGACCGGAGATGTTGTTAAGGTCCGTGTTACCGGTGCTTACGAATATGATTTGATAGGAGAAATTATAGCATGAACCTACCTAATAAATTAACAATTTTCCGTGTGATCCTAATTCCTTTTTTCGTATTCTTTCTCATGGCACCATATTTTGAAGGATACGGAAACTATATTGCTTTAGCTATTTTTATTATTGCCAGCCTGACGGATCTCTTTGACGGAAAAATTGCACGAAAATACAATCTGATTACCGATTTTGGCAAATTTATGGATCCACTTGCAGACAAGCTGCTCGTATGCTCGGCACTTATCTGCTTTATCGAGCTTGATCTGTTGCCGTCATGGGTTGTGATCATTATCATTGCACGTGAGTTCATCATCAGCGGATTTCGTCTTGTCGCATCTGATAACGGAATTGTGATCGCAGCAAGCTATTGGGGCAAATTCAAAACCGTATTTCAGATGATCATGGTTATTGTTTTAATGTTCAACCAATATCTGTGTAATCCGGTGCTTCATGTTATCGGTATTATCTTAATTATTGTTGCAACCGCTCTTACAGTCATCTCACTTGTAGATTATATCTGGAAAAACAAAAGTGTCCTGAAAGAGCAGAAATAACGGAGGTACATTATGCGTATTATTGCCGGAACAGCACGAAGCCTTCCGCTTAAGACGATAGACGGTCTGGAAACGCGCCCGACTTCAGATAAGATAAAAGAAACCCTGTTTAATATGCTCCAGCCAGAGCTTCCCGGCTGTTATTTTCTTGACCTTTTTGCCGGAAGCGGACAGATTGGACTTGAAGCATTAAGCAGGGGCGCGGAATATGCCGTTTTCGTAGAAAATTCCAAAAAAGCAGCGAAATGCATCGAGGACAATATTTCATTTACCAAGTTTGACAAGGTGTCCAAACTTTATACAACAGATGTACGGAGTGCACTTTCCATGATGGAGGGCAAATACCGGTTCGATATCATCTTCATGGATCCGCCGTATAATCGCGGACTTGAGAAGGAGGTTCTTGCATATCTTGCGGATTCAAGTCTTGTAAAGGAAGATACTGTCATTATTACAGAAGCCTCTCTCCAGACCGATTTCTCGGATATGGATGCACTTGGGTATGAGATAACAAGATACAAAAAATACAAAACAAATGCGCACATTTTTTTGCGCAGGAAATGAGGTATTATGAAAAAAGCCATATACCCTGGAAGTTTTGATCCCCTCACTTTTGGTCATCTTGACATCATTGAGCGTTCTTCCAAAATTGTGGATGAACTGGTGATCGGTGTACTGAATAACAGCGCAAAAAATTCGTTGTTTTCTTTAGACGAACGTGTTAGTATGATTAAAGAGATGACAAAGGATTTACCCAATGTTACAGTAGGTTCGTTTGATGGTCTTCTTGTGGATTATATGCGTGAGATTGGTGCAACAATAATTATCCGCGGACTTCGTGCCGTCACTGATTTTGAGTACGAGCTTCAGATCGCGCAGTCCAACCATGTACAGGATCCAAGCATTGAGACGATTTTTCTTACGACCAACCTGCAATATTCGTACTTAAGTTCTACCATTGTAAAAGAATTTGCTTCCTACAAAGGTGATATATCCAAGTTTGTACCGGCCCAGTTTATTGACCGGATTTATGAAAAGTATGAAAAAAGATAAGGAGTACTTCTTATGAGCAGCAGAATCGAACAGATTATTGATGAGATTGAAGACTATATTGAAAAATGTAAGCCACAGATTCTTTCAAGCACAAAGATTGTCGTAGACAGAGAAGAGCTTGAAGAATTGATCGCAGAGCTTCGGTCTAAGACTCCGGAGGAGATCAAGCGTTATCAGAAGATCATCAGTAACAAAGATGCCATCCTTGCGGATGCACAGGCAAAGGCGGATGAAATCATCGCCCAGGCACAGATCCAGACGAATGAGCTTGTTTCCGAGCATCAGATTATGCAGCAGGCATATGCCCAGGCCAACGAAGTCGTTATGATTGCCACCAAACAGGCGCAGGAGATTCTTGATAACGCAACCAACGAGGCAAACAATATCCGGATGGGAGCAATGGCATATACCGATAGTCAGTTAAAGGGCGTAGAAGATATTCTCTCCAACGCAATTGACACTTCACGTATGCGTTATGACAATCTGATTTCATCCCTTCAGGGATTTTTGGATGTTGTTTCCACCAATCGCGCACAGCTGTTTCCGGCTGAACCGGAAGCTGAGCTTGAACAGCCGGCTGAGCCTGCCTCAAGTTCTGTAGAGACCGTGGATCTTTCCGGACTTAGCACATCAAACGATACAGATTCCGAGGATTAGCATACATAGACATAACAGCACGGAACAGGCTGCATAAAGCAGTTTGAATCGAATATAGCTGATGATGGACAAGTCAGTTGCAGCGAGCATGGAATTGGTCTGTGCAAGACCGCAGAGCCCTCCAAAAGCAAGAAAAAGGACTGCAAAAAGCAGCTTTACCTGCTTTGGATATGCGATATAAGCAAGCTGGGCGGTTCCGTTTGTAACCTCGGTAATTCCGACCATCAGATAGCGTATAGGTTCCGGCAGGAACCGGATATGTACAAACAAATCTGCGGTAATTGAAAACATGACAATATATCCGCACAATTTAATAAGCGTAACAAAGCTGCTTACAATTCCGGCGTCAATGATTTGCATGTCTATTTGAAATCTTGATGCCGATTTTTTTTGAACAGATAATTCCATTGGCTGTCGGGAAAGCAAAATACAGCCTATGAGGATCGGCGGCATATATAATGCCAGAAACACAGGCAGGATCAACGAACTGTCTTTCAATACATTACAGCAGACAAAGCTGCTTACAAAAGCCGGACTCATGTTATTTGTAAAAGCACATAAAATACGTGCGCGTGCAGAAGATGTCTCGCCATTCTTGTATATATCGGCCGTCAGTTTGCTTCCGATCGGGAATCCAAAGAACATTCCACAGATAATTACGAACCATTCCCATCCGGTAATTCCCACAAAGCTTCTTCTGGCGTGTTGTGAGGAACCGTTGATTGCAAGCATCACATTTGAGAGAATCGAAAATGGCAGGAGTGTTGGCAATATCTGATTAAACCAAAGCAGGATTCCATTTGAGGACGCAAGGAACGCTTTCGTCGGATATACTATAAAATAAAAAAACATGCAGCATACAAATATATAAAATAATTTTTTCATATTACAATTTATGAATATAAGGAGGATACTATGAGCGTTTTAGAGAATTTACAGCCACAGAAAGTATTTCATTATTTTGAAGAGATTTGCAATATTCCCCATGGTTCCCGGAATACCAGGCAGATCAGTGATTATCTGGTACAGTTTGCAAAAGACCGTAACCTGACCTATTATCAGGACGATCTAAATAATATTATTATCTTAAAGGATGCCACAGCAGGCTATGAAAATTCCGAGCCAATCATTATCCAGGGACATATGGATATGGTCTGCGAAAAAGAGAATGACTGTGACATCGACTTTGAGAAAGATGGAATCCGTCTGGTGGTTGACGGCGATTTTGTCACCGCTGACAAAACAACATTAGGAGGAGATGACGGAATCGCTGTTGCATATGCACTTGCGATCCTGGATTCCGATGACATTTCGCACCCGGCACTAGAGGTTGTCATCACCGTAGATGAAGAGATTGGAATGCTCGGTGCTTTTGATATGGACCTTTCCATGTTAAAGGGCCACAAGATGTTAAACATTGACAGTGATGTTGAAGGTCACTTTCTTACCAGCTGTGCAGGTGGCATGAGTCTTATCGCAGACATTCCTGTAAAGAGAACAACACAGGTTGGTCTTGCCGCTGAAATTACACTTACCGGGCTTGTCGGTGGCCATTCTGGCAGTGAGATTGATAAAGAGCATGGCAATGCAGATATTCTGATGGGGCGTGTTTTCTCTACACTTGCAGAAGTCACCCCATTCGGTGTCATCGACATGGCAGGCGGTTTGAAGGATAATGCAATCCCGCGCGAATGCAAAGCAACGATTCTTCTGCCGGAAGAGAACATTACCGCCGTTACCGATACACTGCGGACATTGGAAGCTGCTTTAAAGAATGAATATCTCAAGTCTGATGCCGGACTTAGGATTCTTGTAAACCCAATTGGCATTCAAAAGACAGATATTCTGGATTACGCTTCCGTCAACCGTGTTTTATGTTATCTTCGCATGGTTCCGAACGGAATTCTCCATATGAGCCAGATTATGCCGGGATTGGTAGAAACTTCGTTAAATCTTGGAATATTAGAACTCAAAGAGGATTCCCTCCACACAGTTACCTCTATCCGGAGCAGTGTTTCTTCCCGCAAGGAAGATGTAAAGGACCGTGTAGCAATGGTTGTGGAACTTCTTGGCGGAGAGATTACCATTGAAGGTGATTACCCTGCATGGGAATACAAAGAGCAGTCCGATGTAAGAACAGAAATTGCGGCTGTATATAAAGATTTATTTGGTAAGGAACCGATTTTTGAAGCAATTCATGCAGGTTTGGAATGTGGTATCTTCTCTGAGAAGATCAAGGACTTAGACTGTGTATCTTTCGGTCCAAACAATTATGATATCCATACTCCGAAAGAGAGATTAAGTATCTCATCCACAGAACGTATGTGGAAGCTCATTTTAGAGTTCTTAAAGCGTGCTTAACCGGTAATATACTATGATGCGACTTGACAAATTTTTATGTGCATGCCGTATTGGCACACGCTCGGAAGTAAAAAAATATATTAAACAAAAGCTTGTAGCTGTAAATGGACAGACTGACTTAAAACCGGAAGATAAGGTAGACGAGACAGCAGATACCATCTGTTTTCGCGGCAAACAGCTGCAGTATGAGGCGTATCGGTATTATCTGCTTTACAAGCCGGCCGGTTGTGTTACAGCTGTGACAGACGCTACCCACAAGACGGTTATGGATCTGTTCCCAGATGATATCCGTGGAGGATTATCCCCGGTAGGCCGCCTTGACCGCGATACGGAAGGTCTGCTCATCATCACAAATGATGGCGAATTTACGCATCATATTTTAAGTCCGAGCCACCATATTCCAAAGACATATCTTGCTGAATTGGATTATGCCTTACCTGAGGATGCTGTTGCCCGTTTTAAGGAAGGTCTTGACATTGGAGACGATGAGCTGACCCTTCCGGCAGAACTTGAGCTGTTAGAGCCATATATACATGAAAACGGATATGTCCGTCATCGTGCTCTGGTAACAATCCATGAAGGACGTTATCATCAGGTCAAGCGGATGTTTCATGCGGTCGGCTGTAAAGTGTTGTATTTAAAGCGGCTTTCTATCGGGAATCTGACCCTAAGCGGCCTCGGACCAGAAGATTTCCGACATCTTACAGAGCAGGAGATTGCTGCTCTCAAAGAGCTTTAATATGCATTGCAATACAAGTTATTTTTTATGTAGTTTTATTATTTGTATAGATATTGTAGTATTTGTTACGGATACACTATATCTTGACAAGATTCGACGCAAAAGTTGCAGGAGATGCCTATGAATGCAGGATTTATGCCAATTTCAAGAGAAGATATGAGGGAGCAGGGGATTGATCAGCTCGACTTCGTATTTGTTATCGGAGATGCTTATGTGGATCATCCGTCCTTTGGATACGCAATCATATCAAGAATATTACAAGCACACGGTTACACCGTTGGAATCATATCACAGCCAGATTGGAAGGATGATGCATCCATATCAATCCTCGGAACACCCAAACTAGCTTTTCTGGTTTGTGGCGGTAATATGGACTCCATGGTTAATCATTACAGTGTTTCTAAAAAACCCCGGACCATGGATGCTTATACTCCGGGCGGTGTAACAGGAAAAAGACCGGATTATGCTACCGTTGTTTACTGTAACCTGATCCGCCATACCTACAAGGACATCCCGATCGTTGTCGGAGGTATTGAGGCAAGTCTGCGCCGTCTGGCTCATTATGATTATTGGTCAAACAAAGTAAAAAGATCTCTTCTTCTGGATTCCGGCGCGGATCTGATTTCCTACGGGATGGGAGAGCACAGCATTGTTGAGATTGCAGATGCCCTAAAAGCAGGAATTGCTGTTAAAGATATCACTTTTATCGACGGAACCGTATTTAAGACCAAGGATAAGGATATTATCTATGATGCGATCATGCTTCCGTCTTATGATGAGATCAAAGCAGACAAGAGAGTATTTGCAGAGAGTTTTTATACCCAATACCAGAACACGGATGCTTTTACTGCCAAACGGCTGTGTGAGCCATATGACCATGTATATGTTGTCCAGAATCCACCATCCAAGCCTCTTACGGTTGAAGAGATGGATGCCGTATATGCGCTTCCCTATATGCGCACCTACCATCCATCGTATGAGGCACTCGGTGGAATACCGGCGATCAATGAAGTTAAATTTTCACTGATCAGTAACAGGGGCTGCTATGGTGGATGTAATTTCTGTGCACTTACATTCCATCAGGGCCGTATCATTCAATGCCGCAGCCACGAATCTATTATTGAAGAAGCAAAAAAGATCACACAGGAAAAAGATTTCAAGGGATACATTCATGACGTTGGCGGTCCGACTGCCAATTTCCGTGCCCCTGCATGCCAGAAGCAGCTGACAAAAGGTGCATGTACCAATCGCCAATGCCTGTTTCCAACGCCTTGTAAGAATCTTGTTGTAGATCATTCTGACTATGTGGCGCTCCTGCGCAAGCTACGTGCGCTTCCGAAGGTAAAAAAAGTATTTGTCCGTTCCGGCATCCGATTTGATTACCTGATTTATGACAAAGACCAGACTTTTTTGCGGGAATTGTGTGAATATCATGTCAGCGGCCAGCTGAAGGTTGCTCCGGAGCATATATCTAACGCTGTACTCGAAAAGCTGGGAAAGCCTCGTGTGGAAGTATACAACCGTTTTGTAGAGGCATATCAGAATATGAACAAAAAGCTCGGAAAAGAGCAATACCTTGTGCCATATCTGATGTCTTCCCACCCTGGCTCCACGTTAAAAGAAGCGGTAGAGCTGGCTGAGTATCTGAGGGATCACAATCTATCACCGGAGCAGGTACAGGATTTTTATCCTACCCCGTCCACAATTTCAACCTGCATGTATTATACGGGACTTGATCCACGGACAATGGAGCCGGTGTATGTTGCAACGAATCCTCATGAGAAAGCGATGCAGCGTGCCCTGATCCAATACAAAAATCCGAAGAACTATGAGCTGGTCAAAGAAGCTCTGATCAAGGCAGGACGCGAAGATCTGATCGGATTTGATAAGAAATGTCTGATACGTCCAAGGAAGATGGGGCGTGAGACTTCAAGACAAAACATTCCTGCTTCTGCTGTAGCAAACCATACAGCACATAAAAAGACAATCCGCAATGTTCACAAGAAAAAAACAGGCAGATAACGGACATACAATCATATTATGAAAGAATTTACAATCAAACGGAATGAGGAAAACCAGCGTTTTGACAAATACTTAAAAAAGCTTTTGCCGGATGCTGCTACAAGCTTCCTCTATAAAATGATGCGAAAAAAGAATATTACTTTAAATGGGAAAAAAACCGAAGGAAATGAAATCCTTCACAGCGGAGATGTTGTGCGCCTCTTTTTCTCTGATGAGACATTTGCAAAGTTTTCCGGGGACACCAGACAGACGGATGATGAATTTTCATTATTGTCCAAGCTACCTCTCGGTGGTATCCGTATCATCTATGAAGATGATGATATTCTTATTGCGGACAAACCATTTAATATGTTGTCACAAAAAGCATCCCCATCGGATGTCTCAGCAAATGAACATCTGCTTGGTTATCTGATCCGCACAGGGAAACTTACCCGGGAATCCTTTGCAACGTTCCGGCCGTCAGTCTGTAACCGGCTTGACCGCAACACAACCGGACTAATACTGATGGGAATATCCCTAAAAGGCTCCCAGGAACTTTCCAAGATGCTAAGGGAACGTACAATTGGAAAATATTATCTGGCTGTCGTAAGCGGAATCCTTACAAAGCCTGCCCACCAAAAGGGCTATCTTATCAAGGACCGTCATACCAATTGTGTAGAGATCCGTTCCACCGCAGACAGCGCTGAAGCAAAACCGGTTGAAACTGCATACCGTCCACTATGTCAGGCAAACAATACAACCCTTTTGGAAGTGCATCTGATCACCGGTAAAACACACCAGATCCGCGCACATCTTGCATCGATCGGACATCCGATCATTGGAGATCCCAAATACGGCAGTCCTATTGTCAACCGGACTTTTTCTACGGATTACAATATCAAAGCACAGCTTTTACATGCATACCGCATTTCCTTTCCAGACGGAAGAACCTTCACGGCAGAAACGCCAAAGGCCTTTCTTAAGATCTCACAGGATTATCATATTTCCTGAGCTATAAGGTGCTTAATGAAATGACAGGAGACTAAAAAAGCAATGCCAACATGGAATTCAAGAGGACTTCGGGGATCAACCCTCGAGGACATGCTAAACCGGACAAATGAAAAATATCTGGAAAATCATTTAGGACTGATCCAGAAAATTCCAACTCCGATCACTCCGATCAATATTGATAAGGAGACAAGGCATATCACGCTTGCATACTTTGACCAGAAGAGTACTGTTGATTATATCGGCGTGGTGCAAGGGGTTCCTGTATGCTTCGATGCCAAAGAATGCAATACTGACACCTTTCCACTCCAGAACATTCATGAGCATCAGGTCCGGTTTATGCAGGAATTTGAACATCAGGACGGAATTGCCTTTATACTAATCTTTTTTACAGCCAGAAACGAGTTTTACTATCTGCCATTCAAGGATCTCATACGCTTTTGGGAGCGCGGACAAAATGGTGGAAGAAAAAGCTTCCGTTATGATGAGTTATCACCGGAATACATTCTTCCGGAGGTGCCGGGAGTGCTTGTTCCTTACCTAAATGGATTACAAAAAGATCTGGGATCCAGATAATTGGTTGACAAATAATTGTTCTTTTCATATAATTGGTTTTGTTTCACGTGGTAACATATTATCACTGTACTATATTAAAGTTTAATTTTATCTGTTGCACTAACAGGTATAACAGGAGTAATTATGAGAGATGAATTATTACATACCCCCGATGGCGTTCGTGACATTTACAATGGCGAATGTACCAAAAAGCTGATCATACAGGAGAAACTTCATCAGGTTCTTCTTCGATACGGATATCACGATATCCAGACCCCGACTTTTGAATTTTTTGATATTTTCGGAAGAGAGATCGGCACAACACCATCAAAAAATTTATACAAGTTTTTTGATAAAGAGGGAAACACTTTGGTGCTTCGTCCCGATTTCACCCCGTCCATCGCACGGAGTGCTGCAAAATACTATGTGGATGAGGACATGCCTATCAAATTGTGCTACATGGGCAATACATTTGTGAACCATTCTGACTATAAAGGAAGACTGAAGGAGACAACACAGTGTGGTGCCGAATTGATGGGAGAGTCGGCAACCTCCTCCGATGCCGAGATATTGGCAATGGTGGTAGAATGTCTGCGTTCCTGCGGCTTGAAAGAATTCCAGATTTCCGTCGGACACACACAATTTTTAAACGGACTGTTAAATGCAGCCGGACTTACCGATGAGAGTGTCAAAGAAATCCGGGAATTGCTTTTTAATAAGAATTTCCTCGGTGTTGAAGAATATATCCAGCCGCTTTCCATCAGTGATAACCTTAAATATCTGTTCCAATTGCTTGGTAATTTTAATATCTCTTTGAGCGAGCTTGAAGCCTCCAGGGATTACGCAGCAGATTATCCGCAGATTGCGGGTGCAATTGACCATCTGATCGAGCTTTATTCGTATCTGCAAATATACGGAATCGAAAAGTATGTTTCCTTTGAACTTGGCATCTTAAGCGATTACCAATATTATACCGGAATTATTTTTTCCGGATATACGTATGGCACCGGAGAGCCGATCGTAAAAGGCGGGCGCTATGACAGACTGCTCAGTTACTTCGGGAAGAATACTCCGGCTATTGGATTTGCCATCGTAGTTGATCAGCTGATGGCAGCAATCACCAGACAAAAGATAGAAATTGACACCACAAATAATTCTGCTCTTTTGGTTTTTTATCCGGAGAATTCAGCCGAGGCAATCCGCAAGGCAATGGTACTCCGCATGCAGGGAATGCTTGTCCAGACAACCCAGTTTGACGCTGGGAAATCGAAGGATGATTATTTCCGGTATGCAGTCAAACAGCATATCAGCCGCGTAGAATTTATTTAAAGACTGCATCTTGGAGGAAGATAGAATGGATGAAAAGCGTTATTTAACTTTTGCACTTGGAAAAGGCCGTCTGGCAAATAAGACAATGGATCTGTTTGAGAAGATTGGAATTACCTGTGAAGAAATCCGGGATAAAGATACCCGCAAGTTAATTTTTGTAAATGAAGAATTAAAATTAAAGTTTTTCCTCGCAAAGGGTCCGGATGTTCCAACCTATGTAGAGTATGGAGCAGCGGATATCGGGATTGTCGGCAAGGATACAATTCTGGAAGAAGGACGCAATATCTATGAGGTTCTTGACCTCGGATATGGGAAATGCCGTATGTGCATCTGCGGCCCGGAAAGTGCAAGGGAGCTTTTACAGCACCATGAGCAGATCCGTGTTGCCACCAAATATCCCAATATTGCAAAGGACTATTTTTACAACAAAAAACATCAGACAGTTGAGATCATCAAATTAAATGGCTCCATAGAACTTGCACCGATTGTTGGACTTTCTGAGGTGATTTGTGATATTGTAGAAACAGGAACAACATTAAAGGAAAACGGACTTATGGTTCTCGAAGAGGTATGTCCGCTATCTGCGCGCGTAGTTGTCAATCAGGTCAGCATGAAGATGGAAAATGAACGCATTACAAAGCTGATCCGCGATCTTAAAACAGTTATATAAATAATAAAAAGAGAGGTCGAACAAAAATGAGAATTGTAGAATTAAATGCCGACTCAAAAAAAGATTTACTTCAAAATCTGTTAAAGAGAAGTCCTAATAATTATGGTGAATTTGAAGGCCGTGTCAACGACATCATCCAAAATGTCAGAGAAAAAAAAGATGAAGCTGTATTCGATTATACCAAGCGTTTTGATGGCGCAGATATAAGCGCATCCAACGTTTTAGTAACGGAAGATGAGATCAAAGAAGCCTATGACAAGGTAGACGAAAAGCTTCTTTCTGTCATCCGAAAAGCACTTGTCAACATAAAAAAATATCATGAAAAACAGATGCAAAACTCATGGTTTACCTGTGAGGATGGCATCATTCTTGGGCAGAAAGTCACTCCACTAAATGTGGCCGGAGTATATGTTCCGGGCGGAAAAGCAGTATATCCGTCATCCGTTCTTATGAATGTCCTTCCTGCAAAGGTAGCCGGAGTGCCACGTATCGTTATGTGTACCCCTCCCGGAAAGGACGGAAAAGTTTATCCTTCCACACTCGTTGCAGCAAAAGAAGCCGGTGTTGATGAGATTTATAAAGTCGGCGGAGCACAGGCAATTGCCGCCATGGCATTCGGCACGGAAAGTATCCCAAAGGTTGACAAAATCGTCGGACCGGGAAACATCTATGTTGCACTTGCAAAAAAGGCAGTGTTCGGTTATGTCAGCATTGACTCCATTGCAGGTCCGAGTGAGATTCTTGTACTTGCGGACGAGACAGCAAATGCCCGCTATGTGGCAGCTGATCTGTTGTCCCAGGCAGAGCACGATGAAATGGCCTCTGCAATTCTGATCACAACAAGCCATGAACTTGCAAGACAGGTGTCCCAGGAAGTGGATGCTTTTGTTTCCGTTCTCTCCCGCAAGGAGATCATACAGAAATCATTAGATAATTATGGTTACATTCTCGTTGCGCCAACGATGGATGACGCGATTGATGCAACAAATGAAATAGCATCCGAGCATATGGAGATTGTTACAAAGGATCCTTTCCATGTTATGACACGCATCAAAAATGCCGGTGCGATTTTCATCGGAGAGTATTCTTCAGAGCCGCTTGGCGACTATTTTGCAGGACCAAACCACGTACTTCCGACAAATGGCACTGCAAAATTCTTCTCCGCATTATCTGTGGATGATTTTATTAAGAAATCAAGTATCATCTCTTATTCCAGAGAAGCACTTGCGCCGATCCATAAGGACATTGAGACTTTTGCGGAGTGCGAACAATTGACCGCCCACGCCAATTCCATCCGCGTGCGCTTTGAATAATTGCGGTATAATGAACGAGGTATTATTATGTCAGAACGAATTTCAAAATTGACGCGAAAGACAAAGGAAACCGACATTGCGATCTCTTTTGCTATCGATGGAAGTGGAAAGAGCCAGATAAACACCGGAATCGGTTTCTTTAATCATATGCTTGAGGGCTTTGCAAGGCATGGTTTCTTTGATCTTGAGGTAAACTGTGAGGGGGATCTTGCGGTCGACTGCCACCATACCATCGAAGATTGTGGCATTGTACTTGGAAACACGATCAAAAATGCGCTCGGTGACAAGAAGGGAATCAAGCGCTACGGAAGCTGTATCCTGCCTATGGATGAGACTCTTGTTCTCTGCGCCATTGATCTGTCCGGCAGACCTTATTTGAATTTTGACGCAGACTTTACCGTTGAGAAAGTTGGATATATGGATACAGAGATGGTAAAAGAGTTCTTTTATGCAATTTCTTATACTGCCGGAATGAATCTTCATATCAAGGTATTAAACGGTGGCAACAATCATCATATGGTAGAAGCCATGTTTAAGGCTTTTGCGCGGGCACTTGATGAGGCAACAACCATTGACCCTCGTATCACCGATATTTTATCAACGAAAGGAAGCTTATAATATGGAGCAAAAAAATATTGTAGCAACCTTGTACTTAAAAAATGGAAAAGCCGTGCGCTCATTTGACGATTTTACCGAGATTGAGAACGTCTACGATCTATGCCGCCTGTATAATGACAGCGGAATCGATAAGATCATTATCTTTGATCTTTCCACCGATGACGACGAGCATGCCAAAAACATCAATACAATCAAGATCATCAACCGAAACATCAGCATTAAGGTATGTGCAGGTGGCAACATTAACCGTATTGAAGATGTTAAGAAATTACTTTATGCGGGCTGCCTTCAGGTTATCATTAACGGCTCAAAGCCGGGAAGTGTAGAGCTTGCCGATGAAGCAAGTGAACGTTTTGGCAAAGACCGTATTCTTGTTTCGGTATCTACCGTTGACTTTTTATTTAAACATCAGAAGGGACTTGAAGATGTTATTCATGAACTGCTGGTGCTGAACATGGATATTATGGATGCCATTGAAAACATCACCTCCGTTCCTTATGTTGTTAATATGCCGGAATTCGACTATAGTACAATTGTAAAGATGTTAAAGCGGAGTACCATCCGTGGAATTGCCGGCAATTTTATCAATGATCCAACCACAGACATTATGAAATTAAAATCCCGTCTTTCCGCCGACGGTATTAAAATGGATAATTTTGCCCCGGATCTTAAATGGTCAGACCTTAAGTTAAATTCAGACGGAATGGTTCCTGTAATCGTTCAGGATTATCGCACGGATGAAGTATTAATGCTTGCATACATGAATGAGGAAGCATTTAACACAACCATTAATATCGGCAAGATGACCTATTACAGCAGAAGCCGGCAGGAATTATGGACAAAAGGATTGACTTCCGGTCATATCCAATATGTAAAATCATTGACGGCAGACTGTGATTTTGATACCATTCTTGCGAAGGTTTCCCAGGTTGGAGCGGCATGCCATACCGGAAACCGGTCCTGCTTTTTTAACAACATTGTCAAAAAAGAATGCATTGAGAAAAATCCACTTAAAGTATTTGAAGAAGTTTACGCAACCATTGCAGACCGCAAGGAAACTCCAAAGGATGGTTCGTACACCAATTACCTGTTTGACCAGGGCATTGACAATATCCTAAAGAAGCTTGGAGAAGAGTGCACAGAGATTGTGATTGCTGCCAAAAACCCGGGGGAAAACGAGATCAAATATGAGATATCAGATTATATGTATCATCTGATGGTTCTGATGGTTGCAAAGGGCGTTACCTGGGAGGATATCACAAACGAGCTTGCACAACGATAATACGATACAAGTTAGGAAAAACAAACATGACAAAATTAGCATTAAGCGATGAAATATTGATGCAGATTGATAAGCCGGCCCGTTATATCGGCAATGAACTGAATGCGGTAAAGAAAAACAAAGCGGATGTTGACATCCGCTTTGCTATGTGTTTCCCGGATGTTTATGAAATCGGTATGTCACATTTAGGCATTCAGATTCTCTACGATATGTTCAACAAACGAAGCGATACATGGTGCGAGAGAGTATATTCCCCATGGCCGGATCTGCACGCCATTATGAAGGAACAGAAGATTCCTCTGTTCGGCCTCGAATCACAGGAACCGTTAAAGAATTTTGACTTTATCGGAATTACGCTCCAATATGAAATGTGCTATACCAATATTCTGCAGATTCTTGATCTGTCTCAGATTCCGCTTTTATCCAAAGACCGCACGAATGATGATCCGATCGTCATCGGAGGTGGTCCATGTTCTTATAACCCGGAGCCAATCGCAGATTTCTTTGATATTTTCTATATTGGTGAGGGTGAAGTAGTATATGGTAAGCTGTTAGAGCTTTACAAGGAACATAAAAAGAGCGGCTATGACCGGACAGCTTTTCTGCATGAGGCAGCAAAGATTCCTGGACTATATGTTCCTGCCTTATATGAAGTAACCTACAAGGAAGACAATACCATCGCGGCGTTTACACCGATTTATGACGATATTCCTCATACAATCAAAAAACAGGTAGAAATGCAGCTTTCCGAGGCTGTCTATCCAGAAAAACCGGTCGTTCCGTTTATCAAGGCAACGCAGGATCGTATTGTTCTTGAAATCCAACGTGGCTGCATCCGTGGCTGCCGTTTCTGCCAGGCGGGCATGATCTACCGTCCGAACCGTGAAAAGCGCGTCAGCGACCTGAAGGAAAAGGCCCGCCAGATGATTCGAAGCACCGGATACGAGGAGATTTCCCTAAGTTCATTAAGTTCCTCCGACTACAAGGAATTGCCAGAGCTTTTGGACTTTTTAATTGATGAATGCAAGGACCAGCATATCAATATTTCTCTGCCTTCCCTGCGTATAGACGCATTTTCACTTGATGTCATGAGTAAGGTACAGGATGTCAAAAAGAGTAGTCTTACCTTTGCTCCCGAAGCAGGTTCCCAGCGCATGCGCAATGTCATCAACAAGGGGCTTACTGTTGAGAATATCTTAGGTGGTGCCGAGGAGGCATTTAAGGGGGGCTGGAACAAGGTAAAGCTATACTTTATGCTCGGACTTCCAACCGAGACAGAAGAGGATATGCGTGCTATTCCAGAGCTTGCCAACGATATTGCGGCTTTATACTATGATACGGTTCCGAAGGAACAGCGTAACGGTAAATGTCAGGTTACGATCAGTACCTCGTTCTTTGTTCCAAAGCCATTTACTCCATTCCAATGGGCTGGAATGTTTACCCCGGAGGATTATCTTGGCCGTGCAAAGATCGTAAATGATCACTTAAAGGAACAGCTAAATCATAAAAGTATCCGTTACAACTGGCATGAGGCCGACGTTACGGTTCTTGAAGGGCTCCTTGCAAGAGGTGACCGCCGTGTGGCAAAAGCGATTCTTTATGTATACGAGCATGGTGGATTCTTTGACGCGTGGCGTGAATTTTTTGATTATAACCGCTGGCTTGAAGCATTTGAAGCGTGTGGGATCTCCATTGATTTCTACGCTTTACGCGAGCGGCCGCTCGATGAAATTCTCCCATGGGATTTTATCGATATCGGCGTGACCAAGGAATTTATGATCCGGGAATGGAATCAGGCACACAAGGAGACTGTTACTCCGAACTGCCGCATGCGTTGTTCCGGATGTGGAGCAAAAGAATTCCACGGAGGTGTCTGCTATGAAGATAAGAATTAAGTTTCGCCGGTTCGGTACGATGAAGTTTCTCGGTCACTTAGACCTTATGCGTTATTTCCAGAAGGCAGTTCGCCGTGCACAGATTGACATCTGTTATTCAGAAGGATATTCACCGCATCAGATCATGTCCTTCGCCGCACCGCTCGGGGTTGGAATCACAAGTGACGGAGAGTATTTTGATATTGAAGTAAACAGCACAATGAGCACAAAGCAGGCACTTGAAGCGCTTAACGCAACGATGGTTGAGGGAATTGAAGTCACCGGATATGTGGCACTTCCCGACAATGCAAAAACCGCTATGGCGATCGTTGCCGCTGCGGATTACCGTCTGACGTTTAAAGATGGCTACGAGAGTCCCTGCAGTGTCTTGGAATGGCAGGAACACATTCAGACACTGTTTACGGAGCAGGCTTCCTTTACCATATTAAAGAAAACCAAGAAAAGCGAACGCGAAGTTGACCTAAAACCGCTTGTATACAAATTCTCGGTTGCTGAGGATGAAAATGGAAAGCCTGCATTTTTCCTTCAGGTATCCACCGGAAGTATCGACAATATCAAACCGGAATTGGTACTTGCGTCATTATATGAAAAGCTTGGCTACATCTATGATGAACGCGCAATCCAGATCCACCGGCTTGAGGTTTATGCGAGAAATGAAGGCGGATCCCTTGTATCCCTTTTAGGACTTGGCTCGCCTGTTGAATAAAAGATAGAGGCAAAAGACCTCACATAATACTGCCAGAAGAGAGAATCATGAAACGACTTGCAATAACAAATGTAACACTCAAAGAAAAAAAATATCTTGCATATATCGCGTTAAATGAGCACAGGGATTTTGTAGATTTCCAGCTGTATCCCTCTTATGGCGATTTTCTGACCGGCAGCATCGTTATCGGCCGCGTGGATCATGTTGTTTCCAATATTTCTGCCGCGTTTGTCCGCATAACACCGGAGCTGACCGGTTACCTTTCATTCTCAGAGCTTTCAAACGCAGTTTTTACCAGAAAGCAGTCTAAAACCGCGCCGATCAGTGAAGGAGATGAGCTGCTTGTGCAGGTAGAAAAGGACGCTGTCAAGACAAAGGCACCCGTTCTTACCACAAGACTTACTCTCACCGGACGGTATGCAATCCTTACCCGTGGGAATACCACGCTGGGCGTCTCCAAAAAGATTGACGCTGCAAAGAGACAGACGCTTACCGAGCTGCTTGCGAAGGCAGTGAACGATCATTTAGAGTACAATTACGGAATTGTTCTCCGTACCAACGCTGCCAAAGTCACAGACGATGCGATTGCTGCAGACCTGTCAGAGCTTACAGACACCTATCGCAATATGTTAGATACCTGTATGCATCTTTCGGCATATACAAGGCTGTACACGCCGGTCGGGGATTATCTGCGCCGGCTGCAGACACTGCGCGATTTTGATCAGGCGGCGCCTTCCGGTACCGATGCTTTTGCCACCGGCAATATGGAATATGACGGGATTTATACAGATATTCCACAGGTATATGAGCAGATCCAGTCATTTTTGCCCTATATTGATTCCTCACGGCTTATCCTGTATAACGATCCGGCTCTGTCCCTTGGCACGCTTTACAACCTTTCTGGAAATATCGAGAAGCTCTTATCCAATAAAATATGGCTGCGATCCGGTGCCAACATCATCCTTGAGCAGCTTGAGACACTGACTTTTATTGATGTCAATTCTGCAAAGAACATGAAAAAAGACAAAAAAGCGCTTGCTGTCAATAAAGAAGCTGCTGTGGAAGCGGCACGCCAGCTAAGACTCCGCAATATCAGCGGCATGATCCTGATTGACTTTATCAATATGGATGACAAGGAGCAGGAGAACGCACTGATTGCCTGTCTGAAAGAGGAATTGAAAAAAGATGTTGTCCCCTGTCAGTTTATCGATATTACAAAACTTGGGCTGGTTGAGCTTACGCGCAAAAAAATCAATAAATCTTTGAAAGAAATAGTTGACGTCCAATAGGACATATGCTATTATACATGAGTATGCCGCACAGTGTGGTTTAAAGTCTGTCCATTTTTAGGCAGCACCGAAACTGGCGAGTAATGATAAATAGGAGGTGCCATTATGTACGCAATCATAGCAACAGGTGGTAAACAGTACAAAGTATCCGAAGGCGATATCATTACCATTGAAAAGCTTGGTGTGGAGGCTGGTGAGAAAGTTACTTTCGATCAGGTCTTAGTTGTAGGCGGAGATGATCTTAAGGTTGGAGCTCCAACCGTTGACGGAGCATCCGTTGAGGCTTCTGTAGTTAAAGAAGGCAGAGGCAAGAAGGTTATCGTTTACAAGTATAAGAGAAAAACCGGTTACCACAAGAAGAACGGCCACAGACAGGCGTTCACACAGGTTAAGATTGAAAAGATCAACGCGTAATCGATAGGAATTGTTATGATCTATATAACGATTTTTCAGAATCAGGGAGAGATATGTGAATTCAATTGCATCGGACATGCCGGGTATGCTGAGGCAGGATTGGATATTGTCTGTGCCGGGGTTTCCGCTCTGGTCATCAATGCAATCAATTCATTAGAGAGGCTGACCAAAACGAAGTTTTCTCTTGTGACAGATGATGAGACCGATAGTGGTCTGATCGATGTTACATTTTCGGAGAAATTATCTCCGGAAGCAAAGCTTCTTATGGATTCCATGATTCTGGGCTTGCAAGGAATACAAAATGATTATGGGGATGAATTCCTCATGTTAGAATTCAAGGAGGTGTAAGACATGTTGAATATGAACCTTCAGTTTTTTGCTCATAAAAAGGGAGTTGGTTCTACAAAGAACGGCCGTGATTCCGAGTCTAAGAGATTAGGAGCAAAGAGAGCAGACGGACAATTCGTAAAAGCTGGAAACATTCTTTACAGACAGCGTGGAACGAAGATCCGCCCAGGTGTTAATGTTGGCATCGGCGGAGATGATACATTATTTGCAAAGGTAGATGGTGTATTAAGATTCGAGAGAGTTGGAAGAGACAAGAAGCAGGCTTCTGTTTATCCAGTAGTTAACGAGTAAGATTCAATGTGGACCCGGCTATGCATTAGCCGGGTCTGTTTGTTTTGAGGTAGAAAATTATGTTTGCAGATCGTGCAAAAATCATTATAAAATCAGGAAAAGGCGGCGATGGACACGTATCCTTCCGCCGTGAAAAATACGTTCCGGACGGAGGTCCGGATGGCGGTGATGGCGGCAAAGGAGGAGACGTGATCTTTGAAGTCGATGAAGGACTTAACACCTTAACCGACTATCGTCACAGAAGGAAATTCGCAGCAACTCCGGGTGAACAGGGCGGCAAGCGCAACTGCCACGGCAAAAATGGCGAAGATCTCATCTTAAAGGTTCCGGAAGGAACCATCATAAAAGATGCGCAGTCAGGTAAAGTCATCGCAGATATGTCCGGTGAGAACCACCGTGTGACTGTTCTTCGCGGAGGCAGAGGGGGACTTGGCAACCAGCATTTTGCGACCTCTACCATGCAGGCACCAAAATATGCGCAGCCGGGACAGGAAGCAATTGAGATTGAAGTCCAGCTTGAACTTAAGGTTATCGCGGATGTCGGGCTTGTCGGCTTCCCGAATGTCGGCAAATCTACATTTTTATCGCGTGTAACCAACGCTCAGCCAAAGATTGCCAACTATCACTTCACCACCTTACAGCCGAATCTCGGTGTTGTAGATATGGAGGATGGCAACGGCTTCGTCATCGCGGATATTCCGGGGCTGATTGAGGGAGCATCAGAAGGTGTCGGACTCGGTCACGAATTTTTGCGTCACATTGAACGCACAAAGGTCATGGTGCATATTGTGGATGCCGCCGGTACCGAAGGACGCGATCCGATTGCAGATATCAAGGCGATCAACAAGGAGCTTGCCGCATACAACCCGGATCTTTTAAAGAAGCCGCAGGTCATTGCTGCTAACAAGATGGATGCCGTTTACGGTGATGAAAACGAGATCATCCAGAAGCTGCGTGATGAGTTTGAAAAAGACGGCATCAAGGTATTTCCAATTTCGGCAGTCAGCGGTCGGGGACTTCGTGAGTTATTATTTGAAATCCGTGACCTTTTAGCAAAATGTCCGAAGGAGACTTTTGTCTATGAGCCTGAATTTGATCCGGCACTCAATTTCTTTAAGGACGAGCCATATACCGTGGCCCGCGCAGACGATGGAGCATTTGTTGTAGAGGGACCAAAGATTGACAAGATTCTTGGTTACACCAACATCGAATCCGAGAAGGGCTTCCTCTTCTTCCAGAAGTTCTTAAAAGAGCAGGGCATCTTAAAAGACCTTGAGGAGAGAGGCATCGTAGACGGTGATACAGTTCGTATGTACGGACATGAATTTGATTATTACAAATAGGAGATTACTATGAATCTTTCAAGCAAACAAAGAGCTTACCTTGGCTCATTAGCCAGCACTATGGACCCGATCTTCCATATCGGCAAGGCTTCCCTTACACCGGAGATCGTTGAAGCACTCGATGCGGCTCTCGAGAAGCGTGAGCTGATCAAAGTTTCTGTCTTAAAGAACTGCCTCGATGATCCAAAGGAGATTGCAAACGCGATTGCAGAGCGCACGCATTCCACCGTTGTAAAGGTTATCGGTAAGAAAATGATCTTTTACCGCAGACCAAAGAAAAACGCAAAGATCAATCTTCCGGAATAAGCCATGCATATCGGTATCCTTGGCGGATCCTTTGATCCGGTACACAATGGACATATATATATGGCACAAAAGGCCCTCGAAGAGTGTAATCTGGACGAAGTATGGCTGATTCCTGCAGGACATTCTCCGAATAAGGAGGAGAACGCAATGACGCCGGCAGATATGCGGCTTGCAATGTGTAACCTTGCCTGTATGGACAGTAAACGCATCCGTGTCTGCTCCGTTGAGGTGGATTCCAACGAGACAAGCTACACCTACCGGACGCTGCAAAAGCTTCACGCCATACATCCGGACGATACTTTTTATTTTATCATGGGTGCTGATTCACTTGCCTATTTTATAAATTGGGTGCATCCGGAGATCATAAGCAGCCTGGCAATTCTGCTTGTGGTGAACCGTGGAAATTATTCAATTAACGATCTGACTGCAATGGCAGATAAAATAAACGGGCAGTTTCCGGCGGATATTCATTTCCTTGAATGCCCAAAATATAATATTTCCTCGCGGGATATCCGAAAGGCAATTTGTGAGGGTTGCAACGTACAGGAACAGCTTCCCCCGGAAGTGCTTGCATATATCCAACAAAAGAAACTTTACCATATCAAAAAGCAGCACGGAGAACAGATATAGGATACCAGGATATTATCAAAATATTATGTAATATTGAAAGTGTAAGATCATGGACATCATTGAGATTCGCAAAAAATTGAAAAAGGAATTAGACAAAGACCGTTATGAACACACAAAGGGCGTGATGTACACTGCCGGCTGCCTGGCAATGGCTCATGAGTATGACATTGATAAAGCAATGCTGGCAGGGCTGTTGCATGACTGCGCCAAATGCCTCGAGGACGAAGAGAAGATAGCCCTATGTGAAAAATATCACGTTCTTATCACAGAGGCCGAATTTGCCAATCCTACGTTGTTACACGCAAAAGCAGGGGCAATCCTTGCCGAGATCAGATATGAAGTTACCGACCCTGAGATTCTGCATGCGATTTCGGTGCATACTACGGGTGAGCCCAATATGAATATACTTGATAAAATCATTTATATTGCAGATTATATCGAGCCGCGGCGTGACAAAGCCCCACATCTAAAAGAACTCAGGGCACTTGCTTTTAAGGATCTGGATGCCTGTACAGCCGAAATACTATATGACACACTGCACTATTTGCAGGGGCGCAAGGGTTCGATCGACCCGGCAACTGAATTTACTTATGAATTTTATAAACCATATCAAAAGGAGCAGCCATGGAGACATTAGAATTAGTAAAAAAAGCAGTCGATGCATTATCAGACAAAAAGGCAGAGGATATCTCCGTTATCGATATCCGTAACATCTCAACAATTGCAGATTATTTTATTATTGCAAACGGTTCCAACGTAAACCAGCTGGCAGCAATGCAGGATGCCGTTGATGAAGCGATGTACAAATCCGGCGTTCATGCAAAGCAGATCGAAGGGAATCGCAGTTCCACATGGATTCTTATGGATTACCAGGATATCATCGTGCACCTGTTCTCCAAAGAGGATCGTCTGTTCTATGATCTTGAGAAGATCTGGAAAGACGGAAAGAGAGTGGCATTGGAAGAGTTATAGATGATGTGCCGCTGATTTGGTGGCATTGGTTGTTTTAGCTTTCATACTTAAATAAAAGGCAGACACTTTTGTATAGAATAATCTATCAAAAAGTATCTGCCTTTTTGTCTGTCAGCAAGATTATATTGTAAAAATATTCTGATTAGAAGAACCGGAAAACTCCAAATACCTTGCCCAGGATCTCGCAATCCGGGACAATGATCGGATCCATTGTATCATTCTCCGGCTGGAGGCGGATGTGGTCAGCCTCTTTATAGAAAGTCTTGACAGTTGCCGAATCATCGACAAGCGCCACAACCATTTCACCATTGCGTGCAGAGTTGCATCTCTCGACAAGAATCTGATCCCCATCCATAATTCCCGCGTTGATCATACTTTCTCCCTTAACCTTAAGCATAAAGGACTCTGCATTTGGCATAAACTCTGCCGGAATCGGGAAATAGTTCTCGATATTCTCAACCGCAAGGATTGGCTCGCCTGCAGCGACACGTCCCACCATAGGAACATTCACCACCTCACGGCGCGTAAGATTAAAGTTCTCATCTATAATTTCAATCGCACGTGGCTTTGTAGGGTCGCGACGAATATATCCATTCTTTTCAAGAGACTCCAAATGAGAGTGAACAGATGAAGTTGATTTAAGCTTAACTGCTTCACAGATATCACGAACGGTAGGAGGATAGCCCTTATTAAGGATTTCCTGTTTAATATAATCAAGAATCTGCTGCTGCTTATCTGTAATTTTTCCGTATGACATATATTTCCTCCTTTAAGTGCAACGTTCGTTGTCTGAAATAATAGTAACATATCAGTCCACAAAAAGCAAACATATATTCGCGAATGTTTGTTCGATTTTTGTTGACAAACGTTTGTTCGTGTATTATAGTATAGGTATGCAAACAAATGTTCGTTTACAGAGGAGATGTGTATTATGAGAGCATACAATGACAAATTATCCGAGAAAGTTAATTCACAGCTGGCAAAGAGGGAGCGTACCGTACGTTTCCAGAAGCGTTTTATCGCGATTACCGGAATTCTTATTATTTCTCTTGCTATCATCCTTGGCACCAG
This sequence comes from Agathobacter sp., assembly GCA_050873865.1. Taxonomy (GTDB): domain Bacteria; phylum Bacillota; class Clostridia; order Lachnospirales; family Lachnospiraceae; genus Roseburia. The sequence goes on along the minus strand of JBNMJQ010000011.1, from coordinate 27,347 downwards.
CATTCGCACCTTTGCAAGTTCGCATAATGAGAAGAAGCAGATTTATAAGTATTATACCAGCGTCGAGGTGGAAAGCGGAGACACCTTATGGTCTTTAGCCGATAACTATATTGCGCAATACAACATTGATAAAACCGATTATATCAGCGAAGTATGCAGCCTTAATCAGCTTCAGGATGGCCAGATCCACACCGGACAGCACATTATCGTTGCATATTACTCCACAGAACTAAAATAACCGCATTCCAATAACTTTTATCAACTCACGTACCTTGAAAAAAACAGTCCGATTCATTATAATTACGCTATAGGAGTGTTGTATCATGTTTAAATTTATCTACGTCATTTTAATGAATCTATACCGTGCACCATATATCATTCCCAAGATGCGAAAGTATGCTGATCACCCAGACAAATATTCCGAAGAGGAACGTTATGCCCTAGTGCAGCATGCAATCTTTTTAATGAATCGTACCGGAAAGATTACCACCAAAGCATATGGTCTGGAAAATCTTCCAAAAGAGGGTGGATATATGATGTATCCAAATCATCAAGGCAAATATGATGTATTGGGCATTATTTACACTCACAAAGAACCTTGCTCTTTCGTTATTGACAAAAGGAAATCGCACACCATTCTGGTGCGCGAGGTTGTTGATCTTGTTCAGGGGAAACGTCTGGAAAAGAATAATCCGAGACAGGGAATCCATATTATTAATGATGTTGCAGAGGAAGTTAAAAACAGAAAACGTTACGTCCTGTTTCCGGAAGGCGGATATAAGTTTAATAACCGCAACAGAATTTGCGATTTTAAAGCCGGAAGTTTTAAGATTGCTTTAAAATCCCATATGCCAATTGTTCCAATCGCGCTTGTTGATTCCTACAAGGTCTTTAACAGCTTTCATTTCGGTCCCATCACAACATATATCTATTACCTGAAGCCAATTACTTATGAAGAATATAAAGACATGCGTACACAGGAGATTGCAGCACTTGTCAAATCACGAATCGACGAGAAGTTAAAAGAAACAGGGCATTAACAAATTCTATATAAACACACCAACGAACGAAAAGAGGCCGCCAAATGCACATTGCATTTTGACAGCCTCTTATTTCTTGCACCTCAAACGGCACTTTGTTTTCCTTGGTATTATTCTTCTCTTAAATGTACATGCTTTGCAGCCTCTCTGCGGCGTTCATCCTCAAGGGCAGCATAGTGTTTCCGCGTCGTATTTACATCCTTGTGACCAAGCACATCTGCGACAAGATAGATATCTCCGGTTTCCTTGTACAGATTTGTTCCGTATGTGCTTCTAAGTTTATGTGGAGTAATATTTTTTACGCTGGTGACAAGTCTTGAATATTTCTTCACAAGATTTTCTACTGCACGAACCCCGATCCGCTTGCGTTGCATGGACAAAAAGAATGCTTCCTCGCTCCCCGGCATAGCGGTAATTCCTTTCCGCTCCTCCCAATAGTCATGAAGGGCAGTGGCAACCTCATCGCCAAAGTAAACAACAACCTCAGCCCCACCTTTCCTATGAACCTTTACTCCAAAATTGCTCCAATCTATATCATCCATGTCAATCCCCACACACTCGGATACACGGATACCGGTTCCCAGGAGCAGGGTCACGATAGCAAGATCACGGGTCTTTGTTTTCTCATGGTAGCTTCCCTGCCGCTTTGTAAGATCCTCACCGGATTCCACCTTGTCTAACATTTCAACCATTTCGTCTACATCCAGACGCACGATCGCCTTATCATGGATTTTAGGCATCTCAACTTTGCAGGCAGGATTTGTATCGATCATTTCATTTTTAAAAAAATAATTATAGAATGTGCGGAGCGAAGAGAGCTTTCGTTTTAGCCCACGTTCCTCATTTGTGTGAGCCTCGCCATCCTTTTCATAAACGCGAAGATGATAGATGTACTCCTCAATGTCTGCCGGGCGTATCTGATCCAAAATTGAAATTGGAAACTCCCGGATCTCCATTTTTGCGCAGATTGGATTATTCTTATGCATATAATCAAAGAAAACTGATAGATCGTATGCATAAGCCAAACGGGTCCTAGAAGATGTAGTTGCCTCAAGTGACATAAAAAACTGTGTACAGTACGGCGGAAGCGTAGACAAAATTTCGCGCAGCTTAAGTTCATTTTTTATGTTTTGTGTCTCGTAATATGCTTTATCTTTCATATATTCCAATCCTCGATTTTTCCCTCTTTGATTGCATGAAACAGCCGCTTTTTCACACCCGGATTTTCCTTATTCAGTTGCCGGACAAGTGATTTTATATATTCACGCTTGGTGTGTCCGTCATATGGGCACGGATTCTTAACTACGGTAAATTGCATCTGGTGCATAAATCCTATAACATCGCATTCCGGCGCATACATAAGCGGACGTATCACGGTAAGCCCTTTCCGGTCAAGCTTCGTGACCGGAGGAAATGCATAGAATTTGCCCTCATAGATCAGTGACATCAGCATAGTCTCAATCATATCATCCATGTGATGCGCATACGCTACCTTATTACAGCCAAATTGTAATGCCGCATCGTTTAAAGCGCCCTTTCGGAGCCTTGCACAGAAAGAGCAGTAAGACTTATTTGACTGGTTCAGCCCAACGATTTCACCAATCTGTGTATGAACGACATGATATTCAACATCCAGCTGCTCACATAGCGTTTCCAACGGTGCTATATCAAAATTTTCGTAGCCCAGATCAACCGTAACTGCCTTGATCGAAAAAGGTACCGAATAAAAGCTCCTAAGTCCTGCAAGCGCATATAATAAGGCAATTGAATCTTTACCGCCGGACAAGCCAACAGCAATCACATCATTCGGATCGATCATTTTATAATCATCAAGCGCCTGGCGCACATAGCTATATAATTTTTGGATTTTCATTGTTTTCTCCCGATAGATTGATATAATCTATATAAATGTAACAAAAGAAAGGAACTTATATCATGAAATTTGTAATCCAACGAGTTACCGCAGCAAGCTGTACCGTCGAAGGAACCGTAACCGGCGCAATTAAGGACGGCTTTTGCGTTTTCATCGGCGTGGCAGAAACCGACACCAGACAGATTGCCGACAAAATGATTCAAAAGCTCATCGGAATGCGTATCTTCAGCGATGAAAATGATAAAATCAATCTGTCCCTGCACGATATTGGCGGAAGTCTGCTTTTAATATCACAATTTACGTTATATGCGAATTGCCGCAAGGGCAACCGCCCATCATTTACCGATGCCGGAAACCCGGACATGGCAAATGAGATGTATGAATATATCATCACAGAATGCAAAAAGCAGATTCCAAACGTCCAGACCGGTATATTCGGTGCCGATATGAAGCTGGAAATTCATAATGATGGTCCATTTACAATTATTCTGGATTCAAGGGATTTGGCAATTTAAGACGAGAAAAAAGATATATCTAAAAGTATGTATGGCACAAACTATTCGTTAAACTTGACTTTAGCGAATAGTTTGATTGCACTAAAGAATGGAACGAACCACCTTCCGGGCAATCCATTCCATCCTTAATTTTCTTACCTAGTCTTATAATTTAGCCTTATACATCCATTCTAATATGACACTAAATAACACAACCATGGAATAATTGTTATTATTCCTGCGTCATTCCCTTCATATTACTAAACTCAATAATAAGATCAACGCATTGGTCAATTGTCAGCTTGCTTGTATTAAGCGTCATATCGTAGCTTCGGGAATCTCCCCACTTCTTGCTGGTGTAGTAATTGTAGTAGCTTGCACGCTGCTTATCCTGCTTAAGTGCCATATCCTTCGCCTTGGACTCTGTGATGTTCATGCGCTTGGAGATATTCTTTGCGCGGTCGTTGATGTCCGCATGGATAAAGATATTGATGCAATCCGGGTTGCCGGACAGCGCATAATCAGCGCATCGGCCAACAATGACGCAGGACTCGTTCTCTGCGATCTTCTTGATCGAATCAAACTGTGCAAGAAAGATCTTATGATTTAACGGCATATCCAAAAATGGTGCGGAGGAATAACCGCCGCCGGAATATGTATCCATCACAAGCGAATACAAAAAGCTGTTGGTTGGCTTTTCATCATGGTTCTCAAAAATCTCCTCACAGAAACCGGAGTCCTTAGCCGCCTTCTGTAAAAGTTCCTTATCATATAATTTGATGCCGAGACGCTCAGCAAGCTTGATTCCGACCTGTTTACCACCACTTCCGAACTCTCTTCCGATTGTAAAAATGCGATTTCCCATAAAAATACCACCTTTCCGAAATGATGTCACAAATTATATATGTCGCATTCATTTCTTTGTGAAAATTATACAACATAATCAATAATTGTTGCAACAATTTATTGAAATTTTTTTAACAAAACAGACCATTTCGATCTGGCAAATCATCGACACCAGCTCTAAACTATAACGTCTCCAGCAGATGTACAAAATACTCCGGCAGAGGCGCTGAAATCTCCAGATACTCCCCTGTCGACGGATGGATAAATCCGATTGTCTTTGCATGGAGCGTCTGTCCCTGCAGATGTTTAAAGGACGACCTGGCACTTCCGTACACAGCGTCGCCTAGGAGCGGATGCCCGATACTTGCCATGTGTACACGGATCTGATGTGTACGCCCGGTCTCCAGCTTAAACTGCATATATGTGTATTTATCAAATCGTTTTAAGACTTTATAATGTGTGACAGCCGGCTTTCCATTCTTTTCATTGATTGCCATTTTCTTGCGGTCTGTCGGATGGCGTCCGATTGCGCCATTTACTGTTCCCTCATCGTCCTTTACAACGCCGCACACAATCCCCTCATAGATACGGTTGACGGAATGCTCCTTGATCTGCTCTGCGATCTTTATATGGCTGTCATCGTTTTTGCAAACGATCAGAGACCCCGTGGTATCCATATCAATCCGGTGAACAATTCCCGGGCGGATCTCCCCGTTAATTCCGCTAAGGGAATCCGCGCAATGATACATCACCGCATTCACAAGTGTTCCTGTGTAATGTCCGGCTGAAGGATGCACTACCATTCCCTTTGGCTTATTAACGATCAAGACATCCGAATCCTCGTAGAGGATATCGAGTGGAATGTTTTCCGGCTCTATCGCAGTCTGCACTGCATCCGGAAAAGTTACACGCACCACATCCTCTGCCTTGATGCGGTAATTTGCCTTTTCCGGCACATCATTGACCAGAATTCCCTGATCCTTTATGATCTTTTGAAAAAAAGAGCGGGACAGCTCCGGATAGATCACGCTTAAATACTTATCCAGACGCTCTCCCTCCTGCTCTCCCATCACTTCAAATTCTTCTGTTTTCATATATCAAAGTTCCTCTTTATCTCACTTTACATCCAACGCAGAATTTTTCTATTCCATGCAGCAATTTTTTTGCGCTCTGCGCAGCAGCTTACTTTGTATCCGGCACGGTCTCTTTCTTCTTTTTTGAAGGAAATACTGCCTCAAAATCCTCTTCCGTGTAATAGAACAATCCAAGCAGGATCATCAGAAAGGCAGAGACCGTCACATAGATGTCAGCCACATTAAAAATCGGGAAATTAATCAGGCTGAAGTAAAAGAAATCAATCACATAATTATGAACCACACGGTCGATACAGTTACCGATCGCCCCGGCTGCAAATGCCAGCAAAATACCATCCATATATCGAAGCCGTTTATTTACCTCAGGGATGCGTCTGTACACAAGTACGAGCAAGATTACAACAATAAGTGTTAAAAGGCTAAAAACACCCATTTTGAAGCTTAAAAAGGCATCTGGGTTTGCTTCGAAATATGGGATTCTAAAAATACGCTGTAAAAAAGAAACAATGTCAAACCCAAATGCTGCACTCTGATTCTCAAGATAGCGCAGTTCAAACACTCCTGGAATCAGAACTTTCGGTCCATTCGTCTTTAAAACAGCTGCAGCGATATACTTTGTAGCCTGATCCAATGCTACAAGTACTGCAATCACAATCATTCCAAACGCCATTGCCTTAGTGGATTTTCTTTTCATAATAATATCCCTCTTCTGATAAATAAGAGCATCAGTGACATACAAATCTCTGATGCTCCAATAAAATTTATATAGTTGAACAACTCTTAATAATTAATGTCCCCGGTTCCAAACGCATCCACAATATTTAAGAAATCGCCGGAAATGTCAACATTCGCCGGAGTAATGATGAAAATATAATTGGAAATTTTTTGCAGATTACCACTAATTGCAAAGCAGGAACCTGAAGTAAAATCAATAATTCTCTGCGCGATCTCAACATTCAGTCCCTCCACATTGAGCACAACGGTTCTTCCGTTCAATAGTGTCTCCGTTATCTCCCTCGCATCCTCAACGGATGTCGGTTTAATTACACATACTTCCATGCCTGCACCCACCTGCTTTCTGGAGCCCTTTGAAATCGGAGTGATCTTCGGTGCGGTCTTTACAACCCGCTCCTTAATCGGCTCCTCCTCATGTATCTCACTCTTCTCCCGCGGCTTAAAAGTCTTTTTCGGCTTCTCTTCAAAATCATCATCTAAATAATCATCATTGCCGAAATCATAATCATCGTCATCTTCATTTAACCGCATTGCATTTAAAAATTTATCAAGTAAACTCATCTTCATAACCTCTTTGCTATATGTTATAATTGCGTTCTCCGAAAATGCCTGTGCCAACACGTACAAGGGTTGCACCTTCCTCGATCGCAACCATATAATCACCGGTCATTCCCATAGAGAGAACATCCATACTTACATTATCTATGTTTTGATTCTTGATGTCAACCGATAATTGTTTGATTTCCCTAAAATATAGGCGGTTGTCTTCAGCATTTTCCACAAACGGTGCAATGGTCATGAGCCCCTTGATCTGCAGGTGGTCCATTGCAGCAATCTCCCTTACCATGGCTATGGTATCCTCCTTGTGGATGCCAAACTTACTCTCCTCCTCAGCTATGTTAACTTCGATCAAAATAGGAACAATGACATTATGTTTAACTGCCTGCTTCTGGATCTCAGCTGCAAGATGCACACTGTCAACCGAGTGTATCAGCTCTGTCTTTCCAACAATATATTTTACCTTATTCGTCTGAAGATGCCCGATCATATGCCATTTAATGTCTTTCGGCAGCACCTCCATTTTGTCGCACATTTCCTGAACCTTATTTTCTCCAAAGTCCCGGACTCCGCAATCATATATGGTCTGAAGCATTTCTACCGGCTTTGTCTTGCTAACGGCGATCAGAGTTACCTCCTGCCGTGCCCGTCCACTTTTTTCACATGCTTTTTGAATATTCACCTCTACCTGTGCCAAGTTCTCTTTTAACATAATATCCGTACTCTCCTGTCTTATTTTGTAATCAGCTGATTCTCCGTAAGCTTTGAACCATCCAGCGCAATATGATCATACAGCGAAATTCCATACGCTGTTTTCTGCTCCACAATTGCATAGTCCTCATTTTCGTACATAATATTGATCTGCTTAAACACCGCATATCCCTTATTGATATTATATACTCCAACCAGCGAATCTTTATCGGTTCCGATCGTATACTTCTTGGTGGAATTGTTTATAAGCACAACATCTCCGGCCGACACATCTTCATCATCAATATAATAAAAATCATCATTCTCATAGTAAATCGTAGGCGTGACAAACAGGACCTGCTCACCATCCTCAGTTGTCTTTGAGATTAGTACCCCCAAACTGTTTGAGTCCCCACCCTGTGCAAAGGCTTCCTTCGGAACCGTATAGAACTCCTTCGTGGTAATAGCAGATTTCGGAATTTTCAGGCCACTTTGTTCGTTGACAACCAGCTCAATATCCACAAAACGTTCATTGATGTAGCGCACCATCGCCGTCTGCATCTGAAGATTCAGGAAATAACGGTTCTGGTCCTTCAAAACGGTATATTTTGCATTTGTGGTATAATTATCCTCGCAAAAACGGATCTTAACATAACTGCCTTCCGCAAATGCCTCCGACTGTTGCTGGGAGATTTCGATCACAACATCCCATGTTTCATCTGTTACGATCTTGTAAACCGGTGCATTTGCCTCCACCTTTTCATTCGCGTTCAGATTATTCCTTGTATAGCCGGAAAAGTCCATGTAGGAAGCGCTAAAGTCATCGATAGAATAATCTTCATAACCATCTGTATAATATGTGACAAGCCCCGTCTTATCCGGATATACAAGATAAAAGGTGCTGTTAGATGCCGCCGTGCTGACCTGCTCACCAAGCGATTCCAGCGCCGCCGTATTTACCATCTGCTGTAACGTGGAAGAAAGGTCATCCTTAAATGTAACAACATAAGAAAAATCCTTTGCATTGTATGAGTTTGAAAAATTATCAAGCTTTTGTGATATTTCCTTGAGAGAGGATGCAGAAAGTGCCGTTTCTCCCGCACTCGCCTGGCTGATCTTATCGGAGATATCCCCTTTTGTGTCGATAGAATATACTGCATCATTTACCGATACTCTGGAAGCATTTTTCGCATAATAATTCACATAACCGGCGCGCTGCGCATATGCGACCGACTCCTTACGCAATATCAATCCCCGGTAGGTATTATTCGTTGCGATAGCACCCTGGCTGACCTCATATGCAGCAATACTTTCCGATGTGATATACTGAAAAACGTTAAACGCGATATATACGATAATAACCAGAAAAATCACAAGCCCGATATTGATATTCCGTGGTTTACGATATTTAACAATGTTCTTTTCTCTTGCCAAAATAATTGCTCCTCATAATCTTAAAACGCTCACACTTTGTGCCCGCTTCTCATTCGCTGTACTATCATAGCATTCTTTCCCAACGATTACAACTATTCGAAGATTTTGTACATAATTTTGCAAATTTGAAAGATACTACCATAAAACAGGAGGTGAAAGCACATGAAATGGTTAGATTATACCTTATTGGTTTTAGCTGTGATCGGTTGCATCAACTGGGGATTAGTTGGTTTCTTCCAATTTAATCTTGTCTCTCTTCTTTTCGGAGACATGACATGGCTTACCCGCATCATCTATGCGATTGTAGGCTTAAGCGGTCTTTACATGATCAGCTTCTTCGGTCGTATCCGTTCTACAATGGAGGATTGAAATAAAAAGGGGTGCTGAACTGACAGCACCCCGAATAACCCCTGTTATAAAGCAATGATAACCTTTGCCTTAGCACATTCCGGTAGATCTGCTTTGTCTTTGGAAATGCTAAGTACAAAACGAACCTTGTACTTCTCGCTGATAATATCAAGCTTTTCAATTGCCTTTACGATTTCTTCTTCAGTTGTAAGTGATGCGATTGTAAGGAAACTGTCGAGATACATTTCCTCAAGATCATTGTCCTGTGAGACAATTCCGCAGATAAATCCAAGAAACTCATCACAGTTGCTAATTGGATAATCCATGACATTGATCAGGCGAACCTTATTGTTCAGCTCATACATATGCTTCTGGCTCTTATCCAGATATACAACGCTTCCGCTTGCCGCTGTAACCGATTTGTTAACCTTGTCCAGTAATTCTTTTGTCTTGCCTTTTCCCTTGACTCCACAGATAATTTCGATCATTGTAAATTCCCTCCCGAAGCGCGATTGATAATAGATATTGCTGAATTTATTATATTATATGTATATACAAAAAACAATCACTATTTCGCAAAGCTGCTTAACATCTGGCTCATCAGGTGATAAAGGTTTGATCTGCCATCTGCTTTGAAAACGATACTGATAATCTTATCTCCGTTGGGATTCATGGAATACAATACAAGACAATAACCTGCGGCATTTGTTGTACCGGTTTTGCCTCCTAAGATCGTAAAGCCCTCCGGTGCATCATATTTGCCGGAAATATAACGGTTGGTGTTACTCCATGTTTTCTCGACAGCATCTCCATTTTTATTAAGATAATTGACCGTGACTTCCTTGCTTCCGGTGATCGATACAAAATCATCGTACTTGACAGCCTCCTTAAAGATCAGATACATATCATAAATAGTCGTGTAGTGATCCTCATCCGGCAGACCGTTCGGATTGACAAAATGGCTGCTAGTTGCCCCAAGATTTTGAGCTGTAGCATTCATTTCTTCGACAAATGCCTCCACTGAACCTGAGTGAAATTCAGCAAGCGCAATTGCTGCATCATTACCACTTGCAAGCATTTGTCCATACAACAGATTCTTTACTGAAATCACATCCCCTTCTCTCAGATTGCATATGGAGGAATCTGCTGCCTGATCAACCGCATTGGCGCTGACAGTTACCATATCAGACATATTACAATCACGGATGATAATATATGCTGTAAGTATCTTCGTCGTACTCGCCGGATACATTTTGCCAAAAATATTCTGGCTGTATGTAACCTCCCCGGTAGTCAGGTTAAATACGCCGCCCCCCTCTGCAAGAGTCGAATCTGTCTTATCAGTTCCGATATCTGTGCCGTCCGTCACGCATAAATCTGTAGCAAAAAAACTAGAATCCGTGCTGTCGGTATCGTATGAATTTAATTTTGAATCATAAACAGAATATGGATTCTCAATGACAACAGCCTGTCCACATCCGCTCATAAAAACAGCTGCTACACATAAAATGCATAGCAGTTTGATTTTATTTCTCTTATTTGTACATTTCACGCCAGTCCAAATCTCCTCTATCTAGTGACTTAATCAATAATTCAGCCGTTGCAAGATTGGTTGCAAGCGGAATATTGTGCTCATCACAAAGCTTAACGATGCTGTTGACATCCGGCTCATGGGACTTCGGCTTGAGAGGATCGCGCAGAAAAATAACGAGATCAATTTCGTTATGTTCAATCTGTGCGCCAAGCTGCTGGGAGCCACCCAGATGACCCGCAAGATATTTATGCACCTGCAGATTGGCAACCTCTTCGATCAGTCTTCCAGTCGTACCGGTCGCATAGAGTTCATTTTTACAAAGAATCCCGCGATACGCGATGCAGAAATTCTGCATAAGTTTTTTCTTAGAGTCATGTGCTACAAGTCCGATATTCATAAAGTTACCCCCTTTGTATATTTCAGCGGCTGTAAACCGACATTCAGGACAAACCCCATACCAATATACAATGTCATCAAAGAAGTCAGTCCATAGCTGACAAACGGAAGTGTTACGCCTGTGTTCGGCATCAGTCCGGTAGCAACACATATGTTGACAAAACTCTGAAAACCGATCAGGGAAGCCATTCCGCAACAGATCAGCCGCCCGCTTAAGTCCTTCGCCTTACGTCCGATCAGAATACATTCCATCACAATCAAAAACAAAAGAAGAATTATCACGGCAGTTCCGACAAATCCAAGTTCCTCACCTGCTACCGCAAAGATGAAATCCGTCTGCGGCTCAATGATAAAGTTGGCATTCTTGGCAGAGGTCGAAGCATCATTGCCAAGTCCCTTGCCCCAGAGCTGTCCGGAGCCAATCGCCATGATGGAATTTTGCTGCTGAAGCGCGCTGTCCGTATAAAGCGGATTCGTTGGATCCAGCCACGACATGATACGCTTCATCTGGTAAAACCCCTTGTCGATCAATTCCTCTGCATGTGACAGCAGATATGTTATTCCTACAATAACGATCGGAATTGCAATTCCAAGTACTGTAAGTACTATTTTATAACTTAATCCCGCAATAAACAAGAGGACAACGAAAATAAATGCAGTAACAATCATAGTTGATGTGTCCGGCTGCTTATAAATCAGATAAAGAGGGATCCCAACCAGCAAAAAAGACAATGCCAGCATCCATATCTTGTTGATTTTTTCCTGATACTTGCAGAAAAAATAAGCAAAGAACAGAATCAGCGTAATCTTTGCAAGCTCCGAAGGCTGAAATCGTATTCCTGCAATCTCGATCCATCGCTGGGAGTTGTTGGCACTGTCACCAAGGCTTGTCTGCACCAGCACTAAAAGACCGACACTTCCGATATAATAGATCCAGGATAGCTTAAGCAGCACGGAATAGTCCAAAAGAGATATGATCACCATAATGACCAATCCCGCCACAAAGCCTATGATCTGCTTTTTCTGCACAGATTCCTCCGCGCTGCCGATCACCGCAATTCCAATGACCGTCAGCAACACAAGATATATGATTAATTGAAAATGATAGTCTTTCAATTTGTACTGTTTAAACATATTACGCTCTTTTCTTATTTTGCTTTAGTATTACTTTAATCTCATATCCATCCGGTGGCACATCAAAATATCGGCTGACAATCTCGGAAATTTCCTTTTTCATCTGTGCCATCTTATCCTGCCCGCATTCTACCGGCTCTGCCTCAAGCATCAGTTTTAAACGCTCTTTCGCAATTGAACCGGTGCACTCTCTTCTACCCCTCATAATTGCATTCCCTTCTCCGGAAAATGTGAAAATTATCTTTGGAGGAGTTTTCCTTCTTATCTACTGCCTCCTTCGATAAATCTGCCACATTGATTCTCGGTGTGAGCAGTTTTCTTGCTGCCTGCCGATACGCTTTTCCTGCTTCGGATCTCATGGAAATAACCGGAAGTCCACGGTTCTGGCTGACAATCACCTTGTCATCTTCCGGGATGCAGCCCAGACAGCTGATTCCAATGATCTCCTCAATCTCCTTCGGAGAGATCATATCGTGCCGGCGCATCATGCGGTCATTTGTCTCATTGATAAGAAGTTCCATATTGTAAAATCTGCGGGACTCCAGAAGATATACCACTCTTCCGGCATCACGTACTGCAGAAATATGAGGTGTTGTGACAATGATTGCTTTATCCGCCGCGGATACCGCAAAATGGAATCCGTCATCAATCCCGGCCGGACAGTCGATCAGACAATAATCAAATTCTTTTTTTAACTGTCCGATCAGGTTCTTTAGCTTTTCCTCATAATCCGAAAGCTTTTTCTGCTTCAAAGAAGCAGGGATCATGTACAGGCTCGGATACCTCTTGTCCTTTATGAGCGCCTGGTTTAACCTGCACTGGTTTTCCAGAACATCCATCAGATTGTAAGTGATCCGATCCTCAAGTCCCATAACAACATCCAAATTTCGAAGCCCCATATCTGTATCAAGCATGACGACTTTTTTATCTAACTGTGAAAGTCCTGCACCGATATTGGCAATTGTTGTTGTCTTGCCAACACCGCCTTTTCCTGAAGTGAAAACAATCGCTTCACCCATGAAAAAAGAAACCTCCTTGTTAAATAATTTGTATATGTGAATGGTATCCGTCAGTCTTGTGAAACATTGTCGGCAGAAGCATTTGCGCCTTCTGCGTTTGCGGATAACAATTCATCCAGAGTCTGTACTCCAAAATAGTAGGAGAAAATATTTTTTACAGCCGCAGCAGCATTGTGCGAGGTATATCCATATGCGATTCTGGTTGCGATCGTGATCTGTGGCTTGTCATACGGCGCATACCCAACAAAAAGCGCATGGTTCGGGCGTGTCTCTACCTGCTGTGCAGTACCGGTCTTTCCTGCTGCCTCAATTGGAAAATCCTTAAATGAATCCAGCTTTTCCACCACCATCTTCATACCGGAGTGAATGGCATCCCACTGCGTGGTATCAAGCACATCCGAAATATCCGTATACGTTTTCTCATACTGCTCGATCGTATTTCCCTGTGGGTCAACAATGCTGTCCATAAGCTGATAATCATAAAGCTTTCCAGATGTAACAGCTGTCACATATCTTGCGAGTGATACCGTCGTATAGTTGTTATTACTCTGTCCGATTGCTGCCATGACCGGGTAGGAATCGGCAATCTCCGGCGAGTTCTCCTCAATCTCAATGCCGGTCTTTTGATTCAGGCCATACAGGGTCGCATATTTCTGGATATAGGAAATACCAAGTGCATCATCATATACGCCATTGTTCTTCAAACTCATCTCATACCCAACCGTATAGAAAAAGTAGTTGCAGGAATCACGAAGAGCCTCCGATACATTGATTGATCCGTGATTTCCCGGATATTTCCAGCATTTTGGCTTATTACTGATCTCCATGAACTGACCTTTATCTACAATCTGTGTGCTCACATCGATAAAGTTCTCTGCCAGACCTGCAGTTGCAGTTACCATCTTAAACGTAGAACCCGGTGCCGTCCGCTCCTGCGTCGCATAATTGTACTGTGGATTGGAAAGATCCTGATTCAAGCTGTTGAAATAATCTGCATCGACGCCGTTTGCAAGCCTGTTGTTATCGTAGCCCGGGTAGCTGACAAGCGCACGGATCTGTCCGGTCTTAACATCCGTAATAACCGTGGATGCCGTACACGGATCAAGTGCAAGCTGCGCAGGTGTGATCTCAATGTTGTTGATCTTCTGCATAATAAAATTATACGGAGAAAGTGAACCATCCGTCAGCCCATTGACCGAAGCATCATCATAGTCTATCTTGTTCTGGTCAAACAGGATCAGGCAAAGCTCCCTGCCCTTAACCGTCCCATCGGCAATCGCATATTTGTAAACAGTCTTGCCAAAATCGAGATCTGATGCGAGTGTATCTACAATATAATTGCATAAGGTCTGGTAGACCTCCTGCGAGTCTGCATACTTTTCATCTACCTGGAGTTTGCCAATGTCAATCCATTGCTGTGAAATGCAGTAATTTAAGTATTCCTTCGGACTTAAATTGCCGGCTCTCCACTCCTGATACACATCATCCGTTGTGTCGATCTGTTTGGACAGAAGAATTCCCTTTTCACGCAAAAGACTCATCACGCAGGTAAAATCATCAAGCATTTCATCCGGCATATTATTGTTTATATACGGTTCCGATGCACTTAGCTGTGCTGAAATATCCTCCAAAGCACTCTTTGCCCGCTCATCAAAGACTGCCTGAAGTTCCTGTTCCGTTGCAGACGCATCCTCTGCCACGAAATGCGTGATATCAATGATATTATTGTTAATCAGTGCAAAATACACATCATTGATTGGAATATTGCCATCCTTAATGTTAGAGTATAGAATTCCGGCAAGCTCCTGTTCTAGCAACTGGTAAACCGCTGCCTGAAGTTCCGCGTCAATACTTAAGTACAGATCACAGCCTGTCACCGCATCCACACTGCTTATAACCTCAGAGATACGCCCCACACTATCAACGTATACTTCGCGCTCTCCGTTCGTTCCACGGAGATAGCTCTCATAGTATTGTTCAAGACCTGTCTTACCTATGATATCGTTCGTTGTATAGCTGCTGTCGTTTGCCGACAATTCTTCATACTCCGTATCGGAAATCCGCCCGGTATATCCGATAATTGAAGAAAAATACTCACTGTAGTTATATCTCCGCACAGTCTCCTCGGATATTTCCACACCGATCAGTTCATCCGAATGCTCGTTCATGTAGGCAACCACCCGATCCGAAACATCTTCTGCAATTGTGGTCGGATTGTATTTGGTGTAACGGTTCGCATTGATCGCATAGCGCAGAACAACAATCTCATACGCCATCTTCTTCGTATAGAAGTCGTACTTATCGTCCTCTTCCGTCCCTGTTTTCTCATCGAGAGTATGTACAGAAAAACCGCTCTTTTTGTCATGCATCAAAAAATCCATGACCTGCTCCGCTGTCGCATTCGCTTCGTCGAAGTTAAAATCCTTGTTGTACTCAAGCTTGTCATAGGAAGTCTTCCCGAACACATCCGCAAGAAAACGCTTAAGGCTTGTCCCAGATACCGTAAAGCCAAACGTATCCTTTTCCTCATCATATGCGATACGGAAATCATTTGTGATGGATTCCCCATTATCCTCAATTGCCTGAATGATCTGTGCAAGCTCCGCATTAAGTTTTCTGCTCTTTGAGGAGCTGCTTCCGTATGTATCGTAAAAAATAACAGCGTATGCAAGTTCATTGTACGCAAGAAGCCTTCCGTTGCAGTCGTAGATATTTCCCCTTGCAGCCTCAACCGTAAGTGGCTTCTGGATACGCATGGTAAAGTTCTTCTGATAATACTCACCATTTACGACCTGCAGGTAAAACACACGCGCGATCATCGTAGCAAACATTGCAACTACAACCACAGACAAGATAAACAATCTTGAGCTGAAAAATTTTTTTAAAAACTCTTTTATATCATAAATCAAACTTTGTTGCTCTCCTTTTTTCGACTGTCTCAAGTCCCTGATTAATCTTTAGCAGCAGATAATACAAAAAGATCGTTATCACCATCGTATAAATAAACTCTGGAAGAATGATCGTCTTTAAGTAGAACCAGAATTGGAATCTTCCACGGAGTAAAAACATCATCAGGTAAATCAAAAGATTAAAGGAAAGATCACTCGCTCCGATTAACACCATCGGCAGTTTGATGTCGTCCGGATAAAATCTTTTTTGGAATATTCCGTTGACATACCCGATATACATATAGATTAAAGCATAGATTCCAAGATAAAAACCGAAAAAAATGTCTACAAGCAGTCCGCAAAAAAAGCCGACAAACATTCCCTCTTTTCGCCCTCTCATAAATCCGAAGGATGACACGACAATAACCAGAAGATTCGGTGAAATTCCCGCAAAAGAAAATGTCTGGAAAAAGGTGGATTGCAGTAAAAAGCATAGAACAATAATCAGAAATAAAACGATTTTTCTGCGCATGCAAACTCCTTTCTCATTGAACTAGTTGTCATTGGTTTTTCCTGTATTCTTGATGTCAAGAATGACAAGAACCTCCTGAATGTGTTCAAAATCGACAACCGGTGTTATGGTTCCCGATTTTGTAAGGTTATTGGCATTTGGCTCAATGCTTGCAATATAGCCGATCAGTATTCCTTGCTGATACTGATCTGACACATAAGAAGTCACCACCGGATCACCGACACTGACCTTATTTTCTGTGTCCCTAAGCTCAGAGAATGTGATTACACCATCACTTGAAAGCGCCTCCAGATCTCCACTCACATTAAAATTGTCCTGCGTCGTGGTAACCATCGCACTAACATTGCTCGCATCATCAATAATACTGCGCACCTTCGCATAATTCGGTCCGACATCTGTGATTATTCCGACAAGTCCACTTCCGGCGATAACATTCATTCCAACCTTTAAACCATTGTCCGTTCCTCTGTCAATGGTAAATGTATGAAACCAATTTCCACTATCCTTTGCGATAACATTTGCCGCAACTTTCTCGTAACTGGGATATTTTTCATCCAGCTCAAACAATTCACGGTAATTTTCCAGCTCATACCCCTCAAGCATGATGGTATTAAGCTGGGTCATCAATTCATCGTTCTGCTGTTTTAACTTTTCATTTTCAGCAAGTACCTCACCTAATGTCCGAAAATCATTTGCCTTTGCAGAAATATTCTGTCCAAGATTATTGATTCCCCTTTGCATCGGAACAAAAATATAACCGGCGACAGAATTCAGCGGTCCTCCGGTTATATTTAATGTAAGTGACAGAAGAATCGCGCTAACACAGACAATTGTAAGAGTAAGCAAAATATATTTCGTTGGTATTGCTTTTTTCTTATTACGAAAACCCTTCATGAAACCCTCTATTTCAATAGACTATTCTTGATTGTAAATGGCAGGTGGCGATATTTCGGATCGGATACGATTTTTACAAGTCCGCGGACCGAACTTTCCTCCGGTGCATCGCTCACATTAACTTTAATATTGGAGATCTGTTCAAACAGCTTGTCAAGATTATCGATCTTTGCCCCTCCTCCGGTAATATAAATACCGGAATGGATAATATCCTTTGCAAGCTCAGGCGGAGTCTTCTCCAGAATCATTTTGATTGAAGAACAGATGGATTCCAAGTTGGCCTTGATCGCATTATAAACAACCTCAGCCGAAATCTCCATCTCGATCGGAAGTCCGCTGACAACATCACGGCCGACAACCACCATCGTCTCTGTTCTTCCCGGAAGTCCGGAACCGATGTTCTCCTTTAGCTGCATAGCAGTTTTCTGTCCGATGATCAGATTGAATTCCTTGCGGATATAGCTGATAATGGATTCGTCCAGACGATTGCCTCCAAAATGAAGCAGATCACTGAGCACAAGACCACCCAAGGAGATCACCGAAATCTCAGTAGTATCTCCACCCATATTAACAATCATGACACCGGTCGGCTCGTTCACATCAATTCCGAGACCGACTGCATCCGCGATCGGTTTTTCGCAGAGCAGAACACTCTTTGCATGAAACCTCTTTCCTGTAAAAAGCTCATAGAACGCACGCTTCTCTACATCCGTGATATCGGTAGGAACAGCAACAACAAATTCTGAATTTTTCACCTTTCCTTTTGTCTTATCATCAAGGAATTCGTAAATAAACTCCTCCATATCATGAAATTCAGCGATCACTCCGGTTGTAACCGGAAATACAACCTGAATGGATTCCGGTGCCTTTTCGTACATCGCATACGCTTTGTCACCATAGGCAAAGATTTCATCCTTTCCACGAATGGCAATGGTATTTTTTTCCATAAAGATCTTTCCGTTGGACTTGGAAAAGACCTTTAAATTGCTCGTTCCGAGATCTATACCATATACATTGTTGTTCATTGTGTTTACCTCTTCCTTTTGTTATATGCTTTGTTCTTTGAAACTAAAATACTGATTGTCACCGATGATGATGTGATCCGCCAGACAGATATCAAATAATGCGGCACATTCACGCATACGCTCTGTCACACGTATATCATCCTTGCTCGGCGTGGGATCTCCACTCGGATGATTATGCAGCAGAATGAGAACAGATGCATTCTTTTCCAGCGCTCTCTTTAGAACCTCCCTTGGGGAAAAATATGCAAAACTTGTACTTCCAACTGAAAGCTTTGCATCGCCGAGGAAATTTGCCTTTGCATCAAAATACGCACACATCAAAACTTCCTGTTTTTCATGGCGCATCTGCTCCATATAATAATCCGCAACAGTGCCTGCACAGTCAAGCCTGAGCTGATAGCCGCGCTGCGTTCTTGCAATACGCATGGAAAGCTCCGCAATCGCCTTTAACTGGATTGCCTTTACCTTTCCGATCCCATTCGCCCGCATCATCTCCTCCATTGACATTTCATAAAGGTTGAGCAGATTCTTATGCCTTTGGCAAAGAAGCTCCTGCGACAAATCAAGTGCAGTTTTATCCTTTGTACCACTTTTGATAATGATTGCGAGCAGTTCTGCATCCGAAAGCGCTCCTGCACCATACTTTATAAACTTTTCATATGGGCGCTCCGATTCCGGAAGTTCTTTTACAATAATATGTCTATCCATGAAAACCTTTCTACTCTCCCAAAAGCACAAATAGACATAAAATGATATCAAGTTATCTTATCACAATTAGACCAGCTTAACAAGATTGCGTTCGTAAAGTTTTTGTAAGGATGACAAAATACCAAGCTTAGCATGATACCAGGTAAGTCCGCCCTGGAAGTATACCGCATATGGTTCTTTTACCGGCCCATCCGCAGAAAGTTCAATGGATGACCCTTGTACAAAGGCCCCTGCAGCCATGATCACATCGCTGTCATATCCCGGCATCGCCCAGGGTTCCGGCGTAACATAACTGTCAACTGGAGCCGCCGCCTGAATTCCTTCACAAAATGCAATCATTGCATCCTTATTCCGGAATGTAACTGCCTGAATAATATCGTGACGGCTTTCGCTTCCGTTTGGGATTACATCATATCCAAGCTTTTCATAAGTATTTGCCGCAAAAATTGCTCCCTTTAACGCGCCGCTCACCACGGTTGGAGCGAGGAAAAGTCCCTGATAGAAAGACTGGATTATGCCAAGGGAAGCTCCAACCTCTTTTCCAAGTCCCGGTGAGGTCAGACGGTACGCCGCATTCTCTACACACTCCTTCTTTCCTACGATATAACCACCGATCGGTGCAAGTCCGCCGCCCGGATTTTTGATAAGTGATCCGACAATCATGTCTGCACCAACCTCAAGCGGTTCTCTCTCTTCTACAAACTCGCCATAGCAATTATCCACCATACAGATTACATCCGGCTTAATATCCTTTATAAACGCGATCAGTTCTCCAATCCGCTCTACTGACAAAGTCGGTCTTGTCTGATATCCCTTTGATCTTTGAATGGTGACCAGGCGGGTACGTTCGTTGATTGCCTTACGGATATTTTCATAATCGAATGCGCCATCCGGCAGAAGGTCCACCTGGGAATATGTCACACCATACTCTGCAAGTGAACCCTTTGACGGCCGGATTCCGATAACTTCCTCAAGCGTATCATAAGGCTTGCCAACCGGAGAAAGAAGTTCATCTCCCGGTCTTAAATTAGACATCAGAGCAAGTGCAAGCGCATGTGTTCCACAGGTAATCTGTGGGCGTACAAGCGCGTCCTCCCCACAGAACAAATCCGCATACACCTGCTCCAAAGTATCTCTTCCAATATCATTATATCCATATCCGCTGGAACTATTAAAGCACTCCGCACTTACTTTGTTTTTTTGCATCGCAGCAATAACTTTCATCTGGTTAAATTCTGCGATTGCATCAATTTTATCGAAGCGCTCCTTTAAGTCCTTTTCAATTTCTGTTCCAAACTGTAATACTTCCGGTGCAATTCCAAGTTGTTTGTACTGTTCCTCTAGTAAATGATTCATATATACTCCTTTATCTTTCTTAGTCCGCAATGATCTGTCTGTCGCGCAAAACGGCAAGCAATGCCTCTAATAATTCGGACTCATTGTAATGATATTCCTGTTTATCAATCCAGCACACATCCCGCTCCCGCTTAAACCATGTCAGCTGTCTTTTGGCAAAATGTCTTGTATCCCTCTTTAAGATATAGACTGCCTCATCAAGAGTCGTTTTCCCATCAAGGTAGTCAAGGATTTCTTTATATCCAAGTCCCTGCATGGAAACCATATCCCTGTGATACCCCATATCTTTTAACTTCGCAACTTCCTGTACCAGCCCTTGCTTTAACATCAGATCAATGCGCATCTCAATGCGTTCATACAGCCGTGCGCGGTCATCGTTTAGGACAAAATAGGCAAAATTGTATGGGGACTCCTTCTTATGTTCCGCCTCATTGTGGGCAGAAATCATCTGTCCTGTCAGATGATGATACTCAAGAGCACGGATTACGCGCTTTACGTTATTTGCATGTATGGTCTGGTAGGATTTTGGATCAATCTCCTTAAGCTTTTCATGCAATGCCTCTGCGCCATTCTGCTCGGCAAAATGCTGCATGTCATCCCGGAATCTCTCGTCTGCATCCTGATTATCAAAATCAATATCATACAAAAGGGCCTGAATATAAAATCCGGTTCCTCCAACAACAATTGGTATCTGCCCATTTGCATATATTTCCTCCAGAGCCGCCTTTGCCATCTCCTTAAAACGCACAATATGAAATTCTTCGTCCGGCATCAGTTCATCAATCAGATAATGTCTGATTCCTTCCATCTCTTCCGGTCTGATCTTTGCGGATCCGATATCCATATACTTATATATCTGCATGGAATCCGCAGATATGATTGCCCCGTTGATTCTTTTTGCCAACGCAATCGAGAGTGCTGTCTTCCCCACCGCTGTCGGTCCGGTCAGTATGACCATCGGTCTTTTCTGCATCAGATAATCCTCTTAAATTTCTTTTCCAGTTCATATTTTGTCATAGAGATAATGGTAGGTCTTCCATGCGGACAGTTATAGGGGTTATCCAAAGTTAGCAATTCATCGATCAGGCTTTGGATTTCAGGCATGGAGAGCTTGTTATTTCCCTTAACAGCAGCCTTGCATGACATGGATGCCACCTTTTCCAAAATAAGCTCCGGAGTTTCTTTTCCTGATAAATTGGAAAAATCATCCAGCATTTCAATAAACAGATCCTTCATATCCAGATTGAACAGATTGCCCGGAATCGCATTGATCATATACTCTTTTCCGCCGAAATGTTCCACCTCATATCCCAGCTTTTCAATTGGATCGCGAAAGCGTTCAAGTGCCTCCTGCTCCTTTGCATCCAAAGAAAGAATGAGCGGCGGACTTAGGATCTGCGAGGTGTAATCCTTTTTTCTAAGTCTTGCCATCGTTTTCTCATATAATACCTTCTCATGTGCTGCATGCTGGTCGATGATATAAAGTTTCTCATCATACTCGATCAGCCAATAGGTATCAAACAGCTGCCCAATGATACGATGATTCTTTTTCGCCGCCTGCGACATAAAATCAGGACTGATGGAAGAAAGAGTGATTTCCTCATACCGCTCCTGCACCGTCTCCTGCTCTTTGGGGGCTGGCGGCGTAAGCCCGGATGTAAAACCTTCCTCGCGGACAGCGTGCGTGCCATGCGCAATATTGATAACGCCCGGATGCTTCATCTGTTCCTGCTCCGTTTGCGCGGTCTGTGCATTTTGCTGCTTCGGCTGCTGGTGAAACCGCTCCGGGTAGCGCAGTTCATACGGGCTATCCTTTGCAACAGCGTTCCGTATCTCCTGAATGCGCCGTTTTTCAAATGGCTCCGGGATCGATTCCTTGTATATGTGTTCTTCCTTTTTCTCTTTCTGCTCCTCTACCGGGACATCCGGAATCAGATTCCGGTGAGCTAATGTACCGAAAATCACATCATACAATTGTTTATAGATTTCCTGATTGTGGTCGAAGCGCAGTTCCATTTTGGTCGGATGGACATTGACATCAAGGGAAGATTGGTCAAAGGAAAAATACAGCACTGTAAACGGATATTGGTGCTGCATCAGAAAGTTCTTGTACCCCTCCTCGATTGCCTTTGCGAGCAGGGAACTCTTGATGTATCTGCCATTGATAAAATAATTCTCATAATTGCGGTTTCCACGCGAAATTGTTGGCTTTCCAATGTATCCGCTCACCCGGAAAAACTCGCCCTTGTAATCCACTTCAAGAAGTGCGGATGCAATTTCCCGCCCGAAAATATGATAAATAATATCTTTGCGATTTCCATTTCCAGACGTATGCAGCTTAGTCTGGTTATTATTGATGAATTTAAACGTAATATCCGGGTGTGAAAGCGCAAGGTGTTCAACCACATCACTGATATACGCAGCTTCGGTCTGTGGTGTTTTTAAAAACTTCTTGCGCGCGGGTGTATTAAAGAACAAATCTTTCACCAAAAAAGTCGTTCCATCCGGCGCACCGATTTCCTCCAACCCGATTTCCTTTGACCCTTCAATCTGATACCTTACTCCGCACAATTCTTCAGCGGTTTTGGTAATCAGTTCCACACGTGAGACCGCTGCAATACTGGAAAGTGCCTCACCTCGGAATCCCAAGGAAGACACATTCATCAGATCAAGTGCGCTGCTGATCTTACTCGTAGAGTGGCGCAGAAAAGCAATCGGAACCTGATCTGCAGAAATTCCGCAGCCGTTGTCCGTAATACGTATCAATGAAGTTCCACCTTCTTTGATTTCTACAGTTATTGCAGTTGCCTGCGCATCGATTGCATTTTCCACCAGCTCCTTCACAACGGAAGAAGGACGTTCAATCACTTCTCCCGCTGCAATCTTATCTATTGTTTCCTGACTCAGCAAATGAATTTGCGGCATTCTTTTTCCCTCATATAAAAGATGTTCCGATATAGCCATTTACAAAACATGCTTTTTACTGTTACCAACGATTTTTTACTTTGTTCTGCAGTTCATTGAGCTTGTTGAGCGCGTCAAGCGGCGTCAGATTGCTGATCTCAATGTTGCGAAGTTCATCAATGATGGAATCATCGCTTGTCGTATCAAACAAAGACATCTGTGCAAGATCAACCTCATCCAGATGTTCTTTCTTCTTTTTCGATGTCCCTGCTGACTTATCTACTGTAATACTCTTTGCAATATCTGTGATATCATTTGCAAGCAGTTCGCTTACAATTTCATTGGCTCGATCGATAACACTGTCCGGAAGCCCGGCAAGTTTTGCGACCTGAATGCCATAGCTTTTATCCGCACCGCCTTTTACGATCTTTCGTAAAAATACGATGGTATCTCCCTTTTCCTTGACAGCAATACAATAATTATTGACGTTATCCAGCTTGCCTTCAAGCTCGGTAAGTTCATGATAGTGTGTTGCAAAAAGTGTCTTTGCCCCGAGAAGCTTCGGATTGCTGATGTGCTCCACCACAGCCCATGCAATGCTTAACCCGTCAAATGTACTAGTTCCGCGTCCAATTTCATCAAGGATCAGAAGAGAATCAGAGGTTGCATTTCGCAAAATGTTTGCCACCTCGTTCATCTCGACCATAAACGTACTCTGTCCGGATGCAAGATCATCCGATGCCCCTACTCGCGTAAAAATCCGGTCAACAATTCCGATATTTGCGCTTTCTGCCGGAACAAAACTTCCAATCTGTGCCATGAGAACGATCAGCGCAGTCTGTCTCATATAAGTGGATTTACCTGCCATATTCGGTCCCGTGATAATAGAGATACGGTTCTTTCCATTGTCCAGATATGTATCATTATCAATAAACATGCCGTTTGGAATCATCTTCTCAACAACCGGATGTCTTCCATTTTTGATATCGATCGTACCATTTTCATTAATCTTTGGCTTGCAATAATTATTCTGCTGGGCAACCAGCGCAAGAGATGCAAAAACATCAAGCTTTGCGATTGCCTTTGCCGTCTTTAAAATGCGAAGAACGTTATCCCCGATCTGCTGCCGGATCTGGCGGAATAATTCATATTCCAAAGATACAAGCCGATCCTCCGCTCCAAGGATGGTATCCTCCAATTCCTTCAGTTCGGGTGTAATATATCGTTCTGCGTTCGTAAGCGTCTGTTTGCGCACATAGTAATCCGGCACCTGATCCTTAAATGAATTGGTAACCTCAAGATAGTACCCGAACACCTTATTGTATTTGATACGAAGATTCTTGATTCCGGTCTTTTCGCGCTCCTTTGCCTCTACATCGGCAAGCCAGCTTTTTCCCTGTGTCTTCGCACTTCTTAACCGGTCAACCTCCTCATTATATCCATCCTTGATGATATCTCCCTCACGCACACTGATCGGTGGTTCTTCCTGAATAGAAGAACGGATCAGTTCATAAAGGTCTTCAAGACAGTCAAAATCATTTTTAATTTCATCTGCAAGTGCTCCATCTACATCCTCCAGCAATGTCCGGATTGGAGGAAGCATCTCAATGGAATTGCGAAAAGCAATCAGGTCCCTTGGATTTGCTGTCTGATAGCTGATACGTGTGATCAACCGTTCAAGATCATAAATTGGATTCAGATACTCACGAAACTCATCTCTTGTGATTGCCTGCTTGTTCAGTTTCTCAATAAACTTCTGGCGTTTGATGATCTCGGACTTTTCAATCAGCGGCTGCTCCACGTAAGAGCGTAAAAGTCTTGCTCCCATTGCAGTCTTTGTCTTATCCAGCACCCACAGGAGTGATCCTCTCTTCTGCTTTTCGCGAAGTGTTTCCACAAGTTCGAGATTTCGTCTTGTGGAGCTGTCAAGGATCAGGAATTTGCCAATGGAATAAGGATGAATTTCAAGAATATGCTCCATTGAATTCTTTTGTGTATCATAAAGATATTTCAAAAGAGCGCCTGCTGAGATCACTCCGCAGTCGTAATCTTCAAGTCCGAGTGCCTGTAAAGAAGCCACCTTAAAATGGGACAAAAGTGTCTCCTTTGCCAGATCGTCCCCAAAATACCAGGCATCCAATGAAGACACCGCAATTGACAGGCGGTTTTTCATATCCTCTATGTCAACCCCGCTCATATAAAACGCTTCATTGCATATAACCTCGGACGGAGCAAATTTGTTCATCTCATCCAAAAGTTTGCGTTCCGAATCTACCTCAGTAACAAAAAAATCTCCGGTCGTGACATCGCACGTTGCAACACCGTATTTGTCTGCAAGGTAGACAATACTCATAATATAATTGTTTTTTGACTCATCCAGCGACTGCATATCAATGTTGGTTCCCGGAGTAACAATACGGATAACCTCACGCTTAACGATTCCTTTTGCAAGCTTAGGGTCTTCCACCTGTTCGCAGATGGCAACCTTGTAGCCCTTCGCCACAAGTCGGTTGATATAGGTATCTGCCGCATGGAATGGTACACCGCACATCGGTGCCCGTTCTTCCAAACCACAGCTCTTTCCGGTCAGTGTCAGTTCAAGCTCTTTGGATGCGATCTTTGCATCGTCAAAGAACATCTCATAAAAATCTCCGAGACGATAAAATAAAATGCAGTCCTTATTCTCTTCTTTTGTCTTCAGATAATGCTGCATCATTGGTGTTACATCAAGCACAAATATTCCCTCTCTCTTTTGTTTCTAGTTATTTATTTCTTGCAGAATAGCCTCCGCAACTTTCATTCCATCCATTGCTGCGGACATGATTCCACCGGCATATCCGGCTCCCTCCCCACAAGGATAGATTCCTTTTATATTGCTTTGCAGTTTCTCATCACGCACCATGCGAAGCGGTGAGGATGTTCTCGATTCCACGCCTGAAAGAATGGCATCCCTGCGGTCATATCCCGGAATGATCTTGGCAAAATGCTCCATTCCAAGACAAAATGACTGTTCCATATTCTCAGAAAAAAGGCCACGTAGATTTGTAAATTCAGTTTTCCCCTTAACGCAGGAGGCATAATCTCCGTAAGAGACGGATTTTTGTCCGGTGAGATAATCTCCGTATAGCTGTTGCGGTATGTATCCATTTCCGAGATCGTATGCCTTTTTTTCAAGCGCTCTTTGAAAACGCATGCCTGCAAGCGCATCATCCGCACCAAAATCTCTTGGATCTACCGAAATAATGATCGCACTATTTGCATTGGCCGCATGACGTCCGGAATAACTCATTCCGTTTACCACAAGTCCTCCCTCTTCAGAGGAAGAATTGACCACATAACCGCCCGGACACATACAGAAAGAATACACGCCTCTTCCATTCGGGAAATTTGAAGTCACTTTATACGAAGCAGCCGGCAGGTCATCTCTGTTTTGCCCATACATAGCTTCATTTATCATTGCCTGCGGATGTTCCACGCGGAAACCAACCGCAAAATTCTTAACCGTCATACAAAGCTTAGCATCATTTAATTCCGCGAAAGTATCTCTTGCGCTGTGCCCCAGAGCAAGAACAACCGTATCCGCTTCAAATTCCATCCCGTTATTGCAGGCGACCCCGGTAATCTGTCCTCCTTTGATTTGAAACTTTCTTGCGCAGGTATGAAAATGAAAGGTACAACCATGTTCAATCAGATAATTTCTCATATTGACGATCACATTTGCAAGAATATCTGTCCCGATGTGAGGTTTATTCTCATAGCGGATTGCTTCAGGTGCTCCAAAACGTATAAACGTATCTAGTACAAATGGATTGCGAAGTGCCGGATCTTTTACCGCAGTATTGAGT
>JBNMJQ010000010.1:0-65652 GCA_050873865.1 Agathobacter sp. | reverse complement strand
GGATTAAAAGTCCATATAGAGTTGACGCGCTTTGTTCAACCAGAAAAAATCGAAATTGATGCAAACGAAAGGGCAGTTAATGAAAAGTCTCAATACTGCTTTTTCGTTTGCATCACCTTCGATTCTTTCCTTAACGATTTTTCTCGCTTAGCCATCACATCCTGCGACGTTCTTGTATATATCCTTACCGCATATCTCTTTCATTGCCTGATCGTCTTACGGGCGCACCGCCGGAAAGGGGGGCGTGGGGATTTTTCAAACAGGAAATGTGCCTCCCCCGCGTTCCTAAAGAATTATTTTCTTACTCCCTTATTTCTTTATTTCCTTATCGTACATCTTTTTCGAGTATATGACCGCCACAACCGTTGCCAAGATCAAATAGATCAGCATAAAAATTGTGCCGGTCATTCCGCTTGTATACACGGTTGTGATGATCGTCAATAATCCGGCGACGATAATACATACCGCGGCAAAACGGTTGCTTAAAGATTTTCCTATAGAGTAAAAAACAGGCGCTTATAAAAGCGCCTGATAAATATCTCTTTTGCTGACACCGCGGTCTTTTGCCACAAGCTTCATTGCTTCCTTGCGGTCGATGCCCTGTTCCTCGTAGTGTGCCATGTGTTCCTGTATGGACAGGCTTTCCCAGCTTGCCTGCTCCTCGCGTTTTAGTTCCTCGCGCGAGCGTCCGCAGATGATCAGAACATACTCGCCGCGCGGCTCATTTTCTTCACAGTACGACAGCAGCGCCGAAAACGTGGTCTGCATCTTTGTCTCATGCTTCTTGGTGAGCTCCTTGCAGACGGTGAGTTCGCGGTCTCCGAGTGCTTCAAGAAGCTCTGTGACGGTTTTTACCAGATGATGCGGAGCTTCATACAGAATGATCGTGCGGGTTTCGTTCTTTAATTCTTCGAGAACTGCTGCCCGCTCCTTCTTGTCTCTCGGCAAAAATGCTTCAAATGCAAAGCGCCGCGTCGGTCTTCCCGACATGGTGAGTGCCGTGATGCAGGCTGCCGCGCCCGGAAGTGAAGTGACCGGAACGCCTTCCTCGTAGCAGATGCGGACAATATCCTCGCCCGGATCGGAGATGCCCGGTGTGCCCGCGTCCGTGATAAGGGCGATGTTCTGCCCCTCTTTCAGCCTGGCAACCAGTTGATATGCCTTGTCGATCTTATTGAATTCGTGGTAGCTGGTCATCGGAGTCTTGATCTCAAAATGATTGAGCAGCTTGATGGAATTTCTGGTGTCCTCCGCTGCGATCAGATCCACTTCCTTTAAGGTGCGCAGCACGCGGAACGTGATGTCCTCCAAGTTTCCGATCGGTGTCGCACACAGATATAATGTTCCTGACATATCTTCCTCCTGACTCATACGGCATTAAAAATTAACGATATGTACTAATATCCGTAAATATCATATATCTCGTCCGTGTACACGCCCGGCTCCTTGTATACAATCAGCGGTTTTTCCACGGTAAGGCGGGATCTGCCGCCGCGCAGTCCCTCTATGAGTACCATGTTTGGCTCCTTATCGACAAAGGGGTACACCAGCTTCATGCGCTTTGGCTCGATGTGGTACTCGATCATCTTTGAGAAAATCTCGGCAAGCCTAAATGGGCGGTGAACCATGTAAAAGCGCCCCTGCGGCTTCAGCAGGCGGGCGCTCTCCCGCAAAATATCGTCCAGATCGCAGAGGATCTCATGGCGGGCGATCGCTTTTGCGTCCTCCGGGTTGGAGATGCCGTGCTGTCCGATCATGTACGGCGGGTTGGTCGTCACAATCTCAAAGGAAGAGGCACCAAATATACTTGATGCCTCCTTGATGTCTCCTGTTACAATATTGATCCGGTCGGTAAGCCCGTTGAGCTTCACACTGCGTTCTGCCATGTCAGCGCTCTCCGGCTGGATCTCAAGCCCGGTGAAATGCTCGCCCTTTGTCTTTGCTTCAAGGAGGATTGGGATGATACCGGTTCCCGTTCCAAGATCAAGTACATGCTCGCCCGGCTTAACATTTGCAAATCCGGAGAGGAGTACCGCATCCATTCCGAAGCAGAACCGCCCCGGATCCTGTATGATCCGATAGTGATTTCTCTGCAGATCGTCTACCCGCTCATGCGGGAGTACAAGTGCATCCTGTTCCATCCAAATTCTCCTGTCTTACTGGTTCTCGCCTGCACCGTCATTGCTGCCTCGTTCGTTGCGGTTGTAGTTGCCTCTGCGCTCGCCACGGTTGTTATCCGCACCATTGTTGCCGCGCTCTCCACCGTTATTGCCACGATCGCCGCGATCGCCACGATTGTTATTGCGGTTTCTGCGGTTGCGCTGCGGGCGCTGCTCTCTCTGTTCCTTCTGCTCCGGCTCATCGAGGATATCTTCCTCTTTGTCCTCCTCAAGTCCTTCAAGCTCCTTCATCTCTTCCTTGGTCAGCTTGTAGTCCTTGCGTCTGCGCGGCTTAAAGCGGAGATCGTCCACCTTGTATTCCCGGAGTTCTTTCTCGTCCCCATTGTCAACGACAACCTTTACCAGCTGGCGCAGCACGTTCACTCCGGTGACTTCACCCTTCGTTCCGTCATTGGCGGTAACATAGTCGCCGATGGATGGCAGTCTGCTGTTTAAGTACTCGTAAGTCTCCTGCTCATTCTTTAAGCAGCACATCAGCCGGCCGCACACTCCGGAAATCTTCGTCGGGTTCAGGGAAAGATTCTGCTCCTTTGCCATCTTGATGGATACCGGGACAAAATCGGACAGATAAGTTGCACAGCACAACGGCCGGCCACAGATTCCAACGCCACCCATCAGCTTTGTCTCATCACGCACTCCGATCTGACGCAGCTCAATACGTGTGCGGAATACTGCTGCAAGGTCTTTTACCAGATCACGGAAATCGACTCTTCCGTCTGCGGTAAAATAGAACAGCAGTTTATTGTTATCAAAGGTATACTCCGCTCCCACCAGCTTCATCTGCAGATCATGCTTAAGGATCTTCTCCTTGCAGATCGCAAATGCTTCCTTTTCGCGTTCGCGGTTCTTCTCATACACGCGCTCGTCATCATCCGTTGCGATACGGATAACCGGCTTAAGTGGCTGGATCACCTTGTCATCCTCCACTTCCTTCGGCGGGATCAATACCGTTCCAAGCTCCACGCCTCTTGCAGTCTCAACGATTACGTGCATGCTCATTTCCAGATCCAGGTCTGCCGGATCAAAATAATAAATCTTGCCGGCCTGTCGGAAACGTACTCCTACTACTTTTATCATGTTATTAATTCTCCTTAATTGTCAGTAACAGCAATTCGATAACGAGGTCAAAGTTGACGTTTGCCTGTATGCGCACCTTCGCTTTTTCAAGTGCTTCAAGGATTGCCTCGATCCCCTGATAGGATCTTCGTGCTGCCTGGTTTTTTATGTCATAGACCTCATCCTTGAAAATGAGGCCGTTTACATCGCCTGTTGCCTTAAAGTATAACACATCCCGGAACCAGACCATCATCAGATCAAAGTAATCCTCGATCTTGAGCTTGAAGTCACTGATCTGCTTGACCGCGGAGCCCATCTCGTAAAAATCGATATCTGAAAGGCGCTTCATCAGCTGCACGACCGCTGCCTTTAATTCGTTAAAGTCATCGGAGGATACGAGCTGGATTGCTTTCCCGACATTGCCCTGCGCAAACGCGGTACACACATCCGCATAGTAATCCGGAATATGGTAATTCTCCAGCAAAAAGCTGCGGATTTCTTCGTCCCGGACCGCCTTGATGTCAAGCGTGATGCAGCGTGAGCGGATCGTCTGCAAAAACTTATCCGCATTGGTGGTCAGAAGCAGGATGATCCCGTATGCCGGCGGTTCCTCGATTGTCTTAAGGAGCGCGTTCTGTGCCTGCGGGTTCATTTTCTCAGCTTCATCTATGATGTATATCTTGTATTTGCTGCTGTACGGCTTGATCACAATGTCATTGTTGAGCTGGTCGCGGATGTCATCAACTCCGATGATATTGGGCTTTTCGTGTGTGACGTAGATGATATCCGGCTGGTTGCGCCCGATCGCCTGCTTGCAGGAATGGCACTCCATGCAGCCCTCCGGACCGCCCTTCTCACACTGTAATGCCATCGCAAATGCCTCCGCCAGCATCATCTTTCCGGATTCTTTCGGTCCGTTGATGATATAGGCGTGGGACACCTTATCCATCGTGATCGCATTCTGTAAATGCGCAATGATCTGTTCATGTCCTACGATTTGTCCAAATCCCGGCATAATATACTCCTTCTGCGGCGCAATACTCTAAGTTAAAATATCCAGAAGCAATCCCCGGATCTCTCCGATCTTCGCGAGGATCGAGATGTGATCCTTCTCATCGCTGACCAGCGCCTGTGCCAGCTCATCGAGATTGCTGTCGATCAGTTTGACGATTCCGTATACCCGGTGACGGCCTTTTCTGTCAAGAAAATTCTCCCGGGAAAACTTATGGGAACGATATACCACTTCGTTTAAGAAGTCCTTGATCAATGCCCTGTAGTGCTTCATGTCACGGATATCCATATGCTCGGCTATGCGGTTGCCCTGCAGGGTAATATCCTGCATGAGTGCGTCCACCTTTGCCTGCAGTTCTGCGTCTGTGATGGCGCTGGAAAGTGTAAATTTAAACGATCCGTCATCCGCTACCGGCTTTTGTGTCTCCGTAACCTGATTGACGGCGCCCACATCACCGACTCTGATTGGCATCGGCTTCTACCTCCTGTCTGATGTACGCTTCAACCTTTTCGATCGTCTCTGAAAGATTGGTGTTCTCAAAACGTATGTCAATATGGTCTGCCTGCAGTTTATCCTCGGAAAAATCCGCATCATCGGCAAGAAACCGGCGGCACATTTCCGCATACTTCGGCGTCTCCTGCGTCCGTTCACGCCCGATCGCACGGATCAGACGCTCGCCGTCCTCCACCTCTATATAAATAGGAAGCACACGCTCCGCTCCGAAATAGTCACGGATTTTTTCGTACATGGCAAGGGTTCCGGTCAGCAGATAGCTGCTGTCCTCCAGCCGGATCTGATCGTCACAGACAGTAAAATACTTCCAGATGCCGTATACGGTATTATAAGCACGAAGCTCAATAATCCTGCCTTCCGCCTCCAGACGGCTGACGTCTTCTTCTGTACAGAAAAAGTACTCCCTTCCGTTCTCTTCCCCCTCCCGGATCGGGCGGGTCGTATACGGAATCAGCTTCTTCACGGGTGCATTTCCACGCGCGAAAAGCTCATTATAGATGGAGTCCTTTCCGGTTGAACTTTTTCCGATCAGACAAAATATCTTTCCCATAGTGTTTGTTATCCTTTTAGTATAATATAGTCACAAAGAAATGACAACTTTTAGTTCGGCATCCGGCAAAAGTCCGTGCACGGTAAAACCGCTTTGAAGGCACAGGCAGATGTCTTTGACCGCCTTTTCCGTGATCCGCTCTCCCGGTGCAAGCAGCGGGATCCCCGGCGGATACAGGTAGATATAGTCCGCTGCTGTGCGCCCTGTGGCGTTCTTCAGTTCCACCGTCTCCTGCGCTCCGTCAAGCGCTTCTGCAATCGTGCAGACCTGCTCCTGCGGGGTGTACAGGTGCGCAAACTGAGAAACATTCTCAGAAGCGGAGTCTGCGGTCACGTTGCTCCGGGTGATTTCGCCGGCTGTACACTTCTGCGAAAGCTGCCTGTGTTCCGTTAGGTGTGCCATGTGCTCCACTAGGTGCATTGCATCTTCCGCCGGGTATGCGGTCTGCCCGGCAGAAAGCCGCGCGTCACCCTTCAATAATGCCGTCGGATGCGCTGTTTGCTCAGCAGAGAGCCGCGTGTCAATCTCCAAGAGTGCTGCCTCCAGACGTTCGAAACCGTCCTCTACATCCATCAGGCTTGTCATTGCAAGCACATAATTGCCGGCTGCCATCTCCATCTGAAGTCCATAATCCTGCAACAGCATATCATACAGCACTTTTCCGGTAATTCCGGCGTTACCGGTATAGATCAGCAGTTTTGAGGCATCAAAATCAAATGCCTGCTCTTTGGAAAAGTCCTCTCTTCCAATCAATTTGAGCCGCTGCAACGCCGTCATGCGGCTGCCAAACCAGTCCAGCCGCTCCCGGAAGCTGCACAGCTTTTGCGCGCCTGCCTCCCGCATGTAGCGGATGCAGCGCTCCATCCCAGCCATCAGGATATAGGATGGCGAACTCGTCTCGTATATATCAAGAAATTGCGCTACGCGCTCTTCCGGCACACGGTTGCTGCACACATGCAAAAGTGCCGTCTGCGTGTAGGAAGGCAGCGTCTTATGCAGGCTCTGCACCACAAGATCCGCTCCACAATGAACGGCACTGTCCGGAAATGCGGCTGCATCTTCTGCCAGTCCAAAGTGCGCGCCGTGCGCCTCGTCAACAATAAGTGGGATGTTATGTGCATGCACAAGCTCCGCAATCTGCGCAATGTCGGACACAACTCCCTCGTAGGTCGGGGATGTGAGCAGTACCGCATCCACATCCGGATGCTGCTTGAGCCCTTTTTTGATCTGCTCCGGCGTGATCGCGCAGGCGATCCCATACGCGTTGATCCCGGGATACAGATAATGTGCAGTCAGTTCCTGCATATAAATTCCATGGTACACCGCCTTGTGGCAGTTGCGCGCCACAAGGATACCTCCTCTTCTGCGGCACGCCGCTCCGATCGCCGCGAGCAGTCCACAGGTACTTCCGTTGACCAGATAATACGCCCGCTTTGAGCCATACAGATCTGCCGCGCGTTCCTGTGCATCCTTTAGGACTTCCTCGGCATGATGCAGATTGTCAAATCCGTCAATCTCTGTAATATCGATCGCATATGGGTCCGCGGCAGCGCTCCATCTGCGCTTATGCCCCGGCATATGGAACGGATAGATATCCGATTTTGCATATTCCTCTAACCTTTGGTCTAACATTTGCCCTCTTTCTATCCTTAAAAGCACTATCCCAGAAAGCGGGACAGCTCCGGCATCCAGTCATCAAAAAATACTTCCTTGCGGCATACCGCTCCCCAGACCGGCCCGGCAAACCGAACGATGCGGTCCACCACCTCTTCCCATGGTTCGCTTTCCCCGCCGCTTCTGCGCTCATACTGCTCCCAGCGCTTTCGCATATACGCATAGTCCCGGTAGCCCGCAAGCTGCTCCAGGCGCTTTTCGCGGAACTGTCTCGGCTCTGCTGCCGCGCGTTCCTCCAGCATCTCCATGATGTGCCGCCCATTGATCGGCTCCGTCTTTAAGATCTGATTGACGCGCTCATACGCTCCCATATCCGGGATCAGCTCCAATAGCTTCATTATATTATAGAAGTCCTCCGCCAGCCGGTTCTCTGCGGAGTACACATGCACCAGAAGCGGCTGGCCGTTCTCAGATGACAGAGGAACCTCCTTCTGTTCCGGGACAATGCCCTTTTTCTGCAGCGGAAAAATCCGGACCGCAACCGGTATCCGCATCTCCCGATACACAACCTCAGGTATCCATAGGAATCCCCTGCCTTCTTCGCGGCATGGGGCAGCCAGTTCCATCGGGGCTGTTTCAAACAGCTCCTCCTGCAGCATTGCCGCCAGCTCCTTTGACCATGCCGAGCCCGGGATCACTTTGTCCGGCGCAATATATTTTTCGCTCTGCGCATAAAAAAAGTCGAGAGAAATCTCCTTCGGCTTCCGGTAATTCTCCGGCCCGATGACATCAAGATTCTTCAGCCACAGAAATTCTCCGAAAGCGGATCTGCAGATGCGGCGCAGCATCGTCTCAACCCCATAACCGCGCAGTGCATCGGCATACGATAAGGATTCCCGCGCAGCGTATTCCAGAAGAAATGCATCCGGTTCCATCCCCACTTTCATTACAACCACACTCCGATCAGGCTCTGTACCTTCTTGACCACCTTGCGCTCGGCAGCATATTCAAGCAGGAGCGAAATGTCCTTATCCTCATCCTTAATATAGGATTGGATTGCCTCTTTGAAAATTGCACGGTCCATCTTGCTCTCATACTTCAGGCAGTCGCAGATCATGCGCTCCTTGTCATAGATACCGAAGGAGCTGCCGCCTATCTCTATTGTGCTTGCACCAAGCTGCAATACCTCCGGCTCGGTGTAATACGGGATCACCTTCGGATATTCCATACGGAATCGCGATTTGGATGTATTTTTGTCCACCGCCAGTCTCCACCCGTACGGTTTTTCCACAATATACCCATATGCATAAAGCGCACTCTCCATGCAAAGCAATGCATCCGGGAACAGCTTCGCGATCAGCTCTTCCTCGCTAAAGCGGTCGATGCGGTCCGTGTAATAACCGTTCTTGATCCGGATAAGTGTTCCATCCTCAACGAAGTCAAGGATTCTCCGGTAATCGATCCCCAATGCACTTAAGTCCTCTTTCTTCGCAATGCCGCCCTGCGCATCAATCTTCTCTTTGATTTTTGCGAGAATCCGATCGGATTCCTTTGTCTGTTTGTAAGTTGACATTTTCCGCTCCAATATAAAATCTGTGGTATTTTATTACATTTTACTCCCAGTCGCCGATTTCGTCAAATAAGTTTTTTGTCGTTGCAGCCTTGTCTAATTTGTCGTATAATAATGTAAAGACATAATTTATTGTCCTATTTTATCAAATGCGACACAAGGAGCTTATATGGAAAATACATTGTCACGCAAGAACCCCTCCCGGGAATCCTGCGAGAAAGTAATCAAGCGAATTCTCATGACAGAAGTTTTAGAGCAGGGAACGAATAAGCACTTCCGCTCCGCTGCGGATTTCATGAAATACTTTGAATCCCTCTATCCGGCATCCGATGCGCTCTCGAAGCAGGTGCAGCGTGCGGTTAAGGCACTTCAGATGCCAAAGGATGAAAACGGCTTTTTCATCGTCAACAAAACCGAAGCCCAGCTTGAGCAGGAAAAGCAGATCACCCAGCTTTTCTCTGCCGCCCATGTAGCAGTTGACCCGATGGAAGCGTATGAGACTGTTTTTCTTTCCGCGGACGCTCCGATGCGCGAATATCTGGCACATGTGCTCGAGACCTCCGAGACATTCCGGGGTAAGTTCCTGACCATCGTTACCACCTCAAACGGACTCATTCTTTACACGCAAAGCAAGAACCAGCTGCTCATACTGCTAAATAGTCTGACAATTCAATAGTTCTTTTCCTATGTCCATATATGTAAAAATCGACAATCTTCTTCCCCGGAAAATTGTCGATTTCTTTTTATATTGTCTGCTATTGTTGTCCCTTTTGTCGTTTATCGGAACATTCTGTCACGTTTTCTACGACTATGCCCCTTGTTTCTCTTGATTCTTCGGAAACGGTTTCTCCGCTCCCTGCGGATCTCCCTGTCATGCTTGCGGATATAATAATCACGGAAGAATCTGCGTGCAAGCCACACAACGATAGCGAGCGCCACTATTGCCAAAACGATCAGCACGATAGTCCATGGCTCAATGACTACCACCTCGGTCTGTTCCTCCTCGGACTCTGTGTCCTGTGGTTCCTTCAGATCCGGTTGTGCGACTTTCGCGCCCGTTGCAACAATCTCTACATGCCCGACCGTCCGGCCTGCATAGCTGTATTCGAACTTTGCAAGCTGTTCATTTTCCTGCCCGGTGGAAAGAACCACCTGCGCGTCTGCAAAGGAAACTGCCTTCGGCAGAATAATGTATGCGTCCGTATCAAGTGTAACAAACGGCTCGTTGGTATTTAAAATACCTACATTCTTGTCCATCGTATCGGCAATGCTTGTCTCATTTTCCGATATATTATATGGCTGGAAGTTATCAAAGCAGTAATCCAGAAGCAGCTTCGTGTCAGTAAACTGCTTCGGTGCTTTTACATCCATGACAACGCATGCAAGCGTCATCCCGTCCTTTTCCGCATATGTGACAAGCGTGCTGCCCGAAGCGTCTGTGTATCCGGTTTTTCCTCCGGTACAATATGGGTAAATATAGTCGCCGGTCTTATAATAATGAAGCATCTTATGATGGTTCGTCAGCGGTGTCTCATCATTCTTGTGCTTGTTCGTGCGCGGTATCGTATAAGTCGATGTTCCCGTTATGATCCGGAAGTTCTCGTTCTTGTACGCCTCGCAGGCGATCAGCCCCATATCATATGCGCATGTCCAATGCTCTGTATCCGGCAGTCCGTTGCAATTATTGAAATGTGTATTGACTGCGCCAAGTGCGGCTGCCCGCTCATTCATCATATCAATAAAGGTCCGGTAATCTCCGCCGAGCGACTCCCCAACATGCTCCGCAACCGCATATGCGCATTCATTCGCCGAAGCGAGCATGACCGCATACAGGCACTGCTCCATGGTCATCTCTTCCCCGACATCGCGGGAAATGTGTGAGGTGTCTCCCTCATTCAGATATACCGCATCCTTCGAAAATGTAACCGTCTCATCGAGACTGCTGTTCTCAAGAGCGAGAAGCGTTGTCATGATCTTAGTGATACTGGCAGGATATTTCTTCTCCTGACTATTCTTTTCATATAAGACCGTGCCGGTATTTACTTCCATGACTACCGCACTCGCGGATTCAATGGAAGGACCCTCCGGCCAATAATCCTCTGCCTTTACCGTCGTTGGCTTAAATGCCGGCAACACACAGACCGCGCTTATGGCAAACGCCAGCACGCGGGCAATCGTTTTCCTTTTGTTCATAGTATCTCCTGAATGTATACTTGCTTTTGTTCGTTTAACTTCAAGTATAAACTGTGACAATTTATCCCGCAAGGGCTTTCTTCATATTCTACCCAGCTTCCGCCAAAATTAGCAATTTTTTCGTTTATGCGGATGTTGCCACAAAGCCGGTCCGTGCAGTGCTTTAGATTCCGTCATGAACCGGGTTTGCATGATGCTTTGGATTCCGCCATGAACCGGGTTTGCAGAAAATACCTGGATACGCTTGCGCCGCACCTGTGTTTTCGCTAAAATAGGGTTAAATTGTAGAAATAATAATGATCAACAGAAAGGTTAACTACTGATATGAGATTACGAAACATCCCGGGCGCTGACGAAGTTGTAAGCAACAGCCCATATTGTATACAGAATGCAACGGAGTACAAGGGAAAATGGCATGAGCTTCTCGGCAACTCCAACCCGATCCACATCGAGGTCGGCATGGGAAAAGGCCGCTTTCTGATGGAACTTGCCGCACTTCATCCGGACATAAACTATATCGGAATCGAGCGTTACACCAGCGTTCTGCTTCGTGCTGTCCAGAAGATGGAAGAGCTTATGCTTCCAAACGTTCATTTTCTCTGTATTGACGCGGCTACACTGCCGGAGATCTTCGATAAAGGCGAAGTGGCACGTATCTACCTTAACTTCTCCGATCCATGGCCAAAGGACCGTCATGCCAAACGCCGCCTGACCTCCTCTGAGTTTCTTGCGCGCTACGACCAGTTTCTTGCACCGGATGGGCGGATCGAGTTCAAGACCGACAATCAGGACCTGTTTACTTTCTCACTTGATGAGATCAACGCATCCGAGATATGGCATTTAGATGCCTTTACTCGCGATCTGCACCACGATCCGGTCTTAAACGAGGGCAATATCATGACCGAATACGAAGAAAAATTCTCAAGCATTGGTAATCCGATCTGTAAACTCATTGCGTCACGTTAGATTCCCGCATGATTGTGTTTCGTTTGCCCCGCTATTCCATGAGGCTTTTTCCGGGCAGGGCAGCATTCATTTTCCACGTGATTGTGTGCTACTCTGTCCGGCTTCCCTTTTTGCGTATAAAGCTCTTGGCATTTCAAAGAAGCTGCACAGTACCGCAGCAACCCTCCCAGCTTTTATTTCATAGAAAGTTTGTAGGAAATAAAAAAGGGTCATTTCATAATTGAAATGGCCATTCATCCTCATCTGTATCCTTCTTATTCAATATGTCGCTATCCATATCACACCTCTTGGGCTTTTCCGATTTCATGCAGAAAGCTTACCCAGCAAACCTCCGGCATATGGCACCAATACAGCTCATCCTCATACCGGTATACAAATGCGATCTGATTCGCACGATACCTGTTAAACGGTACATTCCGGCTTATCCCCACCGGTTCGAAATGGCACTCCCTGAGCATCCGCTCCATACTGCGATAACATGGATCAATAAAAATATTGTCTGTGCTGTGATTCTCCGATGACAGCAGCGCACTGTTGATTTCACAAGTTAATGCCTCCCGAAAGGGCTTCGCGTCTGTGTCCGTCCGATTATCATCTTCCCCCTTTGTCCCATTATTCGAATACCCAGAATCTCCCTTGTCCATACATTTCTCCTCCCAAAAAAAAGATAGTAACATGATATACCATTCATCTATGAATGTCAACTTTATTAAATTAAATTTTTACATTTAGCTAAAAAATTTTACATTTATGTATAAGAGATTGGGGAATGTATCGGATGCCTATGCCCGCCTTACATGTTTGCATATACAAGAACTATCAAGGATACCAGACAGGGAAAATAGATAGCCTGCATGATAAGCATTCAGGTCAGTACAAGGTTTCGCAGAATGCTCTGGAAATGGATAGCGTGCATCGAATTTGCTTACTTCAACGGTATTCGGTGCTTTTTAAATTTCCTTCCGATGCTCTTCTGTTTTATGCAATAAAAAAACCCCCAACGAATCATTTTGTTCGTCAAGGATCTTTTGTCTTTTATTATAAAATTTAACTTTTAAAAAGTGCGCCACCAGGGGATCGAACCCTGCACACCCTGATTAAGAGTCAGGTGCTCTACCAGATGAGCTAGTGGCGCATATTTTGTTTCGTTCATTTCCCGAACACAAGGATTATTATATAGCAGACTTTTCCAAAATGCAACACTTTTTTTCAATTTTTTCAAAAAAATTTTCAAAAGTTCGGAAAGCCGCTAAATAAGCGGGTTTTCGTCTGCGGTCAATCCGGTTTGTACTTGTTTTTTTGCAATTCCGGGTACATAATGGACACAGATGCAACAATAAAAAGAAAGCTGAGGACATTGCTTATGAAAGTAGAAGAACGTTTACTCAAATATATTTCCTATTGGACAACCTCCGATGAGAACAACACAAACATCCCGACCAGCGACCGCGAATTCACACTTGCGCGTGAGCTTGAACAGGAGCTTATCTCCCTCGGACTCTCCAAAGTTACGCTGACCGACCACTGCTATGTGTACGGACTGCTGCCTGCCACTGCCGGCATGGAGGGCAAGAAGGCCATCGGTTTTATCGCACACATGGACACCGCACCGGATTACTCCGGAGAAAACGTCAAGCCGCAGATCATTCCAAACTACGACGGCAAAGATGTTCTGCTGAATGGCTCCGGCGCTTACCTTAAAGTGTCCGATTTCCCGACACTTGCCGGTCTGAAAGGACGCACGCTGATCACCACCGATGGAACAACGCTGCTCGGTGCGGACGACAAAGCAGGAATCGCGGTCATTCTGACAGCGATCGAGCAGATCATTGCCGAGAACATCCCACACGGGGATATCTGGGTAGGCTTTACGCCGGATGAGGAAGTCGGAATGGGCGCTGACCTCTTCGATCTGGACTACTTCAAAGCAGATTACGCTTACACCATCGACGGCGATTACGAAGGCGAGGTTGCCTATGAGAATTTCAATGCCGCGAGTGCTGTTTTTGAGGTTACCGGTGTAAATGTACATCCGGGCGAGGCAAAGGATATCATGATCAATGCAGCGCTTGTCGCATGTGAGATTGCCTCCATGCTTCCGGAGGAAGAAACCCCGGCACATACCAGCGGCCGCGAAGGCTTCTACCATCTGACCGATATGTCCGGTGATGTTGCCTCTGCAAAGCTGTCCTACATCATCCGCGACCACGACAAGGACATTTTCGAGAGCCGTCTGAACCGTCTCCGCACGATCGAGGTAGAGATCAACCAGAAATACGGCGCAGGAACCGTGTCTCTCGATATCCGTCACTCCTATGAGAATATGTTGAGCGTGATCGAGCAGGTTCCATACGTTGTCGACCTTGCACGCGAAGCAATCTCCGCCTGCGGGCTTGAACCGGTCTCACGCCCTGTCCGCGGCGGCACAGACGGCGCACGCCTGTCCTTTATGGGACTGCCTTGCCCGAACCTCGGCGCAGGCGGCTATGGTTTCCACGGGCCTTATGAGCATGTGACAGTCGAAGGCATGGAAACCTCCGTAAAAATCGTCAAAGAACTCGCAGCACATCCTGCTGAGTGAAGTTATCATAAAAATTTCGGACATCGGAGCAAAACAAGTTTCTGCTTTAGGCAATTTTCCAATCCTAAAGCGTAAAACCACCTTTTGACACCAAAATCCTATAAAAGAACCGCCAATCCACATGACACATCAATGTCATGCCGGATCAGCGGTTCTTTTTACGTCTCACAACCTTATTTAGAACTCTACGCCGTATAATACTGTGCCTGCGCCTGCCACAGCTCATAGTATTTTCCGCCGTGGTCAGCAACCAACGCTTCATGTGAGCCCTGCTGGATCACCGCGCCCTCGTCAAATACTAAGATCTCATCGCAGAACTTGCAGGAGGAAAGCCGGTGGCTGATATAGATTGCCGTCTTATCACCGACGATTTCATTAAACTTCCCATAGATTTCGGCTTCCGCGATCGGATCAAGTGCCGCTGTCGGCTCATCGAGAATGATAAACGGCGCATCCTTGTATAGCGTGCGGGCAATGGCGATCTTCTGCGCCTCACCGCCCGACACGTTGATGCCGTCCTTGTTGTAATCCTTATACAGGTAGGTTTCGATACCGTCCGGCAGCGAACTTAAGCGGTCGGAAAAGCCCGCCTTGTCAAGGCAGTCCAACACACGCGCCCGATCATAGCTCTCCCCTGCGGCAACATTCTCCGCAAGCGTCAGCGCAAACAGGGAGAAATCCTGAAATACGACCGAAAAGATCATCATGTATTCCGCATAATTATACTTGCGGATATCGATTCCGTTCAGCAGGATCTCGCCCTCCGTCGGATCGTACAGACGGCAGAGAAGCTTGATAAACGTGGTCTTGCCGCTTCCGTTCATGCCGACAACCGCCATTCGCCTGCCAATCTCAAATTTCATATTAACATGGGAAAGCGTGTAAGTCTTACTTCCCGGGTACCTGAAGGAAACATCCCGGAACTCAACCTCGTACTTGCGGTCGCGGCGCTTTTCCACGGTCAGGCTTCCCTGATACATCTCATTCGGCATATCAAGAAAATCAAATACCTGCTGCAGGAAAACAGCATTGTTGCGAATATCACTGATCACAGAAAAGACCGAAGAAATACCGCTTGTGGTCTGCGTGATCGCCGCAATATACTGTGTCACCGCACCGAGCCCGAACGCACCCGCCCAAGCCTTTAAGCAGACAAATCCATAGACGATCCCGACATAGACAACGGCTACCGCCGCGGATGCAATCGTAAGGAAACCTCCCTTTCCCCTTGAATACTTGGCAAATATACCATTCGAGTTGAATACACCTGTTTTGTCACCGGTAAAGCGTTCACACATTTTCTCCTGCGAATACATACGCATATCTGCCGCCATCTCCGCCTTAAAACCGAGGAAGCCCCAGAAGCTGAAGAGCCGGTTGCCCAGCCGGTGCGAATCTGCGTTTTCTGCCCAATATTTTGCCACCTTATGATACAATTCCTGTGAAATATATGTGATCAACAGCATTATGCCGACCATGAGAACCGCAAAGACCGGATTATTCAGCACCGTATACGCGCCTGCGCTCTCCGGCACACGTGTTGCAAACAGCGATACGGAAAGCACGATACCTCCCAGGATCGTTCCAATCGCCGAGCAGGCTGTGTCCATACTCATTTTTACTCTTGTCAGACCCCAGCCGGCATTGTTCTGGTTCTGCAGGATCGTATTTAATGCATCCGAAGTCTCCGTCCGGTCGAGATTCGCGAAATCCATATCGAGCATTTTCCCTGCGAAAATACGCTCTGTCTTGTAAAAAATGAATCCTGCCTCTTGCGTACTGTACCATTTCTTTAAAAGTGCTGTGATCAGGGAAGCGGCAGCGGCAGCCCCCAATGCGAGGAGCACCAGCAGTTCCAGACGCTCCGGGTCTTTTGCTCCGGTCAGTTCCGCAATGATCTGTGCAGAAAAATAGATGCCGATATAAGGCGTGAGCGCGCTCCATGTCTGATATGCCAGCAAAGACACGACAAATTGCGGATATGCTTTATACAGCAATTTGATCGCCCGGATCGTGTATGCCAGCGACTGTTTGTAGGATGCTTCTTTATTCTTCTCCATCTTCATCCGCTCCTTCCTTATAATACCTGCTCTGCACCTCGTAGAGCTTTGCGTACTCGCCACCGCGCGCAAGCAGCTCCTCATGCGTACCCTCCTCGATGATGCTTGAATTACCGATCATAATGATCCTGTCGCAAAAACGGGTGGACGCCAGCCGGTGTGAGATATAGACGGAGGATCTTCCCCGCGTCATCTCATTGTATTTAGAATAGAGATCAGCCTCAGCGATCGGGTCAAGCGCCGCCGTTGGCTCATCCAGCATGATAAAAGGCGCATTCTTGTAGAGCGCACGCGCCAGCATCAGCCGCTGCGTCTCGCCACCGGAGAGAAGTATCGCATCATCGTACACCTCATGGTTTAGAAATGTCTCGTACTGATCCGGCAGGGACTCTACCTTTTTGCGTAGTCCAGCCTTGTCAATGCACTCCTTCACCCGGTCCATATCAATCGAAGTAAAGGTCTGTGCCACATTTACCGCGATTGTTGCAGCTAGTAGCGACAGATCCTGAAAAACGGCAGAAAACAACGTATAGTAATCTGCCCTGTTGTAGCTCCGTATATCTGTGCCATCCAGCAGCACCCGCCCCTCTGTCGGATCAAGGAACCCGCACAGCAGCTTGACGAGCGTTGTCTTTCCCGCGCCGTTTAAGCCGACCACCGCCAGCTTTTCTCCCGGATGCAGCGTCAGATTGATGTTGGTCAGCGCGT
Source organism: Agathobacter sp. (assembly GCA_050873865.1). GTDB lineage: Bacteria > Bacillota > Clostridia > Lachnospirales > Lachnospiraceae > Roseburia. Next base: position 48,649 of record JBNMJQ010000010.1, on the reverse strand, counting down.
CCTTCTCCGCGCCCGGATAGCGGAACGTGACATTTTCCATCCGGATCTCATACATTTTGTCCGGCTCCGCAGAGATATGCCTGCCCTTTTCAAACAAAAACGGCTCCTCATACTCCAGGTATTCACGGAGCGAAGAAATATCCAGTGACTGGCGGTGCAGCTTGTTAAACCCGCCGAGAATGCCGGTTACCCACTGTGCAAAGCCGCCTACCGCACCAAAGAGCAGAAGGAACTCCGACACGCTCATTCCGTTATACAGCACCAGCCTCAACAGATATGCATACGCAATCGCATTCCGCGCAAACGTCAGGATCAGATCCACGATCCCTGCCCAGATATACACACCTTCCGCTTTGCGGTAAAATGCCGTATATGCATCAAGTGACTTATCATACAGGCTTTCCAGCCACGGCCGAAGCCCGAAAATGCGGATGTCCTTGGCAGCCTCCACACTACGCGCACGCCCATCCAGATATGATATATGCTGTCCAATCTCCGTCTCCTCGTCCCGGTGCCGGTACTCGTACTCATTCAGACGGTTTGAGACCAGGTAGCTGGCAACAGAGGTTACAATGATCATGACAATAAGCACCGGCTGCACGGTTGCCATCAGCCCCGCATAGATGATCAGTCCGAACGCATTTATCAGGATCGTTGTAAGCGTCTCCCAGCTTGCCTCCGTTGCGCTCATATTTGAAGAGCAGCTTTCCGTTGCCTTTGTCTGCAACTCCTTAAATTTTTCATTCTCCAGATTCGGGTATGAAGTGGTCGCCGCCTTTCGGTTGATCTGCCCGATCAGCGCAAGACGCTGCGTAATCCGCCCAAATATCAGGTTTCCTTCTATATATTGGCACGCTGATGTCAAAACCATGATCAGTGCCGAGATAATCACAATTGTCTTTACCAGCTCCGTCATGGAAGCGTGTCTCTCCAAAGCACCAACGACCGCCGGAGATGCATAGAGATTGACCACATTCAGCCCCACCGTGGATGCCACGAATGCAAGCGCCAGAAAAACGTTCTTCTTTTCCTTGCACTGCCATGCGGTTTTTATCATGAACCACACGTTCTGCGCCATATTGTATTCTGGCTTTTTCGCTTTTTTCTTTTCTCTTTCCACAATTATGTACCATCCTTTCCGATGTTACCTTACTACAAAAAAACGCCCCCGAGATATTCTGGGGACGAAATGTTCATTTCCGGGGATGAATTGTCACTGCTCACTCGTACCTCGATCCGGTAACAGCCCGCAGGCTCATCTGATGTTTGGCTTCACAAAGGGAATCTGTTCCCGCCGCTTTTATACCTGTGGAAGCAGGATCTCCGTCGTGAAGGCTCCGTCTTCGCTGTTCCGGCTGATGTAACCGTCCAGCCGCTCTACGATCGCGTCAATGCGCACCAGCCCGAAGCCGTGTCCCTCGCCCTTCGTACTGCGAAAGACCTTTCCTTCCTTCTTCAGCTTCTTGCCCGCCGTAAAATTGGTGAACGAGATGTAAAGCTGCGTACCTTTCATATCCATATACACGCGGATGACACGCTGCTCCTCCGGGAGCTTTTCGCTCGCCTCGATCGCATTGTCAAACAGATTGCCTATGATACAGCACAAGTCGATCTCGGAGGATTTAAGCTTGTACGGGATATGTGCGTCCGCGACCACGCGGATTCCCTTCGCCTTTGCAAGCGAGATCTTGGAATTGAGGATGGCATCCGCCATCGGATTTCCGGTCTTGATCACGGTATCAACCGTTGTCAGATCCTTGTCGAGCAGATCCAGATACCGGCATATCGCATCCCAGTCCTCCGCCGCGGCATACGCCTTCATCGTCTGGATATGGTTGCGGTAGTCATGCCGCCACCCGCGGATCTGGCGGTACATGTTGTCGACCTCGCGGTAATGCGTCTCGATCAGCTCCTGCTGATATGATGCGATCTGTTTATCGATTCTTTTGGATAACAAGCCCATTTCTCTACCTCATGTTGATAATTGCACGGTTGACTGCCTCGTATGCGCCCTTCGGGAGCGGTATTGCCCCGCCGTCACTCAACCGGATCTCTGTCTTGGTCACGCGTGCGATCTGTGTCAGATTCACGATGGCTGACCGTCCCACGCGGAAAAAGCGTTCATCCAGCTCTTCTTCCAGGTGTCCCAGGGTCATCTTGACCTTTACTTCCTCCGCCGCGTGAATCGTGACATAGTTGCCCATCACGTCCGCATACCGGATCTGGTAGACCGGGATGCGCACCGTCTCGCCTGCCGTCTCGAGGTACAGGCACTTTTCATTCCTGGCAAGTTTTTCCGCCGCGCGCGTAAGCACCTCTGCGAGCTTTTCTTCCCTGACCGGCTTCATCAGATAGTGGAGTGCCGCCACCTCATAGCCCTCGGAGATGTAGTCCGAATATCCCGTGATAAAGACAATCTGTACGGCATCATTGTCCTTGCGCAGCTTCTTCGCCATTGTAACGCCGTCCATCTCTCCCATCTCGATATCCAGCAGCAGGATGTCGTAATCCCGCTCGGCTGCATAGTGGAACAGAAAGCTCTCCGCAGATTCGAATGCCGCGATCTGCACGGAATGTCCTGCGGCTTTTGCCCATTTTTCAACAAGCGCTTCTATATATTGCCTGTCGGCTTTGTCATCATCACAGATTGCGATCTTGTAGCTCATGTTTCCAAAATTTCCCCTTTTCTATAAAAAATAGGAGACGCATCTCTACGCCTCCTAATTTTTGCAGTTTCATGTTGGTTGTCAACCGCATATACCCTATAGGCATATATATTGGATTTTTGTCAATGAAATTCTTACCGTTTCCGATTATTTGTGATCCTTCATTACTTCGGTAAGCGCGCTGTATGCCAGCTTGCAGTACAATGCCTTTTTCTGGGAATCTTCATCCAAAGACTTCTTCAGCTTGATCTCCGCACGCATAAAATATTCGATGGCCTGCTCCACATCTGTGCTCTGGCTGGTTACTCCGTTTAAACATACAAGCGTCTGCGTATCTGTCTGCAGCACAGACATCTTTGACTCCATATCAACGTCTGGAAGATTATCCTTCGCAAACGAACTCTGCAACTGATTGATCAGTGCCTCGCGATCCATATTATATTTCCTCCTGATCTCGGAATGCTCCGACTTCTTTTATTGTTATGAACTCATGGATGAAAAGAGCGCGGCAATCTCATCCGGGCTTAACTGCCGGTTCGGGTCGGACAGATCAACGTCCGGTGTCTTCGGTGTCTCTGCCGCCGGGGCCGGTTCTGCTGCCGCAGGCTCCGGTGTGCTGTTTGTAGCATCATCCGTCATAGATGCAAACAGCGCCGCGATCTCATCCGGACTTAACTGCTTATTCGGGTCGGACAAATCTAATTCCGGGGCTGCCGCTGCCGGCTGTGGCTCCGGTTCTGCTACAGGAGTTGGCTCCTCAATGACCGGCTGTGGTTCCTCAGCAGCCGGCTCCGGTGTACTATCTGTACCATTATCTGACATAGATGCAAACAGTGCGGCAATCTCGTCTGCGCTTAGCTGCTTATTCGGGTCGGACAAATCTAATTCCGGGGCTGCCGCTGCCGGCTGTGGCTCCGGTTCCACTATAGGAGTTGGCTCCTCAATAACCGGCTGTGGTTGTGGCTCTGCTGTCATGATGGGTTCATCAATAGCCGGCTGTATTTCCGGCTCTGCTATAGACGCTGGCTCTTCAATGATTGGTTCCGGCTCCTCTACGATTGGAGCAGTCTCCTCAAATATCGGTTCCGGTTCTTCAATAATCGGCTCTGGCTCTTCAAAAACCGGTTCCGGCTCTGGCATAACAGGTGTCGGCTCTGACGCCGGAGCAGGTGCCGGGACCTGCTGCATAATCGGAGCGGCGTATACCGCAGCCGGAGCAGCCGTCTTCTGATTCTGCATGATGGCATTGCTCAGATGAAGTTCCATATTTTTAAGTTCAAGCAGTAAGTCCTGCTGCTTCAGCAGGATCTGCTGTACGGTATCGTCATTCATGCTCTTGCAGGAACCAAGCAATGCTTCATTCTTAGAATCAATCGCACTCTTGATCTCCTTCATCTCATCCAGCACAAGCTCGTTGGAATTGATGATTGCTTCCGCATTCTCGCGGGTGCGGTTGATGATAACCTTGCCGATTCCCTTCTGTGTTCCGGTAATCTCCTCCGTCGGGAGCTTTGATAGCTTCTCAATTACTTCAAGCTTGTCCTCAATCTCCTCAAAGTACTTCTTGAGCATAAGGTAAGATGCTTTCTCCGACTTAAAAATGCTGTCATACTGTTCTTCCCTCCGGGACTCTTTCTCCGCCTGGGCCTTCATGACCGCCTGGATAAGTACATACAGACATATCAGGAGTACAACCCCAAGTGCTCCGATTACAATGAACTGCTCCGGCAGATTGATCATTGCATATAACTCAACAATGAATACAAGCGCAAGTATCAACCCCGAAAAAACAATCTGCAGCTTTGCTTTACTTTTTCTCTCTTGCATATGGCTTCCCTTTCCCCTATGATACACTTCCCTGTGTAGCAAAAGATAACAATCCTTTTATTTCCTATTATAACGTGTATGTTCCCGGATGTCGATGCTTTTTTAAACTCGCATATTGACATTCCATTTTCTTTGTCCTAACCTATGATTCGGACTTTGAAAAATCCAAACAGCTATATAAATAAAGAAGGTATACCAATGAAACATCAACTCAAAAATAATTCAAACGAGAGCACACACCTGTACAGCAATCTGGATCTGCGCAAGCTGCTGATCCCGGTCATTGTGGAGCAGCTTCTTTCCTCTCTCATGGGAACCATCGATACGATGATGGTCAGCAACGTCGGCTCCGCCGCGATCTCAGCTGTCTCTCTGGTGGACTCCATCAACATACTTGTCATTCAGGCACTGTCCGCACTCGCCGCAGGCGGTGCGATCCTCTGCTCCCAATACCTTGGCAGCAGCAACGAAAAAGGTGCCAACGACTCCGCGCGCCAGGTGCTTTTTATCATGGCGGTATTGTCCATCATACTGTCCGCTGTCTGCCTGATTTTCCGCTATCCGCTGTTAAGCGCCATTTTCGGTGCGGTGGAAGCAGATGTCATGCGCAACTCACAGGTGTATTTCCTGTTTACGTTACTGTCATTCCCGTTTATCGGGCTCTACGATGCGGGTGCTTCCATCATGCGCGCCCAGAACAACAGCAAAAGTCCGATGGTCATCTCTGTAATCTCGAACTTTATGAATATCGGCGGCAACGCCATCCTGATCTTCGGATTAGGCATGGGTGTGGAAGGTGCTGCCATCTCAACACTGATCTCTCGTATTTTCTGCGCCGTTGTCGTTATCTGGCAGCTGCGCAGTGACCGCGCGCCGATCTGTGTCCGCAACTATCTCGCGATCCGCCCGGATTGGGCGATCATCAAAAAAGTGCTCTTGATCGGTATCCCGTCCGGCATCGAAAACAGTATGTTCCAATTCGGAAAGCTCGCCATCCAGTCTACGGTTTCCACCCTTGGAACCGTTGCAATCGCCGCGCAGGCAATGACAAACATTCTCGAAAATTTAAATGGTATCGCTGCCATGGGAATCGGTATCGGTCTTATGACCGTTGTCGGGCAGTGTCTCGGCGCAGGCCGCAAGGACGAGGCAATCTACTATATCAAAAAGCTCTCCTGGATCTCCGAGCTTGTCATTATCGGCTGCTGCCTGCTCGTATTCGCGCTGACCAAACCGATCACGATGCTCGGCGGAATGGAGCCGGAAAGCGCAAAGCTCTGTATGCAGATGATGCTGTTCATCACGATCGTAAAACCGATTTCGTGGGTATTGTCTTTCATCCCGGCATACGGCATGCGCGCCGCAGGCGATGTCAAATTCTCCATGATCGTCTCCTGCTGCACCATGTGGCTGTGCCGTGTGAGCCTTTGCATTTACCTGTGCCGCGTATGGGGCTTTGGACCGATCGCCGTATGGATCGGCATGTTTACCGACTGGACGGCGCGCGGTATCATTTTTACACTGCGTTTCCACTCCCGCCGCTGGCTCAACCACCATGTGATTGACTGATAAAATTATACAATAAAGGAGATAAGTAAATGAAAACAACACGAAAGATTCTTCTTGGCCTGCTTCTCTGCGCCGGATTGGCAAGCATCGGCACGGTACAGGTGTCCGCCGCAAAGACGGACAGCGCCGCAGAAACCTCCACCGCAGAATCCGGCAGCTCCGCAAAAGAATCTGCTACGGGATCCGGCAGCTCCACAAAGAAATCTGCCACAAAATCTGGCGGCTCCGCAAAAAAGTCTGCTACGAAGTCAGGCAGTTCCACAAAGAAATCCGCCATCAAGACAGACGACACCCTCCCTGCGCCGATTCTCAACAAGAATTACGCCGACACTGACAAGCAGTACACGAACGTTGGCTGGGCGTTTGACTCATCCGATGGCTACACCTACGACATCAAGTACACCGAACTGCAATATTCCGCATCCGCGAAATTTAAGAATGCAAAAACTGCAAAGATAACGAATGAGTCCTCTACCTACAATGTTTCCTACAAAAAGGTCAAATCATATAACGGCAAACTTTACGCGCGCGCCCGTATGCTCTATGTGACAGGTTCGGGCGAAAAGGTCTACGGTCCGTGGAGTAATTCGGTTTGTATCGAGCTGGTCAAGATCTCAAAGAAGAATTTTCCGGGACTCTACAAGACGTTAAAATCCGGGACATATCAGACGTATGTTGGGGAAAATGGTTCTGATTTCAAGTTAAAGACGTTTTCTTATGACAGGAATCAGGACGGCTGGCTGGATGAGGAAGAGATCCGATATATCTATTCCCTGGATCTGGAAGATCCGGTCTCCAGCTTAAAGGGTGTTGGGTATCTGACCTCACTTACCAGCATCAACTTAAAGGAATACACCGGAACCAAGGCGGATTTTTCCAACAATCCGGATCTTTGCTATATTACCATTGAACGACAGAAATCCAAGGAGATTACTATTATCTCACCTACCGCAAAGCATGTAAGTATCTATCAGTACACGCAGTGGGACAAGCTCTCGAAGATTGACTTGTCCGGATGCAGCAACGCCGTCGAAATCACCGCCTACGGCAACAGCCAGCATAAGGTTACATCCCTTGTCCTTCCAAAGAAAAAGTCCAGACTGAGAGTGCTTAGCATTTCCGATCTGAAATGCAGCACACTCAGCCTGAACTCCTACAAGAACTTAGAACAGCTTTACCTGTACAGCAGCGATGTTTCCAGCGTGAAGCTCACAAAGTGCAAGAATTTAAAATACCTGTACCTTTACTATTGTTCTTCCATAAAGTCGCTGGATCTGACCGCGAACACCAGGCTAAAGGGCGTGGACCTCTACAAGAACACCAGCCTCACCAAAGATCGCCTGAAGGCTCCGAAAAGTACAAAGGTTACAACCAACACCGGAAAGTGGTGGTATGAAACCGACTCCTACCGGGACGATATGACCCGGATCGGAAAATATTAGTATCTATAAGCTCTTACCAAGCGCATACGCCTTGTCCATGACTGTGGTGTGTGCGCTTGCTGTATTTGCATCATCAATTCCCGGTCCGGTGACGATTCCTTTCAGCTCGGCATGCTCGAAGCAGTCTACCCAGCCCTGCAGGCCGTTGTACGCCTTTTCAAATGCGCTCTCTGCGTCCTCTGCTGCGGTTGCGATCATGTAGATGTCGCGGAAGTTGTAATCCGCAGAATATAACGGGTTCAACCGGTCGAGCAAGGTCTTCATCTGACCGCTCATCTCGTAATAGTAGATCGGGGTTGCAAAAACGATAACCTCCGCCTCTTTTACCTTTGCCATAATGTCGGCAACATCATCCTTGAGCACGCACGCCCCGGTATTCTGGCAGGAAAGGCAGCCGATACAGAACCTGATCTCTTTTCCCTTGAGCGAAAGCAGCTCAACCTCGTTGCCCGCTTCCTTTGCTCCTCTTTCGCATTCTCTTGCAAGAATGTCCGAATTGCTGCCTCCGCGGAGGCTTGTTGAAATGATAAGAACTTTCTTTGACATATGATTTTCTCCTCTCTGTTATACATTTTTCTATATATTTTAATTACATATATTTCTTAAAAAACTGCTCCATCTTATCAAACGGAATAACATCCAGGTTATCATAGAGAGCCGTGTGGATTGCGCCCGGTATCGCAAGAAATTCCTTATTATCCGTATACTTGCTGTTCCGGATCATCGCCTCATAAGCATCTTTTCCAAAATAAAAGCTGTGCGCCCTGTCTCCATGCATAATAAGAACAGCGCTGCGTATCTCATTACTATACCTTAAGATCGGCTGGTTCATAAATGACTGACAGCCAATGGATGTCCAGCCCTCATTCGAGTTAAGACTTCTTTTATGATAGCACCTTCCCTTGTAATATTCACTATAATCTTTTACAAAAAATGGTGCATCCTCCGGCACAGGCAAAGGCATACAGCCACCAGCTCTTGAATATTCGCCCGTCCGGAACTCCTCCGTCCGGAGTGCATTAAGTGCCTGCTTTTTCGCATAGCGCGCTTCCTCGCTGTCCTCCGCATCAAAGTATCCGTTGGCGTTGACACGCGCCATATCATACATGGTAGACACTACCGTCGCTTTAATTCTTGTATCAAGAGCTGCGGTGTTGAGTGCCATTCCACCCCATCCGCAGATTCCGATAATACCAATCCGCTCTGCATCTACCAGCTCCTGCACAGACAGAAAATCAACCGCTGCCATAAAGTCTTCGGTGTTAATATCCGGTGATGCCATACTTATTCCGAAAAGTCACTTTGCTATGCGATACGTTTTCACTTTGTGGAAATGTTTTATCCCACTCTCTTGTCAGCTTCAATTCTTCACTCATAATTGCCTCCCAAAATATCTTTTTTTCTTGCGAATCACTTCTCTTTCGCTTATAATAAAGTCATTGTATTACCTAAACTTAACTTTAGGTCAAGCATAAAATATCATGTGAATGACAATTTATCTATACAGCACAAAACTAAGGTATTGAAATATCAGGAATTTGTAACTCATATAAAACTAGATCAGAGAGGAATATCCCATGTATACCATCGGTCAGGTTTCTGAAATATCCGGGCTTCCGGTTTCAACACTCCGGTATTATGATAAGGAAGGACTTTTCCCAAATTTGCAGCGCAAAGGCGGACAACGGATCTTCAGCGATTCCGAGATTGAATCGCTCCGGGTCATCGAATGCCTTAAGCAATCTGGGTTAGAGATCAAAGACATCAAGCAGTTTTTCAAATGGGTGACCGAAGGCAGCTCCACCTATGCCAAGCGCAAGCAACTCTTTGAAGCCCGCAAGTCGGCTGTTGAAGCGGAGCTTCGGTCTCTTGAGAAAACGCTGGCTATGCTCCGGTTCAAATGCTGGTATTATGATAAAGCCATGCAGGATGGAACCGAGGACAATATCAGTGCCATGATGCCGGACAGGCTACCCGCTGAGATCCAGCAGTTGTATGACAAAGCATGCGGGGAATAATTGGCATATCGGGTCTTGATTGCGTGCTATCTCGGGGCGTACCGCCTGCGGTGCCTTGGTAGCACTCTCCAGCCGTACTTTTTCACCTTGGAGCTGGCTGGCGCGGCGAAAAATACCGCCTGCGATGCCTTGGTAGCGCTCTCCGGCCGTACTTTTTCACCTTGGAGCTGGCTGGCGCGGCGGAAAGTACCGCCTGCAATGCCTTGATAGCACTCTCCGGCCGTACTTTTTCACCTTGGAGCTGGCTGGCGCAGCGGAAAATACCGCCTGCGGTGCCTTGGTAGCGCTCTCCAGCCGTACTTTTTCACCTTGGAGCTGGCTGGCACGGCGGAAAGTACCGCCTGCGGTGCCTTGATAGCACTCTCCAGCCGTACTTTTTCATCTTGGAGCTGGCTGACACAGCAAAAAGTACCGCCTGCGGTGCCTTGATAGCACTCTCCGGCCGTATTTTTCACCTTGGAGCTGGCTGGCGCAGCAAAAAGGACCGCCGGCTGATAAAGAAAGTTTGAATTACTTAATTTTAATATGATAAACTAAATTAAAATCAATTGATACGATAAGGAGTATGACATGGAAAAAATAGCAGTTACTTATGACAACGGACAGGTTTTTCAGCACTTCGGAAGAACGGAGGCTTTTAAGCTTTACACTGTGGAAGATGGAAAAATTACAGATAGCACAGTCATTGAATCCAACGGGATCGGACACGGCGCCCTTGCCGAACTTCTGGCAGAAAACGGTGTCAACACCCTGATCTGCGGCGGTATTGGCGGCGGTGCTATGGCAGCACTGGAAGAAAACGGAATTGTCGTCTATGCCGGAGCGCAAGGCGATACCGACACAGCAGTTGCGGCATACTTAAATGGTGAATTGGCATCTGCAGGCGTCACCTGTGACCACCACAGTGAGGGGCATTCTTGTGGCAGCCACGAGGATGGACATTCCTGCGGGAACCACGAGGACGGGCACACTTGCGGCAACCATGAGGATGGACACGCTTGCGGCGGTCAGGATGATGAACACAAGGAAGAAAGTGGCTGTGGCGGATGTCACGGCGGATGTGGCAGTCAGCCTACGATGCAGGGGCGCAACGTCGGAAAAACCGTCCGCACCCACTACCGCGGCACCTTCAACAATGGCGAACAGTTTGACTCCTCCTACGACCGGGGCGAACCGCTTGAGTTCGTCTGCGGCGCGGGAATGATGATCCGCGGCTTCGATGAGGCTGTCGCAGATATGGAGGTCGGACAGACCGTTTCGGTACACCTCATGCCGGAGGAGGCTTATGGTCAGCCGGATCCGCAGGCGATCTTTACGATCGAGCTGGCGCAGCTTCCGGGAGCCGAGGAGCTGGCAGTCGGCGAGCAGGCATACCTTTCCAATGCCTACGGGCAGCCGTTCCCGGTAAAAGTCGTTGCAAAGGATGATACCACAATCACCTTCGATGCCAACCACGAGATGGCGGGCAAAGAGTTAAACTTCCAGATCGAGCTGGTTGAGGTACTTGCATAAGGATTTTTCTATAATGAGAAAGAAAACGCGGGATACGCTGCCGATAGTGGCTGTTGCGTCCCGCGTTTTTTAATCACACAGAAAGTTATTATTTACAAAAAACTGATTGGCTTTTTATCTGTCATAGTGTGTCTCAATCAGCGCACAATCCATAATGAGCACATAGAACACTCTGCCGTAATATGTATTCTCCACGATGCGCCCATGATCCAAAACCGGATGATATGTGCCATCCCTCTTTGCGAAATTGAACTGCACGTAATCGTTGTTTCCGCTTGTCCCGGAATTAATCTGTTCCCAGATGCTCTTCTCAACGGCATCCTGCTCATCCGGACGGATCAGATTATGAAAACAGTGGTCACTGTAAGACAAAAATTCATCAAAATCCCCACATCCGGCAAACTCGATCATTTCACGGTTTGCAAACAGAATCTGGTCGTTCCCCGGACTTGCTATATAGATCAAAAATGCGCCCGGCAGATGCTGTGAAATATCCCGGAGAGCAAACCCAAGGCGGCTGCGCCTCTGTGGTTTGAAATCGCGGCTGTAGGAAAGACAGTTATTTTTCCCCTGAAGCTTTACCTCATAAAGCGCCATATCCGCGTTGCGAAGAAGCTCTGCCATATCTGCGGAATCTTTCGGATACTCTGCATATCCGAGTGAGATTCCAAAGGAATGTGCCTCGCCATCATACTCAAAATAACGCGGCATGGAAGTAAATGCTCTTATCTTTTCATCCGCTTCCCCGCTGGTAGTATCTGTCAGGACTACCGAGAACTCATCCCCTCCGCTGCGGCTTAAAATCGCATTTTCCGGAAATGTCTCTCTCATGCTCCGCGCCAGTTCCTGCAATGCCATATCTCCGGTCGCATGTCCATACATATCATTGACAAACTTAAAGTTATCAACATCCAGTTGGATTCCCACGCAGGATGCATCCGGATGATTCTTTATAAAATGCGCGATCTGATCCTCAAAGCCTTTCCGGTTCAAAAGCCCCGTCAGTGCATCTGTCGTTGAAAGTCTCTTTAAGGTCTCACGGCGTTCTTCAAGCACCAGGGACGTACTCGTCAGCCCCGTCAATAGCAGGACGATCGCAAAGCCTCCCAGGAAAAATACACCTAAATTGTTCCCCTGATTCCAGCCCCCGGATGGCATAACTTCCAGATTGAAAGAACAGCCTCCCATTTCAAATCCATATTCAACCGGATGATCCATGACAGCGCCCGAGGAAGCGACCTCTTCATACTCGGAAGATAACGGCGATACTGTCTTGGAAAGACGGTATTCATAGCCAAAGCTCGTAAGTGCCTGAACCGAATTTGAAAATATATCCGGGACGCGGATAATCGCAATCGTAAATCCCCAAAAATAGGATTCCCCGGCTTCATTTTGCAGATAAACCGGGTTGCGGATGGCGATTCCTACACCACCCTGTTTCAGTTGAAACGGTCCCTGCAGAACCGTAAGATCATGGTCTCTTGCATAGCGCGAAATCTCGCCTCTGTCAGGGTCATTGATCAAATCAATCTTCCCAGCCTCGTTGCCGGCCTCCGGATAAATTTCCGTGACCACACCATCCGGCGCAAGCTATATGCTCTGGATCTCGTCGGTCATCAAATCCTCTGCGACATGCGAAAAATTGTTGATCTCTCCATAGCCCCTACGGCTGCAGCGGTCCGTAATAATAGCTTGCGGTTGCGCCGCCGTCCATCAGGATCGTAGAACCTGTGATAAATGCGCCCCGCTCGCTCATCAAAAGCTCTGCGGCATTTGCCACTTCGTCTGCGGTTCCCGGTCTGCCCGCCGGGCATTTTGCGAACATATTCTTATAAAAATCACCGCGTGGACCGTTGAATTCATCGACTGCAAGCGGTGTCACGATGATTCCCGGTGCGATCGCGTTTATCCGCGCGCCGCGTCTGCCCCACTCTACGGACTGCGCCATCACGCGCTTTTCATTGCACCGCTTCGCAAGCTGGTACGCATGAAGCGTATCCTTTATATTTTCCTTCTGCAAAAGCTCAAGCTGTAGCAATTCTTCCGTCGGAGTCGTGGCAAGCGCCCGATCTTCCTCGGCGGTCAGCTGCGGCATCCGCCATCCCGACTGGCTGGATATCGTCACGCCAACGCCGCCCTGCCCGATCACTTTTCCGACCTCTTCTAGTAGTACCGCCGTTCCGTAGAGATCAACTTTTAAAATTGCCTCGACCGGTGCCTGACTCGGAGATACGCCCGCGCCATTGACAAGCATCTTGATCCTGCCGTATTCCTGTGCCTTTTGGATCATCGCCTGAATGGACTCCCGCGATGACAAGTCCATCTCCACCGGCTCTACATCATATCCGGCATTGTTCATGATCTCCGCGATCACTTTCGCGTTTTCAGGGTTCTTATCTCCCATAACAATCTTTTTGCCGTAACCAAGGCGCCGTGCGATCGCCATAGAGATCTGTCCCGCTCCGGTCACAAGCATTACATCCTTTTCCTGCATTTTACTGTTCCTCCTATTTTTTATTGTGCGGCTGCCTATGCTTCTCTTGCCTGTGCACTGCATTTTCACGCGACTGTCAGTATTTCCTGCCTGCGTGCTGCACGTTCATGCAACAGCCTGCGCTTTTACTCCACACTCTTTTTCGCCCACGCAGCAACTGCTGCCTCGGACTTCGCGGCATCCGCGCCGTGGATCGCGATGCCCGCTCCAAAGGCTGCACCCTTGCAGATCTTTCTTAAGTCGCGCTCACTGTTTCCGAGACCGCTGCCCTCATGCGTCATGAGCGCCATCACCTTTTTCCCTGTAAAATCAAGCTTTTCGAGCTGTGTAAACACCGCGGTCGGGTAGGTTCCCCACCAGCACGGACCGCACACAAATACATTTTCGTATGCGTCAATGTCTGCAAGCTCGCGCTTTAGCTTCGGGCGCGCATGTTCACGAAGCTCCCTGTCTGCTTCCTCGGTACACTTGTGATAATCCGCCGCATACGGCTCTGCCGTCTCCAGCTCAAAGAGATCACCTCCGACTGCCTTCTGGATGAACTCCGCGCAGATCTCGGTATTTCCCTTTTTCAGATCCACGATCTTTCCGTTTACATAGTTCTCCCCTTTGCGGGAGTAATAAAGAATCAAATTCCGTTTCATAGCTGTCACCTTATCCTTTCCTTACGTTTTACCTGATTTAAGGATAAGACGGTGGCGCTTTTCAATCAATTCTTTCTGCTTTAGCTATTGATAAGTTTCACTAATCAATATAAAATAGTGTTTATACAAGGAGGAGCGCGATGCTATTACGACAGATCGAATACTTACAGGCGGTAATCGAATATGGGAATTTTTACCTTGCAGCGGAGCACTGCAACGTGTCCCAATCCGCCATCTCCCAGCAGATCAAAAAGCTGGAGGAGGAGCTTGGCGCGCAGCTTTTAGAGCGCCATAACCGCACTTTTTCGCTGACGCCTGCCGGGGAACATTTTTACCGGAAAAGTCTTATTATTTCAGGGGATTTAAAGCAGCTTGTCCGCGAGACAAAGCGGATTGCAGATAACGATAATGCTGTTTTAAGAATTGGTTATTATAAGGGGTATCACGGAGATGAATTGTCCGAGGCGGTTGCGCAGTTCTCGGAGAAACACCCATCCGTGGAGGTCCGGATCACGGTCGGCAGCCATGAGGAGCTGTATCACGCGATGGAAAATGATGCGGTCGACCTCGCACTCAGCGACCAGCGGCGCGCTTTTTCAGATGCGTATAACAATGAAATCCTTGCGGAAAGCAGGATTTTTATAGAACTGTCTGCCAAGAACCCACTTAGCCGGTTAAGCAGCCTGACCGTCTCCGACCTGAAAAATACCCCCTGCATTCTGGTCATCAACCCTGCCGGCCAACAGGAGGAACAGCAGTATTACGAGACGATCATCGGTCTGCAGGGGGAGTTTCTTTTTGCCGACACCATTCAGGAGGCCCGGTTAAAGCTCATCACCGGGCAGGGATACATGCCGGTGGATGTGATCGGCGACCAGGTCTGGTTCGACACCACCGTCAGCCGCATTCCGCTCGTCCGCAATCATGAGCCAGTTCGCAAAACATACTGTGCCTTCTGGAAAAAGGACAATTCCGGCTACTATATTGAGGAGTTCGCGGAAATGCTAAAAGAGGCGTTTTAGTCCGAGGCACTACTGCTTGCGGCTGCTTTCGCAGCATCGGCAGGCACGGTGTAGTGGTTGATCTATTTCTACCTGGCTATTTTTTCAGCACTAATATCTTATTAGAGATATTTCTGACAAACGGAATTTTTCCAATGACCTTGTATATTGGCATAAATACTTCCATGCCCTCTACCAGACTCACATCCCGCTGACTGCGAAACGGCGGTATGAGCGCTTCCAGCTCTCTGCCGCTTTTTACGCCCCAGGTAAACTTTGCCTTGCTGCCCTCGATGGATTTTTCTTTGATGTTGTTTACGCTAAACGGTGACATCACCTCCACAAGGACGGTTGTCTTTTCCACTTTTTTGTCAATAATGTGGAACATCTGCTGCACATCCGCGCCGCTTAAGTACATCGTAAGCCCCTCGATAATGACCAATACCGGCTCCCCGTGATACTCTATACTGTCCGTAAAGGTCTCGTCGGTTGCGGATTTTGCAATCTGATAGACCGGACCGTCCTCCTTGAGAAAACGGCTCCGGATCTCCATCGTCTCCGGAAGATCGACGTTGTACCAGCGCGCATACTTTCCCGCCATCCGGTAGCATCTGGTGTCCAGCCCGCAGGCAATATTGATTACGACCGCTCCCGCGTTCTGCGCCAGAAATTCCTCCACCAGCCGATCCAATATGATCGTTCTCGCGATGACACCATAACTCATCATCCTATCCTCGCTGGCTTTTGAAAAATCATAATCCAGCTGCGATACGATCTCGATCGCTTTCTCATCATAAATGTAATGATTCTGCTTTTTGGATTCTTCCGCCCTTGCATACAAGGTCTGTAACATCGTTTCCGGTACACCCTGTACACTGATTTTCATCTTTTCTTCCATAATAACTCCCTCCCATATGTGTTTCATATTATTTTTTTCAATAATTGTTTCGCTTGTTGCGTTGTGATCGCGCGTGGCTGGTAGATTGCTGGATTGCGGGGTATCACGCTGTATTTTTTCGCGCTATGCCCCGCGCCCATATATTACATTAAGAATAGCATTGCCAAGAACATTACCGCGCCGATCACATTCGCTTTGGCGGGCAGTTTGGTCGGTAGCACGAC
Organism: Agathobacter sp.; assembly: GCA_050873865.1. Taxonomy (GTDB): domain Bacteria; phylum Bacillota; class Clostridia; order Lachnospirales; family Lachnospiraceae; genus Roseburia. Next base: position 32,354 of record JBNMJQ010000010.1, on the reverse strand, counting down.
CACCGCGATCGGAAGCAGCGTAAACAAAGCCGCCCACCCCGGCAGAGCAGTCTGCCCGGTAGCAATTCCGATCAAAAGCGCGACCGCAAACACGATCATTGCCAGATACCCGATGTACATCGTATACACCGTACACTTGAAAAAGTCCCACACGCTCGCGAGTGCCTCCCTGGTAAGCCCCATCCGCACATAAAACCACTCACACAAACAGCATATAATGTGGTGCAGCGGCAAGGAAATGAACATAACCAGCGCCGATGCGTACATAATCCAATAATAGACCGGGGAATACTCTCTCATGTAGTTGCATAGCTGCATATATCCAAACAGTTCCAGCGTCATCGCAGCCACGCCAAGTATCATCGCGATCGAAAGATTTTTTAGGGGCATCCCCCGAAAAGAAACGCTCGATTTGTCATAATCTTTAAAGTCGGTCAGCTTTATCTTGCCATTCGGCGCGTATGTCAGCAGGCAGTCCGAAATTCCGCACAAAATATGACCAACCAGTCCCATTGCTAAAAACAGTTTCATATTTCCCCTCCTCAATTTTTGGCAGACATAGTCCGCTGCACATAGCTTTTCGTTGGTTAGTTATTGCTAACCACATATTAGCATATTCCTATATGTAAGGCAACTCCCCGCCCTCCGTGTTTGACCTTATGTGGAAAAAATGTTACTGTTTTCTTTGTTGGAGGTAACTATGCTTCAGTTGAGAAATGCAACAATAAATGATCTTGAAAAAATCATGAGTATTTACAAATATGCGCAGGATTACATGATCCGGTCAGGAAATCCCCACCAATGGGGACATTCCTATCCGGGCGAAGATTTGATACGGTCAGACATTCAGAAAAATGCCTGCAAAATAATATACGATGAGCACGGTATCCACGGCGTATTCGCACTTTTTGATGGGGCGGAGCCGACTTATGCGCACATCGAAAATGGAAGCTGGCCAAACGATGAACCTTATCTTACCATCCACCGGATCGCCGGGGATGGACAGGTGCATGGATTGTTTGAATACATCGCAGAATATTGCAAGGGCGTTGCAGCAAATATCCGGATCGACACCCACGCGGACAATACGGCAATGCAGCATCTGATCAAAAAAAATGGTTTTACCAAGTGCGGCACCATCTATGTCCGCGATGGTTCTCCGCGGATCGCATATCAGTGGAGTGCTGTGTGATACCACGCCGCACCGATACGCTTTGAAGTAATGCACCTGTCAAGTTTTTTTTACCGCCCAAACGATAAAGCAGGGGCTGCACGTTTTGCCTACGGCATGAAAAAAGGACAATCGATTTTCTCAACTGTCCTTTGGTAGATTATGCATTCTTTCAATGGCGATTGATTTTATTCGAGTACAATCCACTGCACATAAGCCCATTGACGTTGCGTGTTATCCACTGTCTGTTCATCAATAGGTGTTCCACATTCTTGGTAAAGATAAATTTCGCTCATATCTTCATCCTGTGGATTAACATAGATTGCACAGCCTGCCAATCCGGTATCGTTAGCTTCTTTCTCCGTTAAATCCCGGAGATAATGGTATTCTTCGGGTAACGCTTCAACCGGCATATTCGGTGCAACATAGTTCTTGTCCATTATGGTAATCATCGGCGCTGTTACAGCGTCTTGATGTTCACCAAAAGGAATCATGGCGCCAACAACAGCAATCAGGCATACGCAAGCTGCAATCGCTCCCCACTTTACCCAAACCGATTTTTTCACTTTCCTTTTGTAGTTGAGAGCTTCATCAATGTACTTATTGTCAAGCTCGCTCATGGCATCGGAAAACTTCTTTGCATTCATACGAACACCTCTCTTTCCATCAAATATTGCTTCATTTTCTCACGGATGCGAGTCAGCCGGACAGAAATATTTTTTTCGGAAAGCCCCATAAGCCCGGCTATGTCCTTGTAGCTGTCAGCAAACCAATAGCGGCGCATGAAAATAACGCGGTTTTCGGTGGTCAATGTGTCCAAAAATGCTTCAATAATGCTGGCTATCTCTTTGGCTTCAAGCTCGGACTCAACCGTATTGGGGGCTGCTATATAAGCCTCGATTTCCTCCATCGCAACTGCATAGTGACTGCTTCGTTTGGCTGCTTCCTTTCTCCAGTAGGTTTTGAGAGAAATGTTCCGAACGATTTTCACAAGATACGACAGCAGCGGGTTCGGTCGTGCTGGGGGAATGGCATTCCATGCGCCTAAATAAGCGTCGTTTACGCATTCCTCCGCGTCCTGCCGGTTGCCTACAATATGGTAGGAAAGATTGCGGCAGACCTTTCCGTATTTTATGTCCAGTTCCCGTATGCCCTGTTCGGAACGTCCGAAAAACATTTCTATGATTTTTTCGTCGTCTATCATCTCATCGCCTCCTTTCCGGCTTCACCTATATACTACGGTTTTAGCAGCAAAAACTACATCAATCTCAAATAAATTTCAAAAATTATACCACATTTTTTAAAAGAGGGACTTCCCGCATTCCGGAAAATCCCTCTTGGTAGTCGGTATTCTATTTAACTGTGCAGGCACGGCGATGATCTTCACCCTGCCATGCGGTTTTGTAACACCGTGTTACAAAATGCAGATCGCGCACCCGATCGCCACCGCATAATAGATCACGGAAATCAGATTTGACCAGCCCCCAGAAACGATAACCCTTACTCCCTTCGGAAGTCTGACCACAAGCGGCTTGAGCAGCATCAGGATCAAAGGCGATGTCAAAAACACCCATCTTGGCAAAATGCTGTTTCCGGTTACGATAATTCCGGCAAGCAGCACAAAGCCGATCCCTTCTGCTATGTATACAATCAGAATCATCTTTTGGAAATACCGCATGACGATGTTTCGCGCGTCTTTGTACTTATCCTTTGCCAGCAAGCCCAGATATGCGCAGTGGCTGTGGTACGCGCCGCCGGCAATTATTCCGAGGCAGGAAAACAGGAATGCCGCGATTGCCACGCCTTTAACATTCTCATTGCTGATAAAGATTATATGGTAAAAGCCCACGCAATGTTTCCTCATGCTTTTTCATAAGCCCTACACATAGAGATAGCTTGCTAATAATCAAAATAACTCTTCGAAAATGAAACTCCAGCTTCACCCGGCTGCTCTCATAATATGCAACAGCTTTTTAAGTAGAAACTCTGCCTGTTCCCATTCGTCCTCGCGGAGATATACGTCTGCCATTTCCATCAGCAATGATACTTCTTCCGGCTGGAATGGGTGTTTCCAAAACTCCTCCGACCACCCTCGGATATACTTGCTGTCCGGCACATCCCCCAAGGTTATTCCAAGAAGCCTGCGAAGTTCTGAAAAACGCTGTTCTGCCGGCATGTTTCCTTCTGCGGCAATCAGGTATCTTACTTCTTCTACATACTGTCTGTTGCATGGAATTGACAGATCCAATTTTTGTGCTAAGCTCTCGATCTCCTCTGTCACTTTATCCCATTTCCTATTCATGATCAGTATATCGATGTGCCCTTGCCGGTCTAGCAGGTTAATATCATCTGTCTCTATAAGACTGTAATAATATTCTTCTCTTAAGGATAATCTCTTAGCAAGTGCCTTGAATGTCCCTGTATTAGGCTTACGCTTGGCATGTTCGATCCTGGATAGACTTTCCGGAGTACAAATTCCCTCACTCAGCCTCTCTTGGGAGTACCCTTGATACTGCCTGTTTTTACTTAGCACCTCATCCATTAAGTCAATTTCCTGCCAGACATCCATTAGGAACAATTCATCATCCAGACCGTCCTGTGTATGTCCGATATCCTGCATCAGCTCCCGCCATGCTGCAAGCTGTACCTTCTTTTGTGGAATCTGCTCTCCCATATTCAGCTTTTCCGATGCCTGTATATAGTAATCCAGAACATTCTCCAAACTGGAGGCATAGGAAGAGGTAATCATCATATCCATTGCCCTTTCCGATATGGTAAGGCATTCATAATATTTTTCTTGTTGAAATAAGATAGGCAGATACCCGGCTGCGATCTTCGGATATAACTTTGCGACTTCCCTATCTTCTCTAATGTGATTAAAGATATATCCCTCCAAAAAACGTAATATCTCGGTTGAAAGTTCCTTGTCCGGCTGTCTGTCCTGCCAGAGAAGAATCACACTGATTTCCTGATTGCTCAGCAGTGTGCGCCGATCGATACATTGAGGGAAAGCGGGCATTGTCGCCCGGATCGCCTGCTCATACAACGGCACTCCGGAACATCTGTCCCCCGCCAGCTTCTCCTGTATCCTACCTTGCATCATCAGATAAAACTGCTCCTGAAGCGGTTGGTTACAGACATATTTTCTCCCCACTTCTTCCTCAAGGATCTGCTTTGCATGCTCCCAATCCCGAACCAGCTGTGCAGATGCCAGTCGCTGTCTCCAATCAAAATAGAGATATTCTTCTTCCGTGAGAAGCGTAATATAGTGATCCGCAGAAAATCCAAGCCGCTGGAGCAGCGCATTAAGTAACAGCCTGTCCATTCTTCTCTCCCGGTTCAGATACTTGGAAAGCACGGATGTAGAACAAAGCCCCTGACACAGCTCTGCCTGCCGGATATGATTTTCCAGAGTTGTTTCCAGAATCAAATCTTCTAATTTTTTCTTGTTCATACGCTTACGAACCCGCCCAATTACTTTTATTCCATAAAATAGTGCCACAAGTTTAGGCGGTTCTTCAAGAACTGAATGGCTATTTTCTATTAGCGGAATTAGATATCACTTGAATGATCAACGCTATGGCACACCCGATCACAGCACCGGCTATCACTATAAAAAAGCATTCATCTATGCGGAATCGATTTGCCGTAAAAGACCAAATTCCCGCTATGGTTCCAAATATTACTGCAAATCCTAAATACAGGGAACGCATTGCTTTTTGGTCGGTCATCTTAACTGGCTCTATGCCTTTGAGAATATAGTCGGTTGTAACGCCAAAAAGTTCACTCATTATAATAATCTTTTCTATATCGGGTGTGCTTTGCTCACTTTCCCATTTTGAAACTGCCTGCCTTGACACCCCGACTTTATCTGCAAGCTCTTCTTGAGAAAGTCCTTTCGTTTTCCTTAAGTATTGTATTCTGTCTGCCATATCCATAGTCATGACTCCTTTCCGTTTTGTGAAATTGTAGCAATATCAGTGGTTGCATAACCACCATTTTGGAATGGAAATCTGTCAACCGGGAGTTGCCTACGGCTCTCATGTGATGGCTATCGCTTATTTTCTCTTCCAGCCATCACATCTTGCAGATTCTCACAATGAGGAATAGATAACCATCGTGTCCCCTAACCCGTTTTATATTCCATCTTCTGTTTTCATTCTATAACCCGCGTTAATTTCTCTGTGTATGCTTCTTCTCGTAAATCGCTGCCGCTATGCACCAGATTACGATGGAGCTGTTCGTGCTGCTCTGGCTCATAACGGACATCCACGTTGCAACGGGCACCTGCATAGCCTGCGCGATATCCACAATTACAACGAGCAGAACGTTCCATGTGACCGGATGAAACGCGAGCATCCATTTCGGATAACGGGTTTTGCCGGTAAGCAGCATCACAAAATGAATCCCGATAACCAACACCATCGGAATGTACATCGGGAGAATTGCAATGAGCATATCCTCCTGATAGGCAGTAACTGCTGCGACTGCTGCCTCCGATCCGATGCGCGGACCAAGATATGTGGTAAACCATGCCAAAGTAGCCGACCAGGTATGGATTGCCAGAGCTACCGCAACCGTAAATATTCCGCATAGGAACTGGACAGATTTTGTCTTTCTGTACTTCGAGTCGATATCCGCATTCAGCGCTTTTACCATAAAGTAATAGAGAAAGCTGCCGATCGCTCCCAGCCCGACGATAAGCACAGGTCTCCACAGCCCGTATGCGCCGGACAGATAATAGGCTCTGTTAAACATTCCCATGTCTGTTCCCTCCAGAGGAATGCAGCCAAGCAGCCAGTCACCGGCAGCCATAAGTATGCCGCCGATCGCCCCAAGAATACACCACCAAATAAATTTTTCCTTTTCTCCTGTTTTCATTTCTTCCCCCTCCATTGCAATTCATGATAAGTTTCTATCCCGAACATCCCAGCTTCCAGGTTATCATTTCATCGTCAACGTCCCCACATCTGTTGCTTGTAAGCTGTAACCGATTCTCCTGTCCAGAGGGAGAACGCCCGAAAGAACGAGTTCAGATCCTGATACCCCAGCAGATACGCGATATCTTCCGATGATAACTGCGTATTTTTGATATAATTCTTTGCGAGCAATTTCCTCACATGATTGAGCTGCTTCTGAAAGGTCGTATTTTCCTCTTTCAGTCTCCTCTGCAAGCTCCGCCTGCTGATTCCAAGTACAGTGGCAACATCTTCTATCCCGGATTTTCCTGCAGGAAGGATCTCTATCAGGACACTTCGCACTTTTGCGGAAAAAGAGTCATCCGTTTCCATTTCTCCTAACCGCTTCTTTAACTCCGGTTCAAAAAAGCTCCACATGGATTCATTTCGAGTAATAAACGGAATCTCTGCGTCCCCGGAAGAAAAAGTGATTGAATTTGCTTCTCCAAGCTCCGCCTTCCGCCCAAGGAACTGCTCATATTCCGGGTTCGAAAACGCGGTCTGCACCTGAATTTGCACCGGTGTGACATTCTCTTTCGTTGCCCTTCGGATAAGATTGGTCAGAAGCACCATTTCCACCCCGACGATAATCTCCGGAAGTTCTATATTTTCCTCGCCTTTTATCTCAACCGTGATTCCCCGTTCGTTCTCACTAACTTCAAATATGACAGCGCCCACCAACGTCTTATACTGCGCGATCCTTCTGATACACTCTCTCGCATTCGCACTGCAATATGCACCGAATATAGGAGGCGTTATCGTTTCGATATTTTCCACGGTTGCAAGAAGTATCGGCATTTTTCTGTCGGGCACAATATCTTCGATCGCCTTCATAAAGCGATAGTATTCCTCTGATGTTACGCAAGGATGTTCCCTTACGAATGTGTCAAGCGGCAGTCTTGCCCTTTTTAACAACTCATCAACAGATATTCCATACGACCTTAACAATACTGCATAGTTCTTATCCAATGGAAAATGTTTCAATGCGACACCCTCTCTTAACTGAAATTTCGAATCACCCAGTCATACACGCGGTCTCCGAATATTTTCTGCGTAAATACCATAGGTTTTGCCATAAATCCAACAAGATACCGTGTGTGTGGTCTTTTCCTAGTGACTGCTTTTCTTACTGTCCGGGCAATCACTTCCGGCTTTGCAAGCATATTTCCGGAATAATTTTTTATCATTCCATCTGCTGCCTTATTGGCATACTGCTCGTACGCTCCGCCTTTTGCAGTCTCCTTCAGATGGTTGGCTGCGATGATTCCCCAATCCGTCTTAATCCCGCCCGGCTCAACAACCACAACATCGATGCCAAACGGCGCAAGCTCCATTCTAAGGCAATCTGAAAATCCTTCGACCGCAAATTTGGTTGCATGATACCAGCCGCCAAACTTTGTCCAGATTTTTCCACCCATAGAAGATATATTTACGATCTTTCCATAGTGATTTTCTCTCATGCCCGGCGTTACAAGCTGGATCAGCCGTGCCATGCCAAAAAGGTTTACGTCAAACTGCCTTCTTGCCTCATCCATCGGCACATCCTCGATTGCCCCGTAAGAACCGTATCCCGCATTATTGACCAGCACATCTATGTGACCGGCTTCCTCCAATATGGACTCCACACATTTTACCATGGATTCTTCTTTTGTTAAATCCAAAGAAATCGCTCTGATCCCATCACTTTTCAATTCTTCCATCTTCTCAATGCGCCTTGCTGCCGCATACACCGTAAAACCCGCCTTTGCTAGTTCCTTTGCTGTCATTGCGCCAATTCCGCTTGATGCCCCTGTTACTAATGCTACTTTATTCATCATAATTCCTCCATATCTGCTATATGCTTGTTATGAAGTTATTATATCGGGGGATTCTGCTCAGATGAACGACAGTATGCGCCAATCTTAATGCAATTTGTGCCAGCAAAAAAGACGTCCCTCTTGTCACCACCGCGTGCCAATGGGCGCTGCGCGTGTCAAAAGGAACGTCCCCACTATTGCAGGTTTTTCTCCACGTAATCGTAGATGTAGAAATTGTCCTCCGGCATCTGGCAGCCAACGATGTACAGGCCGTTGTCGTCGGAGCAGCGGATGATGCGGCCGTCAAGGACATTGTGAGTCGGGAGCGCGAAGTCATTAATCGTGATCGTGACTTCCTTGCCCTTGCTCTGGGCGAAGATGTCATCCGTAACCAAAAATGCAAAGCCATTTGCGCTGATGTTCTCCATGGTCGCGGCATAGCTCTTCTTGGAATCCTTGAATTCTACGGTGCAGGCGTTGCTTAAATCCATACGTGGATACTTGCGGCGGTTGTTGATGCGAGGGCGCGTGTTGATCGCAATCCTGAATACATGCGCATCTGCCGCAGAATCCTGTGAGATCACTGCCTTATCCCAGCAGTACAGGATATTTCCGGCGGTGATCTGGACCGTGCAGGCAACGCTGTCGTTTAGGATCAGGTCGCTATCGCAGGATATCTGTATTCCCTCCGGAACCTGCTGGATCAGTTCACCGTAATATTTCTTATCCGTATTGCCGGCCAATGCGATCTCGAGCTTCATGCCCGGCTGGATATCTTCGATTCCCATGAATCCACCGATACCAAGATCGCACATCATGTTTTCCATGACATCCTCGATCGTATTGATATTGTTGGAGGTTTCTTCGTATTTGCTGAGCATCCGCTCACTGGTCTGGCTGGAGTGCTCAATGCACTCAGTAATCGTGCCAACGATCTCCGTAACCTGTTCCATATTGGAAACAAGCTGTGTATTGGAACTCTCCACTTCCTTGATCGCGTGGTCAACAACCTGGATATGTCTGCCAAGCTGCTCGGAATCGGAGGTGATCTGATTGACATTCTCGCCTGTCTGTGTAACCTTCTCGAGGGTAATCTGGATCAGCTTCAGGGTCTCCTCGATGGCAGTCGTCATTTTCTCGGAGGTCGCATCCAGACGGGAAAGTGCCTCCCGGATCTGGTCTGAGGAAGCGTGCGTCTCGGTGCTTAGAGTACGAATCTGATTTGCCACGACATCAAAGCCCTTTCCGGCTTCGCCGGCTCTTGCCGCCTCGATGGAGGCATTCAGCGCCAGCATGTTCGTCTGGTTGGTGATCTTCTCGATCGTTCCGGTCTCCTGCTTTACCATGTCAAACTCCTGCTGGAAGTCCTGAAGAACCTGCTCCAGATCCGTAGAAAGTGCTGACATTGTGGTTGCGGTATTTACAAGACTCTCCAGATCCGCGGCACTGTCGCTTGCATGCGCTTCGGACTTCTCAACCAGAGTAACCATTTCCCCGATAAGCTCAACTACATTTTCCACCTGTGAGCGGATATCGGATGTCATCTGTGTGGAGGATGTCGTGCGGTCCTGCAGACGGACGTTGTTTCCGCTCAGCTCACCCATTCCCAGCATGACGATATCGGAACCATGCTTGTTCTCGGAGGCAAGCTCCCTTACAACGGTGATGCCGTCAAGGATCGTGTTGCTGGAGGTCTTTACCTGCTCGACCGTCGTTACCACGCGGTTGAGGTCGTCCTTGATGCTGTCGGTCATCGCGCCGTCAGACTCGTTCAGATGGCGGATGGACATCACATAGCAGATGTAGCAGAGAATGATGCAGGACAGCTGGAGCTGATAATTCTTCATATCCGTTGCGCTGTTAAAGCCGATCATGTACCGATAAACTGCTGCACCCACGATAACCGCAACGTTGGCGATTCCGCAGTTGATCATAAACCGCCGGCTCTTGTACAGCACCAGAAGGCTCGTCACCGGAAGAATATAGGTAAACGCGATCGGTGAATCCGTTGTACATATTACAAATGTATAAAAAATGCCATATCCAATGACCAGATCATGCCGGTAAAGCTCTGTCGCCCATCCTTTGACACGCAGCAAAATCTCCCCTGCGATCAACGGCAGCCAGCACAAGATCAGAAAAATAATATAGGCATTGGCCGGATACAGACCATTCGTCATATCCGCTCCGTAATTTGCGCTCAGCAAAACAGCAAAAATAATCCATATCTTGCGCGCTTTCCGGTTGGCTTTCTCCTTGAAAGCATTCTCGTCATATGTCATTGCATACTCCTCCTTTGTAATCATCTTAAGAATAGCACAGAAACCAGAAATTGGAAACATGAAAATCTGTTAGCCGTCTGCCGGATTCATAAATCCAAATACCAAAGGCGTGCGGTATTGATATTCCGCACGCCCTTCGTCAATTTATCCTTGTAGCAAGAAACCGGCGGTAGAACAGCGCACCGACCAGAGTTGTCACTGTCTCCGTAACCGGGAACGTCATCCAGAACCAATTCAGCCCGAATCTTGAAAAAATGTACCCAAGCGGCACAAACAATACAACAGTGCGGACGATCGTAAGCAGCGAGCTTTTCAGGCTCGATCCGACTGCCTGGAAGAACACCGGAAAAATCAGCGATGTCACCATCGGCAGAAAGCTGATCCCGATAAAGTGAAAGCCGACACTTCCGATTTCGATCACACGCGTATCCGATGTAAATACATGCAGCATCTGCGCCGGAATCGTCTCGAAGCAGAGCGTTCCGACCCCCATCAGCACAAGACCGAATATAACCGACTCCCGGAGCGTTTTCCGGCAGCGGTCGATCATGCCGGCAGCATAATTGTAGCTGATGACCGGAACGATACAGGTCTGCATCGCACCAAGCGGAATGAAGAAGAATGTCTGCCATTTATAATACAGCCCGAGCGCCGTGACCGCCTGATCTGAAAATGTCGCCAGAATGAGATTCAGCCCAAGTATGTAAAACGTATATGCCGACTGCATCAGGATATTCGGAAGTCCGAGCTTGAAAATATTCGCAACACAGCGCGGGTATACCTGTCTTGCAGGTGATTTCCGACAGCCCTTTCCCATTACGACAAGCGCAGCCACAATCTGTCCGGTCACGGTTGCGATCGCGGCACCGCCGATTCCAAGTCTTGGAAGCCCGAACATGCCGAAGATCAGCAGCGGATCAATCACAATATTAGTGACTGCACCCAGAATCTGTGCGAACATCGGCGTCCGCATATCCCCGTTGGCCTGCAGCACCTTGGTCCAGATGCTCTCCATAAACAGCCCGAAGCTGAATACACAGACAATCCTGCCGTACACGATCACATCACGGATGATTTCTTCTGAGTTTGTTGACATTCTTGCATAGGATGGCATGATCGCCCAGCACACAACCGCAAATACAAGCCACATGGCAGCTGCGAGCGGCGTGCCGACCCCTGCATATTTTTCAGCTTCTTCCTTGTCTCCTACACCGAGCTTTGCCGCCATGATCGTATTGATTCCGACTCCGGTTCCCACCGCAAACGCAATCATAAGCAGCTGGACCGGATAAATGATCGAGAGCGCGGTCAGTCCGGAGTCCGAATATTTCCCGACAAACAGGCTGTCGACGATGTTGTATAGTGCCTGTATCAGCTGCGCCAGCATGACAGGCGGCGCAAGGCGGAGTAATATTTTACTGATTTTTTCTGTTCCAAATAAATCTGACTGTTCCATCTTAAATACCTCAATATTTCATCAATCCAACGCATTATAGAATGTTCCGGCTCCTCCGTCAATAGAGCCGGACGGAAACAGGTTTTCCGGGGCAAAAAAAATCATACCAATATGCGAAGTCCACACATTGGTATGACAAATTGTAACGTTCATATTTTAAATAAATCTACGGGGCAGCTTGCCGTTTACTGCTGAGCCGATCCGCTGCAGCGCGCAACAAAGTCTTCTGCTGCTTCTTTTGCGGAAGCATAGCTGCCGGATGCAAATCCATTCATGCATCCATACCAATCAGATACCATTGCCGGCGTGATCTTTCCTTCATTGACCGCTTTCATCTCTGTCTTTTCCGTATTGAGAATATCTTTGTAAATGGCAATGTCTGACTTCTCGGCAGCGACAGACGGAACACCCTTTACATCAGCTATCTTGTTGATCTCATCCTTCGTTGTGAGGAATCGGATAAACTCAACCGCGTAGTCATAATCCGTACTGTCTGCGTTGACCGCAAATCCAAACCACGGCTCCTGGAATGCATATGCACCCTTATCACCGAGCGGTGCATAGATATAGGTGTATTCAAACGGATTTGCCTGAAATGCCTCGGATTTTGACTCACGTTTTTTCATACCGCTGACCTTCTCGGTATTGCATACCCAGAATGGAACTTTGCCCTCAAAGAAGGTTAAAATTGCCTGATCGTAATTGTCCTCCGGGTAGGTTGCGTTCACTTCCGGATCAATATAGCCGTCATCCATCAGCGTCTGCACCTTTTCAAAAACAGGTGTAAGTGCATCCGCAGCGCTTTCTTTTCCCGCCATCAGATCTTCATAGAGTGTCTCATCGTTTAAGATCATATCGTACGCCATGCTCTGTGTAAGCTCTGCGTATACCTTGCTGGTCGGTCCCTGGATCGGGGTGTACCCCTTATCCTTTAATACGGCAAGCGCATTAAGGAATTCCTCATAGTTGGCCGGAACGGATAATCCCTCATTTTCCAACAGCGTTTTGTTTACAATCAGTCCGTAAATATTCTGTCCCATCGGGATGCAGGACAGCTTTCCATCATGGTATCCCATTGACAGCATATCCTTTTCGATATCGTTTAAGTTGATATCTTCCTTTGACAGATCCGCACAATAATCAACAAGCGAATCTCCGTAGCGGTCGAAGCATTCCTCTGACGTCATTATGATGTCCACATCCTTGTTTGCATCCAGATAGCTGTCCAGATTCTCACTGCTTACCTGCTCATAGACGAACTCCACATTCGGGTAAAACTGGTTAAAATCGTTTGTCACCTGATCAAACGCCTCAAAATTGCTGAAAAATCCGACTGTTCCCAGCACCACATCTGCCTCTGTATCAAGCCTTGGGCTAAATACGCTGCTCTCCTCTTGTGTGCCACATCCCGCTGCTCCAAGGGCTGCCACAAGAAGCACCCCTGCCATTCCTGCCACCATTTTCTTTCTCATATGTCTCTCCTCCATGCTTACTATAACTGACCATTCCTGATCCTGCCCAGATATTTCATAAGTTTATTCATATCAATCGGCTTTGCAACATGCCCGTTCATTCCGCTGTCAAGGCATTTCTGCACATCCTCCGCAAAAGCGTCCGCGGTCATTGCAATAATCGGAATCTTATTCCGGCTCTCATCCGCAAGCATCCGGATCGCCTTCGTCGCCTGATAGCCGTTCATTATTGGCATATGCACATCCATCAGGATAGCATCATAGGTATCCGCTGGCGCTTTTACCAGCATCTCTATGCACTCCCGTCCATTTTCGGCCCGGTCACAGATGACGCCCTGCTCTAAAAGCAGTTCGCAGGCGATCTCCCAGTTCAGATCATTGTCCTCTGCGATCAGCAGATGCATATTCTCGACACTCTGCAGAGGCATCTCCTTTGAATGCTTCTCTCCGGTATCCTCTAAGACCGGAAGCTCAATGCTTACCGTAAAAGCTGTTCCCTTGCCCGGAACACTTCTGCACGCGATCGTTCCGCCCATCAGATCAACCATCTGCTTGACAATGGAAAGCCCGAGTCCTGTTCACTGTGTACTGTTTACCTGCGTCTTTATCTCTCTCTCAAAGATGCTGTACATATGCTTCTGGAACTCCTCGGTCATACCGATTCCCGTATCCTCCACATAGAATACAAGCCTTGTATTTTCCGGATGGTCAGAAATCTGCTCCTCATATAGGCGCAACGTGATTTTTCCGCCATTCTCCGTATATTTCACCGCATTGGTAAAAAGGTTCACATAAATCTGGTTCAGACGCATCCGGTCTGCACGGACATATCTGTGCGGAAGTCTGTTAAAGTCACACTCCAGCTCAATTCCCTTCTGCGCGATCGCCTGTGCCTGCATCTCCGTCAGATCATGTAAGATCTCCTGAAGATCCACCCGTTCTAGGTTGAGAATGACTTTTCCGCTCTCGATCTTGGAAATATCAAGGACATCATTGATCAGGGTCAGCAGCTGTTTGCCTGAGTGGATTCCCTTGTCCAGGCACTCCGTGACATATTCAGGATTATCCGCATTTTTCTGCGCGATCTCCATCATTCCCATAACCGCATTTAGCGGTGTGCGGATATCGTGGGACATTGCAGAAAGGAACTGCGTCTTTGCCTTGCTCGCCTGCTGCGAGATCTCTGCCGCCAGCCTGAGCTTGCGGTTCATGCTGACTAAGTACATTCCATCGATCAGCACCAGAACGATAAGGATTCCGCAGACCAGAAACGCGATATACCATGCTTCAATTGTTGACTTCAACTCATCCTCATTGATCACACCTAAGATATCGAGTGCAGAATCTGTACCGAAGGAAGAATAATACCAGAGGCAGTCCTCCCCTCGGAAGTTCTTGTATTCTAAGACTCCGTTGTCTGTCGTCTCCAGCTGCTTCATCAATACATCTACCTGATTATAGTCATTCTGGAAATTATAACCCCGGATATATTCGCGGAAGTTGGATGATTTCATGGAGGCGGACTGGATCACATAATCGCCGGAGTTTGTTATGATCCCAACCTCGGCGGATTTGTATTCCAGAGGAAATACCCATGATTGTCTTATCTCCTCCGTTGGGATGATCCGAAGCAGCAGATAATCTTTCGTGCCGCTGTCCGTTTGCAGTGTGACCCTCGCACCGATTCCAAGGGCATTTGCTTTTGTCTCCGGCACACGGTATTTTCCAAGGACTTCGAATTCCTCTCCCGTGCCGTTGAACATATTGTACATAATCTTCGCAAAAGGAAGCTCCGCTTCCACATTCTGCTCCTTGTATTTAACATATGCATCTATCTCTTCTTCCCCCTTCGAATAGAAAGATGAATATGCATCAAAGGTATCCATATCGACAATGTGGGCAAAGCGCGCTTTGTTTGTGTTGATGCTGCGCAGGAAGTCCAATGCTTCCTCCAGCGTCATACCCTGCTGCGTGATATACGCCGCCCAGTTCTTCGCATAGCCTCTTTCACTGTCCAGATAATTCTGGGAAACCTGCTTCATGGATTCCACCATCCGGATGAAATCCACGGTGTTTGCCTCTTCCTGCCCTTTACGGATATGTCTGGAATATGTTGCTGCCGCTATCACTGTTGCCAGAATCAGGGTAAAGTTGCATATCACCAGGATTATCTTTATTCTTTTATCTTTTTTGTTAACGATTCGTTCCATCTCGCACGCCTTATAATGCTTTCTATGACTTAATCCCATAATTGGGCCGTAATTACATAATAAACCATTTTTATCTTATCAATATTTGAAAATTCCGTCAATACCGCGGCCAGCGCTTCATTTTATAAGAAAAAGGGGCGATAGAACAAAAATGACTGCCCTGCGGACTATCCGCATGCAGTCGTTCCATAATCTCTATTTACTTCCAAATCCATTAACCATCACACATCCTGCCGTAATCAAAGCCAGCCCGATGATACCGGTCACTGTGATTTTCTCCTTATATAGTAAAACCGATATCAGCGTTGTGGCAACAAGCCCGACACCACACCAGACTGCATATCCTATACTTAAATTAATCCTCAGCAGACATCGTGAAAAACTGTAATGGCACACAGCGTATGCCAGAATGCATATAAGTGACGGTATCAGCCGCGTGAATCCTTCCGTCTGCTTTAAGTAGGCTGTCCCAACGATTTCCGAAAAGATGGCAAGCGCCAACAAAACATAGCCCATCATATGTGTTTACTCCTGTCCTTCCTGTTCCAACTCGTAGATCAGCCGCGGCAGGTCCCCGACAGATTCCAGCACATGATCCGCAAGCGGTCTTAGTGCACTCTCATTTCCGGTTCCGCTTAAGACGCCAACAGCCACAGCTCCTCCGTTATGTGCAAATTTCATATCATTCGGCGTATCCCCGACAACCAATATATGATTGCAATCTGTATTCCAATACCAGGCCGCCTGCCGGATAATCTCACCACTCGGCTTTATCGGCATCGGTACCGGCATCTGGTCCATGGAGAAAAACGAAAAATAACTCAGAATGTCCAATCTGCGTAAGGTCTCAACAGTCGCCTTATAGGTATCTGTTGTCGCAATTCCTATTTTAATATCCCGTTCCTTCAGGAAATTCATCACGGCAGAGAGATCCGCGGTTGCCGCCATCTCTTTCCCTTCGCACAAAATCTCTTCCTCAAAAAACGTTTCAAGATTTTCCGTAAGCTCCTCTTTGCCAGGCATTGGACTGTCTGTCATTGTCTGCAATAACGGCAGCAGTTCCTCCGCGATCATCGAAAAAGATTTCCACGCAAATGCTCCATCCGGGTCTACTTTTCCACCACTGATTCCAAGCTTTGTCAACACCGCCTCCCAGTGCTTCGGGCAGTCCAAAATTCTGTATGTCTGAAAGATTCGTTTTATTACCGGAACTGCTGCAGCTCCCCACGTCTTGTCAAAATCAATCAGTGTTCCATCCTTATCGAATAAAATACCTGTTACCTTCATATTCCAAGCCTGTCCTTTACATCACCAAATGTAATCAATTCATGTGGGCGCGTTCCTCTTGTAACCGGATTCGCATACATCAGAAACTCACCCTGCTCCGATTCCGCACCCAGGCGCACGACGCAGTATCCATCCGCCGGCAGCCCGATTCTGCCGCCTCCAATATAGCACCCGTCTTCCTGCTTTACAAGCAGGAGATCTTCCCGGTTTCCGCTGATCATCACATACAGATGCGGAATGCGCTGCCTGGTTTTTAGCGTAACCTGCCACTCTATACTGTCTGTGTGCTCATTTATGCAATCTCCCGGCAGCAGCGCTTTCCCGTCTGCACATAATTCGATCTTCAGCTCATCAACATATCGGGTCACACATGCATGGCATTTTTCCAGATGATCACAGATATTTTGCGCAGACAGCCACTCCATCGGCAGCCATGTGGCAGGATCACCCGCAATGGACGGCTCCGTCGCCCCATCATAATACTCATTCAGATGATTGTGGGAATCACTCCCGCCGATCGCGCAGATCCGATACCCGTCTTCCCACAGAAGGTCTGCCATGCGGATTGCAAGTTGGTTTGCCTCCTTTGCATGTGCCTTTTCCACCGCACCATAGGTCGGGTCATTTACAATCTCAAGACATGATACATATTTAAGCGGCAGCTGCATGTATTCCCATTTCCACAAATACAGGAATGGATGATTGATACTAAAAAGAACCTTGCTTTCCTCACACCGGTGCACGATGTTGTCCCACACCTTGAAAAACGCTTCCTCGCTATCCGCAGTCATAACGTCCTCTATAAATGCCGGTCTCTTGCGAAGTCCGAACAGATTTGCATGTCCAAACGGTGTTGTGATTTCAACGCCCGGAAGAACCAGCACATCTGTTTTCGGCCACCCCGTATGCATCACATTGTGCTCCGTTGCCGTATAGAAATCCAGATTCATAAGGTGCGCTTTCTCCATGACGCACTCCGTGGAATCTTTTCCATCCGACAAGCGCGTATGCGCATGGAAATCTCCCTTGTACCAGCTTCTTCCGCACTTATAGACCTTCTCATAGTCGTACCCCGTATAGGCAAAATCCAGATCCGCCCAGACCTCTTCACCCAGGTATTCCGTGATTCTGGCAGCTCCATCCGTGATGATGAGAACAAAATTAACCGTTCCCTCCGGCATATATTCCCTGACATATTCCGTTGCAACGTAGATCCTGACCGTCCAGATTCCCGGCTCTATAACTCCCGGAATTCCGCCGATCGTCGTCTCCTCATTGTGCGCTCCAAGCCCGATCAGGGATTCGCTGTAGCCGAGCTGCTTGTGAAAGCGGACCCGCCTCTGGCTATCCTCAATGACCATATGAACAACAAGTGCCAATCGGCTTGGAATATTATGGCAGATGCTGATCGCCGGATAGCAAGACGGCACCTCGAAGGATGCCGTCTGTACTGCCTGCACGTCTTTGTTTATGGAAAACTCAAACACATGCTTCATCTATTTTCCCAATGCCTCATCAAGCGCTGCCTGCGCTGTCTTTTGTGCCTCGTCAAGTGCTTCCTGTGCAGAGGTTCCATCAATCTCGATCTTGTCTGCGGCAATCTTTAATGCATCGTAGATTGCTCCGCTTGTCGGGTCAAACGGATATACTGCGCCATGCGAAGCCTGATTAAATGGTACAAGTGCCTGCGGATTCTCCTTGGTGTATGCCTGATAATCCGGATCGTCCATCACATTTAAGTTCACCGGAACGTAGCCGGTTCCCATAGACCATTTCGCCTGATTCTGCACATTGGTGAAATACTTCATGAAGTCGTATGCACCGGCCTGCTCCTCCTCAGATGAGCTTGCCACAACACTCATGGTAAGTGCAACTGCCATCGGTCTGGATTCCGTAGTCTCACTCCATGCCGGCTGCTCGATTGCTCCGACAATCGTAAAGTCAAGGTCTGCCTGATCCCCTGAAGATCCGGTGTATCCGCCGGCTACGTTAAGAAGTACATCATCGATCGTGTTGTACCAGTATTCCCAGCCCTGTCCACCGGAATGGATCGCCATAATCTCATCATCATGGATCCAGGTACGGAAAGCCTCCCATACCTCTACCCACTCAGGAGAGTTGATTGTTACCGTCTGTCCGTCCTCACTGAAGATAGAGCCTCCGTTCGAAACTGCTGCATCAATCAGATTGTCCGGTCCCCACATCGGCTCCCAGCCGTAGGTATAAGTGCCGCCTGCCTTGATCTTTGCAGCTGCCTGTGCCAGGTCCTGCCATGTCCTGATGCTCTGCGGATCAACGCCAGCTTCCTCAAAAGCTGCGATATTGTAGTACATAACCTGTGTTGTTCCATATGCCGGGATACCGAAGATTTTTCCGGTTCCGTCTTTTACCTGGTCAAAAAAGGCTGCTACATAGTCATCCTCATTAAAATCAGGGTCTGCGCTCATGCGCCCGCTAAGGTCTGCTACCAGCCCCTTGTCAGACAGGCTTCTTGAAGATCCCTTGTCAAGAAGCACTACATCCGGGGCTGCTCCTCCGGCAATGCCTGCCTGAAGCTTCTCGTAGGTTTCGCTGTAATCAGCCTGCGTAACGGTTTTTACAGTGTATGTATCCTGTGATTCATTGTATGCATCGACAATTTCCTGGACGATGCCCGCCGCGGTCTTTCCGCCGGAATACCAGAACTCAACTTCCACTTTTCCGTCTGCAGCTGCTGTATTTTTCTCTTCCTTCTGGCTTGCTCCATTTTCACTTGTAGAAGCTGTGTCCATGCTGCCACATCCCACAATCGACGTTGCAAGCATTGCACCTGCAAGGATTGCGCCAATCATTCTTTTTTTCATCTCTTTTTCCTCTCTAAAATTATCCTTTCATTCCGGTGTCTCCACCGATTCCATTGACGAACCATTTTTGTGCGAAAGCAAACAGTACCAAAAGCGGCAGAACGATCACTGCACTTGCGGCCATCACAAGCGCCCATTCCGTTCCGTAGGCCCCGCCTTCTATAAAGAAGCTTCTCAGTCCCTGTGACACCATGTATTTATCTGAATCATTGGTGATCAGGGAAGGCCACATATAGTTGTTATATGTTGATATGAAGCTCATCAATCCAAATGTGATAAACGAAGATTTTGTCATTGGGTAGACCACATGACAAAGTATCTGCGTATGGGAAGCGCCGTCAATCTTGGCTGCCTCCACCATTCCGTCCGGTACCTGCATAAATGCCTGCCGTAACAGGAATATTCCGAAAATGCTGACGGTACTTGATATGATCAGTCCCGTGTAGGTATTCAGCAGATTTTTGTGTGCCAATATGATATAGCTTGGAATATAGGTTGCCGCTACCGGCAGCATATAAGTTCCCATGATGATCGCAAACAGTAGTTTCTGTCCCTTAAACTTCATGAACACAAGCGCATAGGCAAGCATTGCTCCGGTGACAAGCTGGATCGCCACAATGACTATGGACACCCAGAGGCTTGTAACGATATATTTTAAAATTGGTGATGCGAACAAAATGCTTGCGAAATTTTCCCACTGCATTTTTTCCGGGAAAAATGCACTCGTATCCATAATTTCTGCCTTCGTCTTTAAGGCGCTTACCATCATCCATATAAATGGGAAAACCGTAAATACACCGGCTGCAAGAAGTACGATCCACCTGATTCCTGCGTCGATCCCATCTCTAATTGTAATTTTTTGTACCATGATCTGCTCCTAATAATTTACCCATTTTTTTGATGCACCAAATTGTATCAGCGACAATACAACCGTGATCACTATCATGACAGTTGCAACCGCAGTTGCCTGCCCCATTTTAAATTCCTTAAATCCAAGCTGGTAGTACATATACAAAAGTGTTCGCGTGCTGCCACTTGGGCCTCCCTGTGTCAGAATCTGTATCTGGTCATATGCCTGAAGCGAGTTGACCATTGTGATTATCATCAAAAAGAATGTTGTCGGTGAGATGCTCGGAAGCGTTATGGTCACAAACTGCTTCCATTTTCCTGCGCCGTCCAATGCGCTTGCCTCGTAAAGTTCCTGCGGAACTTTTTCCAGCGCCGATAAGTAGAAGATCATCGCATATCCCATGCTCTTCCACACCGTCACGATGATGACGGACAGCATCGCCGTCTGTGAGCTGCTGATCCACTTGAGTGCCGGAAGCCCTGCAAGGGAGAGCACCAGATTTGCCAGTCCATCGTCCGGCTGAAAAATCCATGTCCATACGATTGAGATCGCAACGGTCGGCGTAACCCACGGCGAAAACAGAATGAATTTCATCACTCCGCTCCCAAGAAACGGCTTTTGCAGAAATACCGCCAGCATCAGCCCGATTATGATTGTCGGAGCCAGGGTTCCCACCGTGAATACCAGGGTATTCCACAGCGCATTGTAAAACCGCGCGTCTTTAAATAGGGAAATATAATTTTTAAAAAACACGATATGATATGTAGGTGTCATGAAATCCCAATCCGTAAAACTGATCCAGATGGACCGGATGATCGGATAGATCCAAAAGACCAAAAGTGGGATTAGTGCAGGAAGAACAAACACAAAAATGCTTGCTATTTGTCTTGTTTGATATGCTTTCTTTCTCATAATTTCCTCCGTAACTGTCATGGCATATCATAGCGGCCTTGTGTAAAGACCGCCACCACAGTCCGGTAAGATTTGAGTAAAAAGAATTGGAGATACATACAGATTTCCAGAAAAACACCCTTACAGAAATGTTAGTTTCCTCCCTAGAATTGTAAGCTGATTCGATGGCAGCCGGTTTTGCACCCGGCTATACTGATTACATCAAGTGAAACACACGGAGGACACAAAAATGAGTACATGGATTGAGAGTATCAACAATGGTTTTACCATCGCAATTGCATATGGAATACTTCTTTTCATTCCGAGCCTGATCGGCTGCATCTTAGTAAAGGGCGGCAGATTCAATCTTGCAAAATACGTTTTGAATGTTTTATTTTTCGCATATATGTGCTGTGTTCTGGCACTCGTTTTCTTACCCCTGCCAACAGCCGGAACCGAATTCACCGGACACCATATCCAGCTGATTCCGGGATACGCCCTGTACGACATCTGCAAAAATCCGTCCTTAAATGCGGTTGCACAGGTTCTTTTCAATATTGTAATGACGATTCCGTTTGGAGCTTACCTCAGATACTATTGGAAAATGGATATGAAAAAGATTGCTCTTTTGAGCTTTGCATTTACATTATTTATCGAGATCGGACAGCTTACCGGACTTTTCTTTATCTATCCGGGATCATACCGTTTATGTGACGTGGACGACCTGATCTGCAACACCCTCGGCGGTGTCATCGGCGCATGGACTGCTGCCAGATGCACATTCCTGCCGAAGCTGGATTCCTTTGAGAGGGTGCTGCGGCTGGGGCATCAGAGGAAGGTGCTGTTTAGATAGGAGCGCTGTTTCTAACCGCCAATTTTAGTTTAGTTTTGCATATTAAATTTGCCAGACAGTGTCTGGAGTTTTGAGATGTTGAGATTAGGCAGGGGTTTAAGATCATCGAGGGAAGCAGATTTATAGATGGGGATTATACAAAAACCGGACATTGAAATCATTTTACTGCAATGCCCTGCCGATCACTTCCACAATCTCTGCGTCCAGCCAGCCTTTGCCCGCCATATCCTTTAAAATACCGCACGCTTTTTCATGGGACATCCCACTCTTGTATGGGCGGCTTTCGGTCAGCGCCTGATAAATATCAACGCACGCCATCATGCGCTCCTGCGTGTTCAGTTCGTCCGCTGTCTTTCCGAATGGGTAGCCGCTGCCATCCAGATGCTCATGATGGAACGCCGCCCAGTCGCGGATCTCGTCGAAGTCCTCTATCCCGGACAAAATATCGTATGTGTATGCGGCGTGATGCTTCATCACCGCAAATTCATCCTCCGTCAGCCGACCCGGCTTCTCCAGGATTTCATTGCCTACCGCCACTTTTCCGATGTCATGCAGTGCTCCGGCAAGGTACATTTTCTGCGAGGTTTCCTCGTCAAATCCCATATACCGGCTCAGCTTCTCCGCGAGCGTTGCCACGCCGATCGAGTGTGTGCTCGTAAATGGCGACTTGTAATCTACGATCTGCGCGAAGAAATCCGCTAACGCCTTTATCTGCGAAAAATCAAGTTCCTGCCTTGTGCGTGGGATTTTTTCCCATAGCCTTGTCTCGAACGCCTCTCCCTCCAAAGACATAAAATGCTCCTGCGAAAAGGTCTTTGTAAATACGTCAGCACATTCCTCATCAATGATGCTGCCCTTTACTTTTTGTAAAAATCCGTTGGCATTTTCCCATGCTCCGGCGGAAAATGCCTTTGCATTACTCATCAGATCGAGCAGGTCACATAGGTGAATGATACGGGAATACAGCGGAATTTCCTCCCAGGTTTTCCCGAATGGACCGCTGCCGTTGGCATTCTCGTGGTGATACAGGATAACGTTTTTCACATCGGCATGAAACGGAAGCTTCTGTATGTTCTTCTCGCCCAAGGTGCAATGAACGCCCAGCCTGGTTGGATTCTTTGCATTTGTGATGTCGTTGTGAAGCTCTTCCTGTATGTATTGTGTCAGGGCGTTGTCGTGCAGCAGTGCACAGGCTGCAAGATCCTGCAGATTTTCCCCGCGAATCCCCATCTGCTCTGCCATGCAGACACTCATATATGCAACGCGTTTCGCGTGCTTACTGCTCAAATGCGCAAGCTCTGCCTCCACGCAGTCCAACGCATACGAGCAGGCAGCCAATAATCCTAAAACGTCCAATCTCATAATGTGCTCCCTGGCTCCTGTTACTCGCCCCAGATGGTTGCACGCTTGCCATTTTTGTTATGCGGGTACTCGCGGATCTTCATCACATAATCAAGATTGACAATCTGGGATGCTCCGTTGTTCTCCAAAACAATACCACTGTCCGTCACTTCGGTAACAACACCATCCGCTGTCCCCTCCAACAATTTGATGTATACATCTTTTCCTACAAAACGCTCTGCAAGTTCTCTCATGATCTCTCTCCCTATTCCTTTCTTATCTGCGATTTTGTTTTTTAGCATTTGTCTGTTTGCGGCATAACGCCTTTTCTTTTTTCGCGGCAGATATATCAGAAATATCGCCACGAACAGAATAAAGTAGACTGTCCACGTACTATTATCCATATCTTTTCCTCTTGTTCTGTTTCTATTCTATGTGGAGCCGGTGGGATGCCGGTTGTGCCCGATGCTGTTTTATGTGGTTTCAATACTGTCTACCGGCTGTTTCTCTTCCCCTTATGCCTCTTGGGGCAATCGCGGGGCAGAGTTTCCCGGCAATTTTCTGTGAATCTTCTACCTCTGTGCCAGCGTGTTTACCAGGTCCTGGTAGCGCTGCGTGTGTCCGTCTATATCCTCCTGCGTAACTCCGTAAAAGCGGTATATTTCCCGGTTATACTTTTCAAATTCGCGGATTGCGCGCTGTGAACCGGAGGCAGATCCACCGATGTACGCATATTTTTTCTCAATGGATATCCGCATGTAAGCTGCATCATCATTTTTCTCGAAAATATGCAGATCAATATCAAACTGCCCGGCCGGAATGCGCTCGGCTGCTTTCTGTCTCCGCTCATTCTCTTCCATATAGATCCTTAGGCTTTCCTCGTCATGGGCTGCAAACTGCGGCGCTTCTGCAAGTGTCCCCAGCAATTCGGGTTGATATTGGAGGATAAAAGCGGCTCTGGTCTCATTATATTCCTGCTGATAACGGCTGTCGGATCTGTCTAGCTCCTTAAACCCAAGCTCATCCTTAATATATGCACAAACCTCATCCAAAGAATGCGGTTCCGCCGTAATCGATCCTGCGGCACGCTTTTTACGCGCCCTGTAACAGGTGCGGTTGATCCTTTGCCTCAAAGACGGTTTTCTGTTGCAATCCCCCGCCACGAAAAAAGTGGTTGGCCCATCTGAACCACAGATAACACTCGCTGATTGGGCACTTTTCATTCCTCTCTTCATGATCATGCCAATCGCAAATCCAGGTATTCCTCCGAGGGCAATCGTTCCTACCAGAACCCAAATAATCTCCAGCAGATTGTTCGTGCGGATATTGGACAAGATTTCGCATGCGATATATACCACCGCGCAAGTGATCAACCCAATCCTTTTTGTCTTGAAGGATTTCTGTCTTGTTGATGCAAGCATAAATGTTATAAGTCCCACCAACAATACGATCCACATATCAGATGTGAAAACTTCCTCTAAAATCGGCAAATATCTCATCTTTTCTCCTGCTATGTTATGACATCCAATTATCCAAATAGTAGCTTACCAGATGTTGGAACTTACCGCCGGAACATATAAAGTTGCTCCCCAAGCCGTATTATTCCACATCGCACACTCCGGAGCCACTTCGCCCCTATGCTAAAATAAATCCAACATATTGTCCAGATATATCGCCTCTCTTACCCGTAACTGGTGTTCCGGCTTTGTCATATAGTACAGCAAAAATTCGAGGATCAGTGCGCTGCCAAGTCCCCGTCCTTCAATTTTAAAATTAGAAAACCCCATCGGCAGATAAGTACCTTTTATGTCCTCAATCCCGATAAAGCCCGGATTTTCCATCGCCTTGGAAAAACGATAGCCATCATCCATTCCCGGTGCTGTGCATCGGAAATCCAAAATGTTTTCTCCGAGATTCTTACGGCTGACTGTTTCATAGCAGGCCTTCCGGTCTTTGCAGCCGAAAAAGCAGCATTCGTTGCACAAAAATTCTATCTTTCC
This sequence comes from Agathobacter sp., assembly GCA_050873865.1. GTDB lineage: Bacteria > Bacillota > Clostridia > Lachnospirales > Lachnospiraceae > Roseburia. The sequence continues at coordinate 6,944 of JBNMJQ010000010.1, read as the reverse complement.
TTTTTGCATCTGGGACAGGCTGCTCCACTTGTCGAGCGATTTGTTTAAGCGAAAATCCGGAACGACATACCGAAACTCTTCCCGGTTTACCTCATCCAACAACCGCCCGAAATCCGTCAGCACTTTCGTAGTGGAAGAGATAAGGTAGAGAGCCGGGTAATTCCTTTTTATATAATCTGTCAGCAGATCCGAATGAATAATTACGCCATTTTGGATATCTCCGCTATTTTCAAACAATGCACAGAGCCGATTGCATTTTTTGTCTGCCAGATGCGCCTCTGTAAGCAGCGAATTGCTAAACGTCAGCCTGGCAGATACCCCGTATTCCCGTACCAGTGCCAAGACCTCTGCTGCATCCGCGTCTCCAAATCCAGCGCGGCCGCCGCCCCAGAGGCAGTCTGCCGGTGCTCCATAGATTGAACCAATATCACACCAATCGTAAAAATACTCCCTATGCTCACGAAATAATGGAAGAAACTCACGATATAATCCATAAAATTCGAATAACCCGGGAAGATGGTAGTATGCGATCTCCTTTTTCAAACTTTCTCCTCCGTCATGTTCATGCCATTGGGCGCTCCTTGTGCCAAAATGAACGTCCTTGCTTCAGGAACATTACGATTCCGGCACCGCATATGATCAGATATCCGAGAATGCTCATCAGATCCGGCACTTCTCCTAAGAATATGATACCCAGAAGCGCAGCAAATACAATCTGTGTGTAATCATAGACGGACAGCTCGCTCGCCGGTGCGTAGGTGTATGCTGCCGTAATTGAAAACTGTCCAAGTGTCGCGGAGAGTCCCGCCATCAAAAGGGATGCCAGCTGCCACCATGCGAGCGGCTGATGATCTGCGATGATGAACGGTATTGCGCACACGCAGGAGAAAACAGAAAAGCAGAATACGATAAGCGGTCCCGGTGCGCCGTGCTTCGTTGCCATGCGCACATTCGTATAGGCCAGCCCGGCTCCCATACCACCGATCATGCCTATGAACGCCGGAAATGTCGCAACGCTGTCTAGTCCCGGACGCAGAATAAACAATGCTCCAATAAACGCCACCACAACACACACCAGCTGATATGGCCTGATCTTTTCCTTTAACAGGAAGTAGGAAAAAATGATAGCAAAAAACGGAGACAGCTTGTTAAGCATGGATGCATCCGCAATATTGAGTTTTCCGATAGCATAAAAGTTTGCAAAGATCCCGATCGTTCCGAAGAGGGACCGAAAGAAGATATACTTTCCCGTACCTTTTGGAATTGCAAACGGGACCTTCTGCTTTTTCATAACAATAAATGCGAAAAAGATTGCCACAAGATTGCGGAAAAAGCTCTTTTCGATCGCCGGCAGATCCCCCGCCAGCTTCACGAACAGATTCATAAATGCAAATCCGAACGCAGCTAAGATGATATAACATATACCTTTGTATTTTTGCATAAGTGGGGACGTTCCTTTTGACACATGGAGCGCCCTTTGGCTCACATCCTTTCTAGGGGATATTATAGCATTAACGTTACATTATGGCAAAAACAAACCGTGATTGAAGGGCCTATAAAAAAATCACTAAATTTTAAAAATTTAGTGACTTTTGCTTGAAAACCGACCTTTTTCCCTATGAATGTGAGCCATTGGGCGCTCCTTGTGCCAAAAGGAACGTCCCCACGATATCTTCAGGCTGTCATAGTAGCCGTTGAGGTTGTATAAGATGCACGGTGCGTCCAACTGCTTCAGGGAAACCTTCGACATGATCTCCGCGATCTCCTCCAGCGTTCCCGTTCCGCCCGGAAATGCGATGAAAGCATCGCCAAGCTCGATCATCTTTGCCTTGCGCTCCGCCATATCCTTTGTGATGATGAGCTTTGTCAGTCCCTCATGCTGGACCTCCTCGTCGATAAAGAACTGCGGTTCCACTCCGGTCACTTCGCCGCCTGCCTCCAGCACACTATCAGCGATCACACCCATAAGTCCGGATTTTGAGCCGCCATATACAAGCGCGTTGCCGCTTCGCCCGATCCAGGTGCCTAATTCCCTGACAGCTTCGGCGAGCGCCGGATCATTTCCTTCAAATGCCCCAAGATATACAGTGATATTCATAAATTGCCTCCTGTCTGAAATAGATCTACCATCATTTCATACGTTTCTATTCCATTTGTCAAGCCTTTTGAAGACACCTGGTCTGTCGTGCTGCCGCTTGAAGTGCCGCCGTTATGCTCCGCAAAATACTGCTGCATCCGGCTCTCACCTGCAATGTGCTCCCAGCCCTGCTCCGTGATCGACCATATTTCCGTGTTGTCCATCTGGGAGGAATCAAAAGGAATGCTGTCCATCAGCCCCTTAAAAAACGCCTTGTACTCATCCCTCGTCGTCTCACTTCTGGATACCTGGTTCGCGCTGCTATTCCGGATGAGATTTCTCCTTGACCACATTTTTGCATTCCCTTTTCGTTTGCTGCTCATACGTCTTTTTGCCGGAGACCTTCTGGGTCTTGTATTCGGCTGTTGTCGCGCTGTTATACGCATAATTGGTTGATATCATCGACTTTCCTTCTTGGGAGTTGTGAAAAAATTCCTGATAAAATAAAAAGTCATTGTATCTCAATTCATTCATTTGAAATACAATGACTTCCATGTATAACCTATATCGTCATAGATTGTGGTTTTCTTTAATTATGGGCGTGGATTCGAGCCAATGGGCGCTCCTTGTGTCAAAAGGAACGTCCCCGATACAACCAATGGGATTTTTTCTCTTTTCGAGTGCTGAAAATACTCATGCCAGCTTGATAATAAGAGTAACCGCCCCCAATACAAGTAATACACATCCCACAATGCGGTTCAGCTTTTTGATTTCACACTTATTGGCAAATCTGGCTGATACCAATGCGCCTAAAAGACATGCAGCTACGGTGCATATCATAGGAAGCGGGTATATTTTTGCTCCCATCATGATGTGGCTCACACTTCCTGTCAATGCAACAAGTGACATGATCATTGTGCTTGTCCCAACGGCGATTTTCAGATTGTACCCCAGTACTATCGTGAATACCATAAGCATAAGCACTCCACCGCCACTTCCCGTAAAGCCACAGACCCATCCGATTATGGCTCCAAATATCATCGCTTTTCTGGTCTTATTATCTATCGTGCGGTTTACTGCTGCATCCATCCCACCTGTAACCGGCTTAAAGAGGAATTTTACTCCAAGCAGAATTGTTGTGGCCATAGACAGATACCCAAGTCCATCCGGATTGCTCTGACTAAAAAGATATCCGCAGTAGCTTCCGACAATTGTTCCGAGAAATGCTGTGACCGTCACATATATGCCGCGTTTCAAGTCTATATTTTTATTTTTGTAATATGTGTATGCCGATAGCAGGCTTGCCAATACATCGGATGCCAATGCAACATTTACAGCATCATAGCTTTGCCAGCCACAAAGGCTGACAAGCATCGGTGTAATGATCACTGCCGCAGATAGTCCTGCCAGTCCCGTTACAATTCCTGCACCTAAACCTGCCAATATGTATATTATGTATAACAAAGCTTACACCTCTTATTCCTGTCATTTTACAAACAAAGCTTTTAGTCTGTCCCAGAAGCCGTCCTTTTTCTCCGTTTCGGTCACTTTCTCTGCTTTAGCCTTCTCAATGCCCTTTGTAGATATTACAAATTGGACAGATGTGATATTTTCATTCTTTCCATCCGTAAATGAAACTGCCTTGTAGTCATCCCCCGAAAAGCTTCCAGCCATCTCATCTATCGTATCCTGTATCTGCGTTGGCATATCGTTTATTCCATCTGCAAATTGCTCCATTCCGTCTGATAATTCCGCTGCACCATCCTTTAGTTTTTCGGTTCCATCAAGGTAAGATGAAATTCCCTCATCAAAGGTTTCGTAGCTCTTTGAAAGTGTATCAACTCCGCCAGTATATGACGATAACCCGTTATTGAAGCTTTCATACTGTGTTGCCAATGTTGATATTCCTTTTTTCAGTTTCGTCATTTGTTTGGATATGTCCGTCTCAGATACGGTCGAAAGAGATTCTGCAAGCTCCTTCAAACTTGACGATACTGTCTTTATTCCTTTTATAACAGACTGTTCATTCTTACTGTTTAATGTTGTCTGTACAGCTTCAAATGCCGGTTTTATCTGCTCATAGGTTCCCTTTACGGTTAAAAGCTGCTGATAGGAAGCCATTAACTTCTGATATGCCGAAGCCGCATCTGCATTATTCTGTATGCATCCTTGTAATGCCGCAAACTCTGCTTCTGTCGGAGCATCAACGTCTGCTGCGATCATTTTATCCAGCGTTTTGAGTGCCTTGGAATAATTTTTTTCAAGCGTCTTTAATCCACTTGCAATATCATCGAGCGCTTTGGCAAGTGCTTTTAACCCCTTTGGTAATTTCGAAAGGCTGCTCAATCCGCTAAAATCTGTCTTGTCAAGCTGTGTGCTTATTTTATCCAACGCACCTTGTATCTCAGATGACGCTTCAACGATTGCTGCCGAATTACTGCTAAGCTCATTCAGCCCACTCTGTATCTGTGCGGAGCCATCCTGCAGGTCCTCATTTCCATCACATAATTGATTCAATCCATCAGACAAACTGCTGACACCGTCATTCAGTTTATCAACTGCATCTGTAAGTTCAGATATCTGTCCCGTAAAATCATCCATATTAAACTGGTCCATATCAATATCCATACTGTAAGGTACTGCTGCAATGGAAAATCCAGACATTGTAAAATCATTTACATCTGCTTTTATGACAAACTCCGCGTCACTGCCCGGCAATACTGTAAACGAAAGCTGTCTGTTGGCACCGGCATCAGCAGCCGTTGCTCCATCCGCAACGATATTTCTGGCTTTCGCGCTATCCAGCGTCAATGACACCTGCATCAGATAATGATCATAAAAGCTCTCGTCTGCCTTATCATTTTTTGTGGATCTGAATGTAATCTCAAGCTTTCCTGATTTTCCTGCCAGCTCGTCTGCTGCAACAGATTTGCCGTCAAGCTTATAACTTATCGCAAATTTCCATGGAAGTTCCACATTTTTCACTTGTCCCTGATAATAGAACTCCCCGTCTTCTGCCTGAAAATTAACACTGTCGTTTTCCTTTGCCAGATCACCAAGTGTTGTCAGATTTTTTACATCATCATATTCTCCGTAATCAACAATCTTTCCTGAACTTTCCACACTGAAATGATTGACTACATACGCATCTGATGCTGTGCCATCTGCCGCAAGATTTGCATATACATTTTCGTTCTTTGTGTAGGAGGCAGTGCCTGTATCTGTTGCTTCCTCTTTTTGGGTATTTTCCTGTGCAATCTGCCCGATAGCATTATCCTGGTCTTCTGCGTATACAAAAAGCGAAGTGGATAGCAGCATACTTCCTGCCAGAACCGCAGATATGATATTTTTTTTATTTCTCATTCTTAAACAGCCCCTTTCCATCTTTTTTTCTTCTAAACAGATATGTATGAGGAATGATCCGATCTGCAATCATTAAAAATACGGGCAGCAACAGCATAACCATACATATCGCAAGTATTGCTCCTCGTCCGATCAACCCTCCGAGAACCTTTACCACCTCATTTGATGACGCCCAATTCAGGCAAAAACCGGACAGACAAAGTGTTGCAGCCGAGATCAGAAGCGAGCCAAATACATCTCCGAGTGTTTTTCTGACGGCCGCTTTCTTATCCATATCCATGCGGTTCCGATTGTAGGTATTGGTCAAAAGTATCGCATAATCTATCGTTGCTCCCATCTGGACCGTGCTGACAATCAGATATCCCAGATAGCTTAATTTGTCTCCCATAAAATATGGAATGCACATATTAAGCCATATAGAGCACTCTATCGTAAGGATCAGCAGCAGTGGTGTAAACCAATTTTTTGTCATGATAAGTAGTACCAGATAAATACATATCACCGTAATCAATGTGACAACTTTATTATCCTGCTGTGAAAATTCCTTTATATCGTACATGTTTGCGCTTTGCCCGCACAGATAATAATCATCGGAATAATATTTCTGTGCCACATCTTTTATATTTTCAACCATGGTAAAACTGTCGGTTCCTTCGTATGCGCAGTCCGCAGAAATAATTATCCTTAATTTCTTGATCCTTATTGCCTGCGAAAGTGATGGCGTACACTGAGTTGCCTCCATTGCATCAATAATTTCCTGCTGTTCTTTCTTTTTCAGATAAGATAACTGCACTGCCGGGGTAAATCCCATTGATCCGTCATCCACCTTATCCAATAGAGCCGGTATCAATTCTGTCATTTTGATATAACGCTGGACCTGCTTTGCACTGTCTCCACAAAGTTCTCCGATCACATCAATACTTCTCTTTCCTGTATTGTGGTCAACTTGACCACAATTCTTTCTGCCTGCTTTCTTTTTAATGGCATCATATTTCATCTTGTAGGCATATGCTTTTTCACTTGGTGTAATCTGCTCTCTCTGTAAATTAGAATCCACCATAGTCACTACAGCTTCATCATCCTGCATCATGCGGATAATCACAGGTATTTTCTTATACCCCAGTCGCTCCGCTGCATATTTCCTTCTGTGACCTGAAATGATTTCATAGTAGCCTTCTTTCCTCGGCCGGACGTTCAATGGATTAAGAACTCCATATTTCTTAATACTGTCCTGTAGTTCAATCATCTGACTGTCACCGATTATCTTGAAAGGATGATTTGTAAAATTTCTTAACCGCTCCATTTCAATTTCAACTACTTTTTCATCCGAATCTCTAATATCCGTCTTTTCTATCAATGACATTTCCTCCTTTTCCCTGAACGAAAAAAATCGCCCAGACTAGAATTTTTAATCTAATCTGAGCGATACTTCGTCAGGCCTGTTTTCTTCAAGCAAGAAAACCATTTTTACATTCATTGACAACCTAAATCTTATCCTACACTT